>JAZNJJ010000001.1:0-46421 GCA_045577985.1 Alphaproteobacteria bacterium
GCAAGACAGAAAAGTTATAAAAATATAAGCAATAAAATAATTAAAAAAGCTAATGTAGCTCCTAATGAAATTTTTGAAGGTTCAGGTTCCGATTATGCTATGACTAATGCTTTCGGAGGGGAAATTAAAATAACTTCATCACCAAAAATTATTGAAGGGGATAATAAAGCGTTTTATATAATTTATACATCATTACCAGATGAGGCTTGTATTGAAATAGCAACACAAGATTGGGGGGATGATGGCTCGGGTCTTTTAGGTGTAAGTATCGCAGAACCGATATCAGAAAATGGTGTCTTTAATGGATATAAAACAGCGGGTACACCTATATCCACGGGAACTACTACTTATCAACTTCCATTTTCTGTAGATGTAGCAGTTGAATTATGTTCAGGAAATAACAATTCTATTACTTGGAGATTTTTCTGATTCTTTTCAGCTTATTAACTTTTTTTTACCATTTAAAAGTTACACTAAAAATAATTGCGTAACCATGAGGAAAAAATGTTAAAAAAAGTATTGATATTTATTATGTTCTTCTTTGCTCTTTCAATAAAAGAAAGCAACGCAAAGCCTTCTTCTATAATGATAGATGCTCGAAGTGGAAATGTTATATATGAACAAAATGCGGATGAATTACGCTACCCTGCATCATTAACAAAGTTAATGACCTTATATATAACTTTCAATGCATTAGAACACAAACATATAACACTTGATGAAGAGCTAAAAGTTTCCCGTACGGCAGCGGGTCGTTCTCCTTCTAAATTAGGAGTAAAGGCTGGCGAAACAATCTCTGTAAAAGATGCAATAATGGCTGTAATTGTAAAGTCTGCAAATGATTGTGCTACTGTATTAGCAGAGAGATTTTCTAAAACTGAGGCTGATTTTGCAGTATTAATGACTAAAACTGCTAAAAAATTAGGTATGAACGATACAACATTTAAAAATGCTTCAGGTTTACCTAATTCAAAACAAAAGACAACCGCTCGAGATATGGCTATTTTATCAATGGCAGTATATCGCCATTTTCCACAATATTATAAATGGTTTTCTGCTCAAAATTTTATGTACAAAGGTAAAAAGATTTACGGACACAATAATCTTTTGAAAACATTCTCTGGTGCAGATGGTATGAAAACTGGTTATACGGCAGCCGCCGGTTATAATATTGTTACATCTGCAAGTAGAAACAATAATCGTGTGATTGCAGTAACAATGGGACATCGTTTTTTAAATGAACGAGATAAGAAAGCTGCCAAAATGATGGATAAAGGTTTGCAATATTTACAAAACAATTTTCCTATAGATATAGCCTCATTAGCAAAAGAAATTGATGGGCCAAATAAGAAAACAACAAAATATGCTTCAGCCAGAAAAAGAAATACTTCTGTTAAAAAACAAAGAATTTCAGAGAATATTAAAGCAAATAGCAAAAATTATGCAATTCAAATTGGCTCATTTTCAGACTATCAGCGAGCTAGAAATTTTGCAATAAGCATAAAGAATAAATTGGCAAAATTATATTCAGTTTATGATATAAAAATTGAAAAAGTTAAGGCTAATAGCGGTATTGTTTATCGATCAAAAGTTGTTGGATTAGACAAGAAAAATGCAAGACAGATATGTCAAAATATGAAAAGAAATAAACAATCATGTCTTGTTGTCGCTGAAAATAACACAATAAAATTGGCACAGAAATAATGAAAGATATTCCGGTTATCGTAATTAGCAGTTCTGAAAAGGGTGTAGGAAAAACTACAATAGCCTTAAACTTATCTGCCGCATTGTGGGCGGATGATTATAAAGTTGCAATTCTTTCAACGGATTCTATTTATGAAAATTTTATAAAACAACGCGAATTGTTAAATAAAAAAAATAGGCTAAAACTCCCATTTCCACAAATAATTTCAGATATTAAAACTGCTAAGGATATAGATGTTATTGTGGCAGATATCCCGTCTGAAAAAAATGAAGAATATGCAGAAATTTTTTCATCGGCTCATACTTTGATTACTGTTATAAGCAATCAAGAAAAAGATAGCTGGTTGTCTGGAAGTTCATATATCAATTTAATCTGGGATGCTAAAAAGAATATCGCTGCAAAAGGAATAAAATATCTCAATTGGATAGTCGTTCCTAATTTGTTAAATATGGACGATACAAGTTCATTAAAGAACATTGAAACCAATGCAAAGAAATATGGATATAGAATAGCCTCACCAATAAAGAAACGAGCATCATATCAGTATATAAATAATGGTTTTTGTTCAGCAGATATGACAAGTTCTCCATATTTCAAAATGACAATGTCAGACGTTTATGCTCGTAGAGAAATATTAACTTTGACGGATTTTTTATGGCAACATAAATAAATGTGCCCAGATAAATAAAAAAACTTTACCTCGTAATTTATTTATTTATAAATATATATAGAAAAATTATTTAATTATGAAAGGATGTACTATGTTGAAAGTAGTTAAGACAACTCCTTATACAGATCAAAAAATGGGAACAGCAGGCTTAAGAAAAAAATCTAAAGTTGTAGTTCAGGAAAATTATATTGAAAATTTCATACAAAGTATCTTCAATGCAATTGGTGGAGTAGAAGGACAGACATTTATCTTGGGTGGAGATGGACGTTATTATAATAAGATTGCTATTCAAAAAATTATGAAAATGTCTGCAGCTAATGGTATGAAAAAAATGATAGTAGGTCAAAATGGACTTATTTCTACACCTGCTAGCTCAAAAGTTTTATTGAAGAATGAAGCTGATGGTGGATTCGTATTATCTGCTTCTCACAATCCGGGAGGCATTAATGGTGATTTTGGTATTAAATATGCTGTTGCCTCAGGTGGACAATGTCCAACATCAATTAGTGATAAAATATATGAAAATACAAAAACAATTACAGAGTATAAAATACTTGATGTTGATGATATAGATTTAAGTGTTGTAGGTAAACAATATTTAGGAAATATGGAAATAGAAGTAATCGATCCATTAAAAGATTATGTTGAAATGATGCAGAATATTTTTGATTTCTCAGCAATTAAAAATCTATTTGCTAATGGATTCTCTTTTGTTTTTGATGCAATGAATGCTGTTACTGGACCATATGCTCAAAAGATTTTTGAAGAAATTTTAGGTGCTCCTAAGGGTTCTGTATTGAACTATATTCCTCTTGAAGATTTTGGAGGATTACATCCTGATCCAAATTTAATCTATGCTAAAACATTGGTTGATTTAATGTATTCTGATAACGCACCTGATTTTGGAGCTGCTAATGATGGTGATGGTGATAGAAATATGATTTTGGGTAAGAAATTTTTTGTAACACCTAGCGATAGTTTAGCAATTCTTACTGATAATTATAAGCTTATTCCAGGGTATAAAAATGGCATATTCGGAGTAGCAAAATCTGCAGCAACATCTACAGCAGTGGGGCGTGTAGCCGAGGCTCTAAATATTGGTTATTATGAAGTTCCTACAGGATGGAAATATTTTTGTAATTTAATGGATAGTAACCGTATAACATTTTGCGGGGAAGAAAGTTTTGGTACTGGGTCTAGTCACATTCGTGAAAAAGATGGAATTTGGGCTGTATTATTTTGGTTAAATATCATTGCTGTTACCGGAAAATCTGTTAAAGAAATAACAGAAGAACATTGGAAAAAATATGGTCGTAGTTATTATATGCGTAATGATTACGAGGGATTGGATCTAGATGTTGCCAATAAGCTGATATCTGATTTAGAAAATAAACTTTCGGCTTTATCTGGTAAAGAATATGGCAACTTTACAGTATCAGAAGCCAAGCCATTTATCTATAATGATCCTGTAGATAAAAGCTCTACAAAGAATGGTTTAATAGTATATTTCACTGATAAATCTCGCATAGTATATCGTTTGTCAGGAACTGGAACTTCTGGCGCAACTTTGCGAGTTTATTTAGAGCGCTATGAAACAGAAAATTTAGATGCAGATGTTGAAAAAATGTTAGAAGAACTTGCTGATGTATCTCGTCAAATAGCTGAAATAACAGAGCGTACAGGAAAAGAAAAAGCCGACGTTTTAACTTAAAAATAGAAAGAATGCATAAATGCTTAAAGATATAACAAAACGCCGTCCTGATAGACAGCTTGAAAGAAATTTAGTCTTTCTAGCATACGCGATAATGTTTATGTCTTTAAGCTTATTTGCATTGTTTTTATATACAGAACATTCTGTATATATAATTATATCTACAGTTATTCTGAATATCATTTGCATATTAATTACCATCAGAATTTTAAAGGTTAGTGAAAATGCAATAGGTTTTGGAGCTTTAGCTTCTGAAGTTCTTAATGATAAAGATAAGTGTCATAGAATAGATAATTCTTTAGGGGAGGCTATAATTATCAATCGCCCTGCAAAAGATTTATTTGGTGATACTCCTATACTAAGTTTTCTTGAAAAAAATATTATCGATTCTTCAGCAAATAAACTGGATTTACAAAAACTTTCTTCTGCCGTAAATAAATTACAATCTGCTTCAGTAATTCTCTCTATCAATCCAAAGAAAAACAGTATCTTTGTTGCTGAGGAGTGGCTTAGAGTTAGCGTTAAGCCGATTTATTTAAATAAGGCCGATATTTTTGAGGATGAATATTCATTAAATAAAATTCGTAAGGAAATTTATATTTTTTGGACGATAGAAAACATTACATCTTATAAAAATATGGAACAAGTTTTCCAAAATGAAATGTCATCGTTGCATAATTTTTTAGATTTTTTACCTGTTGGTCTATATACTTGTGATAGCGAAGGAAAGATCGAGTATATAAACAATACATTAGCAAATTATCTAAATACGGATAAAAATGTGGCTATCGGTAGAACTATAGATGATTATATAGCATATAAGCCGGAACTATTACATACATCAGATGGGGTTTTTAATGATAATGTTATTTTCAATACAGACAACCATCAAGAAGAGGCTTTTGTTAAACAGTACAATATTCGTGAAAATTCTGAACTAAAAACAAGAGGTGTTGTCCTATTAAATATACCAAATGACGATGAGTTAAAAAATAAATTAAATCAAATATCTGACAAATTTGAAGGTTTATTTGATACTGCTCCTATAGGTATAATTTTCGTAGATAAACATCAAAAAATATTAGAATTAAATAATCATATAACAGAGATTTTTGAGAAAAACGCTGAAGATATTTTGCATAAAAAAATATATTCCTATTTCAATGATGAGGCAAAAGAGAAAATAAAAGAAGCCTTTTTAGCTTATTCTCATAACAAAGATTTTGAAACAAATTTTGAAACAACATTGACATCAACTAAAGAAGATAAAAATGTTCAAATATATATAAGTCCGATGCGAAATCATCATTCTAATTCTTCAAATAATATAGAAGGAATGATTTTGTATTTAGTTGACATAACTAATAAGCGAAATCTTGAAATGCAAGTAGCACAAGCTCAAAAAATGCAAGCATTCGGACAGCTTGCCGGTGGAGTAGCGCATGATTTTAATAATCTACTTACTGCTGTAATTGGTTATTGTGATTTATTAATTCAGCGTCACGGAGTTGGTGATCCATCTTTTTCTGATTTAGTTCAAATTAAGCAAAATGCTAACCGAGCAGCGGGTGTAGCACGTCAATTACTTGCAATATCTCGTAAACAACCGTTAAATCCTAAATTAATAGAGGTAACAGAAGCATTTGCTGAAATAGATCATCTATTATCTCGATTAATTGGAGAGCAAATATCTTTACAAATAAGTTATGGCTCCGATTTAGGTTTTATTCGTGTTGATCCGGTTCAATTTTCTCAAGTCATGATAAACCTGGCAATTAATGCTAAGGATGCTATGAGTGGTAAGGGGGTATTAAGCATATCTTCACGTTCAGAACGTTTGAATACTCCTTATGAATTCGGTGCAGATGTTATTAAGCCTGGAGATTTTATTGTAATTAGTGTTAGTGATACCGGGTGTGGAATTCCTGCTGAAAATATAAATCGTATTTTTGAGCCATTTTTCTCAACAAAGAAGAATGTTGTTGGTTCGGGAACGGGTTTGGGTTTAGCCATGGTGTACGGAATAGTGCGTCAAACAGAGGGGTTTATAAAAGTCCATAGTGAAGTCGGAAAGGGAACGACTTTTGAGATTTATTTACCATCATATGAAAGTAATGAAATTAATACCTCTATAGTTGAACCTCAAGAAGAAATAATTCGTGATAAATCAGGTAAAGTGGCTATGTCTACACAATCTTCTACGATTGCTCTTAATGCGGATAATAAATTGATTTTGGGGTTGAATGTTTCTTCATTTGATAGTCAACGAGGTTTGTCTAGAGCTGTAGGTGAAACAAAAATATTATTTGTTGAAGACGAAGATGCCGTAAGAACTGTTGGTGCAAGAGGTTTGCGTCAAAAGGGTTTTGATGTGGTCGATTGCATTTCTGCCGAAAATGCCTTAGAGCATATTGAAAATGGTGAAAAGTTTGATATGATGATAACTGATATGATGATGCCGGGGATGAGTGGTGCAGAATTAGCTAAAATAGTTCGAACTCAATATCCTGAAATGCTTATTATTTTAGCATCAGGATATTCTGAAGAGATTGCCCGTAAAGAGTTGGCTGGATCTACGGATTTTCATTTTATGAGTAAACCATATAGTTTAGGCGATTTGCATAAAAAGGTATTAGAAGTATTGGCCAAGCAATGAAAACGACACAAGATGAAGAATTAAAACAGATTCCTTTTGATTTTAAGCCTCATACATACATGGGGCGAGAAGATTTTATGGTTTCTTCTTGTAATTTAGAAGCTTTTCAAATGATAGATTGTTGGCCTAACTGGATATCAAGCGGGCTTATAATATATGGTCCAAAAGGGTGTGGAAAATCGCATTTAGCACATTTGTTTGCCGATAAAGTTAAAATGTTATCAGATAAGCCTATAAAAGTTTCTTTGATTGAGGCTTCAAGTATAAATATGCGTAATGTAAAACGAATTTGTGAAGAAAATCAGAGTATAATAATAGAAAACCTTGTTCATAAAGTAAATACAGAAGCATTATTTCATTTATTTAATACATATAACAATGCAGAGGGGCGTTATATGTTATGGACATCTGAAAATGCACCAAGCAGGATGCATTTTTCATTAAAAGATTTGCAGTCGAGATTAAATATGTTGCCTAGCATTGCCATAACAGAACCGGATGATGTCATGATGCAAACATTAATAGTTAAATTATTTAATGATAGGCAGATACTAATAAGTCCCGAAATATTAAATTTTATTGTCAATAATTCTCGGCGATCTTTTGCTTATATCCAAGAATTAGTTGATGAAATTGATAGTATATCACTTGCATATCAAACATCGGTTAATTATAATATAATAAAACAAGCAATAGAAATCTTGGCAACTCGAGAAAATCGTGAGCCAGATTTATTTGATGAATGGTAAAGGAGATTAAAATGAAAAACTTTATTTTTAATAAATGGTTGGGTGTTTTAACAGTCATCACATTTTCTTTAATTTTTTCCATATATACAACAAATGCTGTTATGGGTGTTGTTCGTCCATATATTCCCAAAGCTATCGAGAATATAGATGAGTATTTGCCAATAACAATATCTGGTGGACAGATTGTTGCACCTGAAAACAAAGTTGTTGCACGTAATTTCGGAAGCGAAGAAAAGCCATTTAATGTTATCCTAGATACAAGAGTTTCTGATATGGATACAAATTCATTGCCAGCGGGTGTTTATATCAGCAAAAATAAAATATATTCTGTTTCAGCAAAAAAGATAGAAATTCAAAGTCTGTCTACATTTCCTAATATGGTTATTGATAGAGACGTTGCTGTTGCTGGAGCAGAGGCTATTGAAGAACACGCTGGTAAATATGTTTTTGCTCTCTTGTTTTTATTCATCTTACTGTGGAGTATGTTGGCTATTCTGGTATACACAATTTTAATGCATTGGCTTTTAGCGATAATTTATCATTGTAATTTTTCGCAAACATTACGCATAAATACACTATCTTATGTTGCAATTTTTACATTAGCAATTATATCGGGATTGGAACTTAGCTTTCTTGTAAAGATTGTGTTGTTCACAGCAATCAATATAGGTATAAATATGCTGGGTTTAGGTAAAGATTCCGTAAAATAGCCAAGTTAACATAAAAATGTAACAAAAAGTTCACAATAAAACGGGTGTACTGGTATTGACTTTTATTGAAAAATAAAATAAACTTTTAACAAAGTATGCTGTCATATTTGTATTATGTTAATGCAGTAATTTTTTAGATAAAGGAGAGCGGTCATGAAAATATGGAATATTTATAAAGGATTGTTGCTTAGCATAATTCTATGTTTTTCAATAACAACATCTGCTTATTCTGCAGTTTGTTTCTTGCCTGGTGATGATGCCTGTGATGACGTTGTGGGTTCTGGTCCTTGTGTGTGTGAGACAGGTACTGAAGAATGTTGTGAAAAATACGAATGTAGCAGCAGTTTAGGTGAATTTTCAACAAAAGCTCTCTGTGAAGAAGAGAATGTTATCGCTAATGCCGGCACAATAACTAGAGAATGTAAAGCTGTTGAGAGACAGGGAAATGTAACATGTTATGTTTCTTCTTGTTTACCTCAGTTTGCATCTTCTGAGGCTTGTGCGAATGCACATAATGGTACCTGCCAAGTTCATGGCGGCTCCGGATGTTGGTTGCCGGTTGAGATTGGTGAGGTTTGTCCTCCATATGCATATTTAGATAACAAATTGTTACAAAATATATGTGTTCGTTCAATGGGTAGTGCGGATGGATGTCCGGAGAATCCTCTTGTAGCTTCAGGGAAAACAATTTATAAAATTAGTGCTCTTACCGCGCATCCTACAATGAATGAATTTGTTACTTGTGATTATTCTGCGGTCGAAGCAGCTAATACAGGCATAACATCCAAAACAATCGGTGGTACTGTAGAAAGTAAATTATTCTGGAATGATGATTGGCACACATGTTCTTCAATCTTAGAGAGGTTAAATGAGTGTCCTGCTGAGTACGCAAAATGTAATACTGAAAAAGGATATTATGACTCAATGGCTGATTGTGAAGCTAAAAATGGTTTGGGTAACTGTACTAAAACATCAACTGGATTCGCAGATAAAAACTGTTATATGTACTATGAAGAGTGTCCTACTCCATATACTGGTACATGTGATAATATAATCTGTGATACAGAAAATCATCAAATAGCAGAATGTTCTCCAAGTATTAAAAATAGTTTAGGGGTGGCGTGTGCAAAATGTATTTGTGGAACCGGTTATGATGATGTGGAGACTTGTAACTGGTTAACACGCACAGCAGAAGAAACTCGTTCTGTAATGGTTGAAGCGTCTTCAAACGGAACAGACTGTTTCACAATGGGCTACACATGGGAGCCAACAGAGCTTGCTGCCAAAATTAAAGATACTTATGGCTATACTGATACATCATTATTCCACTGTCGTGCATGTCCTTATGATGGAACAAAGTGGAAGTGTGAGCCTAAATTTACTTGGGTAAATTGTTCGGCAGAAGGTTATACAACCGATAGAGCTGAGGCTGTAGATTTGATGGATTTAGGATGGCACTCTTGTGAACAATGTCCTTCAAATGCAGGTTTGTATAAGTGTGCATCAATTCCTTCACATGTATCATGTCCTGATCATGGATATAACATAACAGAGTTTGAAAAAGATGCGTATACAATGGATCCAAAATATAGTTGTACAGGATGTCCGGCTGATACGTATAGTTTCTACAGATGTGAGATTGATCCATCTAAGATTATTCCAGAGCCTGAAGAACCAGATGTTCCAGAGCCTAAAGTTGAGCCTGTGGCGGCTTGTCCTAGCGGTTTCTCAACATCTGTAGACTTGGTATGCGATCACTCTATTGCAACATCAAGATATGTCGCTTACTCTAGTGAGATAATTCGCGAAGGAAATGAAGTTCCTGCTTGTTATGATGATGCTTGGTTAAGACAATGGACAAACTCATATAGTATCGTGTCTTCTTGTTGGAACTATGGTGTACAATGGACAAAATATCGTTGCGCTAAGGGGTATGTAAATGGTGAGCTTTGCTTGAGTACAAATACTGTAATTCGTCACGAAGGCTCTCCAGAACCATGTGGTGTATTATACGGGGCATCCCCAGCAACAGGAACATGTTGGTTTAATCAATAAGAATAAATATGGGAGTGGTTAAGTTTCTTGACCATTCCCAAAAGAAAAATGCTTAAAAGAAAAAAAGCTATAACTGGAAAGGAGAAAACAATGAAAAAATATTTAGCGATGTGGAGTATGGTATCAGTTTTGATCCTTTCTACCCCTGTGCATGCTACAGAGCTAGCATGTGAAACGGAGAACCCTACATGTAAAGATATGGGCTACACATATACAGAAGCAGATATCAAGGGATTGAGTTCTGATTGGGAATGTACAGCTTGTCCTTTAGATGCAACAGCATTCTCTTGTGTTGATAGATTCATTGAGCCAGTAGTTGTGGACCCTTGTGAAGGATATAACTTAACTAAAGCTGATGTTAACAGCATGAATGCTAATAATGGTTATTACTGCCACTATTGTTCATCTGATAGTAGTCGATACAAATGTACGACAAGAACATGTTCTTCAAAGAATGGTATGAGTTATAGCACAGATTATTCTCAAGTATGTAATAAGCCTTATACAGTTAGCCAAGTATATTATGATGCTTATTCTCAACCATATACTGTAACTGAAACAAATAATAGTCATGCGTGTAATGATGGTGATTTTCTCAGATTGTGGAATTATAGTGCATGTGAGAATGCCGGAGAATCATGGGTAAAATATCGTTGTATTAATGGTTATAGTGGAGAAAAACCTTGTTTATCAAGTACATTAGTTGAGTATCGTACAGGTGTTCCTGAGCCATGCGCATATCTATTTAACGCAACACCATATCAAACTTGTGTGGATTCTTTAGGCCAAACAGTTGCTGAGCCAGAAGAACAAGAAGATACATGCGATGGCTATAGCATATCTGAAGAAACAGTGAAATCAACATATTCAAACGGTGGATATAGCTGTATTGAATGTCCTACAAACCCAACTCGTTTCAAATGCGCTATTCGTCAATGTCCTAGTGGTTTTAGTACATCATATTCTCAGGTATGTACTTTACCAACAAGATACGTCAGATATCAATACTCTAATAGTACTTCTTATGCATATGACAAAATGTATGCATGTCAAGACGATAAATTCTTAAATCAGTATGGATATAGTGCATTTGATATGACAGGATCTAATAGTGATTATGAATGTCTCAACTATGGTTCATTATGGGTAGAATACCGTTGTCAAAATGGTTATAGTGGTTCTAATCCTTGTTTATCTAGTTATACTGTAGAATATCGTGTAGGCGCAAATGAGCCTTGTGCAGAGTTATTTGGTGCTCAGCCATATGAATATTGTGCTAAGAAATTAGGTTCATATGTAGAAGCATCATCTACAAGTACAACTGAAGATGCTACTGAAACAGAAACAACTGACGTTGCCGAGCTATGCGCAGCTAAAGGGTATACCTTAGGTGAATATGAAAAAGATGAATATATGTTAAACGGAGGTTCTTGTACTCCATGTCCTGATGAACCATATGGTTTCTACAAATGCGAATTAGATAGCAATGGTGACTCTTATAGCGGAGGAGATGGGGATAGTTCTGGTTCAGACTATACACCTACAGATTATGCAAGTGTTTGTAATTCTCAAGGATATAATATACTTCAAGGTAATCTCCGAGGGTATGTAACAACTGGATATACTTGTACAGCTTGTCCAAGTGATCCATACGGATATTATTACAAGTGTACATATGTTCCATCTGTAGATGAGGATACATATTCATAATCGTGTGAATATTAGATAACAACTGTGGCTAGTCCACGTCTTGTCGGGGTTCTACCCCTGTAGTACCCCGGCAGAAAGAGCCTAGATAGGCAAAAGCAAGCTAGGATTCTGATTAGATATTTAGAAAGGGGAAAGAAAATGAAAAAATATTTATTTATCTGGAGCATAGCCACAGCTTTATGTTTATCTGCTCAGGCAAATGCTGCTACAAATACTGATACGCCAACATGTGCTGATTTAGGTTATACATTATCTACTGACCAGATGAGAGCGATGGGATCAAAATTTACTTGTACACCATGCCCTGTTGACGGAACAATTTGGTCTTGTGCATCTTTAGTTGCAGAGACAACATCAGGTGGTGATGATAACTCTGGTGATGAAGATGATGATACTAACATAGAAGATGGTACTGATGGAACAAGAAATCTTTGTAGTAGATATCCATATTCATTTGAAGAAGTAAATGAACGTTTTCCAACCTCTGAAGGATATAGACACTATCGTTGTCCTAGCCGTTGGTCAGGTTCTACAGAAATTGGTGATGCAAATGATAGATATAAAGTAACAACTTTATCTTGCCCTACCGGATTTTCCACAAATTACGACTCTTATTGTGCAGAAGAAAGTTTTGCCGTAGATTGCGTTGAGCGTAAATGCCGTAGAGTATTTTCCGCAGATTATTCTGGCGGCTATGTTGGTTACATGAATTTATGTGATAATAAAGAAGTATATACTTACTCAGGACTTCCTATGTTTTGGATTGAAACAGAATGTACAACAGCATCAACAACTGGATCACTTTGTTATAACAGTAGCTTCGTTTCACAGTATTCATCTAATTCAACATTAAGCAACAGAAGTTCTTGTGTAGCAAAATATGGTAAGACAGATACCACCGGTTGGAGAAAATATCGTTGCCAAAAGGGTATGAGCGCCGGAAAGCCATGCTTATCTTCAGCAGTTGTTGTTGGTTATCCTGAACATTCAGAATTAGAACCATGTAAACAGCTTCATAATGCAACACCATATACAAAGGATTGTAATTTCTAATATGATAAATATTGCGACCATGTCGCACCCGCTGAAGAGCTTTCTCAGCCACTCAGCAAAGAGCCTAGAGAACAAATAAAGCTAGGATTCTGATTAGATTAAAAAGGAGAAGAAAAATGAAAAAATATTTGTTTATTTGGAGCTTTGCCATAGGTTTATTGGTATCAGCTCAAGCTCAGGCTCTAGTCTGTGAAGAAGAAGTAACCTGTGAAAAAATGGGATATACCGTCTCAACAGAAGATGTTGGTACAAAAGGCGCTGATTATACATGTACTGCTTGCCCTTTAGATGGTTCAAAATGGTCTTGCGCTAGTATTGCTCCAGTTACAACAGGTGGACAAGATATTCCTGTTACTCCTGATAATCCAGATGATGAGGATGATGAGGATGATGAGGATGAAAATAACGATGATGACGATGGCGGAAAAGAGGTAAACCCAACAGCAGACTGTTCTGGTTATCCATACATCTGTCAAGAAATAGTTGACTTGTACCCTGCTGAAGAAGGTTATAAACACTATGCTTGCCCTCCTTCAAAAGATACAACAGACAACAATTGTACCAACAGTTCACCTAGCACTAAATACATGGTAAAAGACGCTACTTGTCCGGCTGGATATTCTACAAAATATGCTGCAAAATGTGAAAAAGAAGAGCAAACCGTAACATATACAAATTGCTATTATGCTTGGATATATTCTTCAGGTGGACCAATCTTTGATTCTACAGGTTTTCCTTTAATCTCTGATGAGTGTTTATCTGAGCCTCCTACAACTGGACAATATCAAGTTGGTTCAGTACCTCATTATGCATATCAATCTTGGTGTAAAAATTCTAGCTTCGTGTCTCAATTCTCTTCAGCTCAAATTGCTGATAATTACGAAAGCTGTATAGCAAACAATACTCAAGAAAGACTTGGTTGGAGAAGATATAGATGTCAAAAAGGTATGAGTGGTGGCAAACCTTGTTTATCATCATTCACCGTAATGGGATATAGTATGAGGTTATACATGGAGCCATGTGCAGTACTTCACAATGCTACTCCTGATAACAATTGTTTATATCAGTAATATCTAATCAGAACAAAAAAACACCCTCGAAAGAGGGTGTTTTTTTTTGTTATTATATTTCAATATCATTTATTATTATAACTGTATCCTTATTAGGTTTATATACGAAAAATATCTGAAATTTTGTTATTATAATATAAAAATTTTTTCTAACCTTAAATTTAAATCTATGATTCCAAAATCGAAAATTAATCATAAAATTTACCTCAATGTATATAATATATTATATGTATCTATATAATATATTAATTCAACTATCAAGCGTAAAATAAAAAAAATAAAAATAAACTTAGAAAAATATTGACATCAAAACTTTTTTATATAACATAACAATAAACCGTTTTATATTTTTTGGGATATACAATATCAAAAGAGGTTTGTTGGCCTAGAGAGAGCTTTTGTTATTGTAACAAAAAACCTCTTATGCAAAACATAAGAGGTTTTTCAGATATATAGATGCTATTAATACATACCACCCATACCACCCATGCCACCTGGTTGTGCAGCTCCACCACCACAATGACACTCTTTTTCAGGTAATTCTGTTACCATCGCTTCAGTTGTGATTAACAAGCCACCAACAGATGCTGCATCTTGCAAAGCAGTTCTAACAACTTTCGTAGGGTCAACAATTCCAGCTTTAATCATGTCAGTATACTCATTATTTTGAGCATTATAACCAAAGTTGAAATCTTTGTTTTCAAGTAATTTTCCTACAACAATAGATCCATCAACACCTGCATTTTCAGCAATTTGACGGATTGGTGCTTGTAATGCTTTGCGAATAATATCAATACCAACATTTTGATCTTGATTATCAGTTCTCAAATTCTCTAAAACATGAGTTGCAAACAATAAAGCAGTTCCGCCACCAGCAACGATACCTTCTTTAACAGCTGCTCTGGTTGCGTGTAAAGCATCATCAATACGGTCTTTTCTTTCTTTTACTTCAACTTCAGATGCTCCACCAACTCTGATAACTGCTACACCACCAGAAAGTTTTCCTAAACGTTCTTGAAGTTTTTCTCTATCATAATCAGAAGTTGTTTGTGAAATTTCTTGACGAATTTGAGCAGCTCTGCCTGAAATAGCATCTTTATCACCAGCTCCGTCAATAATTGTGGTATCATCTTTTGTTATTTCTACACGCTTAGCAGATCCTAACATATCTAATGTAACGTTTTCGATCTTCATACCGAGATCTTCAGATATAACCTGACCACCAGTTAAAATTGCAATATCTTCTAACATAGCTTTGCGTCTGTCACCAAAACCTGGAGCTTTTACCGCACAAACTTTTAGACCACCACGAATTCTGTTAACAACTAAAGTTGCTAAAGCTTCGCCTTCGATGTCTTCGGCAACAATAATTAATGCTCTACCAGATTGAACAACTGCTTCTAAGATAGAGATCATAGGCTGTAAATTAGATATTTTTTTATCATATAACATAATATATGGATTATCGTATTCACAGTTCATTTTTTCTGCATTAGTAACAAAGTATGGAGACAAATAACCTCTATCAAACTGCATACCTTCAACAACATCCAATTCTGTTTCTAAGCCTTTTGCATCTTCAACAGTGATAACACCTTCATTACCTACTTTTTCCATTGCTTTTGCTAAATATTCACCAATTGTTGTATCGCCATTAGCAGAAATTGTTCCAACTTGCGCTATTTCACTTGAAGATTGAACTGTTTTTGAACGAGATTTTACATCTTCTACAACTTTTTCAACGGCTAAATCAATACCACGTTTAACATCCATAGGATTCATACCTGCAGCAACAGCTTTGCAACCTTCACGAATAATAGCCTCTGCCAAAACAGTTGCTGTAGTAGTACCATCACCTGCTTTATCTGCAGTTTTTTGAGCTACCTCTTTAATTAATTGAGCTCCCATGTTTTCAAACTTATCAGATAATACGATTTCTTTTGCTACAGATACACCGTCTTTAGTTAATTTTGGTGCGCCATAAGATTTATCTAACATAACGTTGCGACCTTTAGGTCCTAATGTAACTTTTACAGTTTTTGCCAAAGTTTCAACGCCTTTAAGCATTTTACTACGAGCATCACTGCCAAATTTAATATCCTTTGCAGCCATTTTTTAATACCTTTCGCTTATTCTACAATTGCTAAAATATCAGATTCTTTTACAATTAAACGAGTTTCCCCGTTCACTTTAATTTCTGTTCCTGCCCATTTACCGAACAATACTCTATCACCAGCTTTAACAGTCATAGGCAAAATTTTTCCATCTTCTGCTCTAAAACCATTTCCGACTGCTTCAACAATACCTTCAGAAGGTTTTTCTTTTGCTGTATCAGGAATAATAATTCCTCCAGCTGTTTTAGTTTCTTCATCAACACGTTTAATTAATACTTTATCGTGCAATGGTTTAATATTCATAATATATCACTCCTAAAATAAAAGTTTTAATAACTATTACTTTAGTTAGTGTTCATATGAACTAAAGTCAATAAGTAATCAAAAATTTTTTTAATAAATTACATACCGAACACAAAAATAATCATAGATAAAGTTGCATATACGATTGCAGGACCAAAAGGACCAACTTTTTGTCTGTTAACCAAGCAAGTTACTGCAAATATAATGCAAGACAATAACAGTATGTAGGCAATAATTTCAACTCCGACCCAAGCTCCAATTGCCGCAAGTAATTTTATATCTCCACCACCAAAAGCTTCGGGATATTTCCATACAATAAACATACTTGCAACAACGGGCATAACATATCCAGCAACTGCACCAAAAGCACTATTCTGTTGATAGCTGAAAAAATTAGGATCTAAGGTCGATAGCCAACTTCCGTTTTGTGAAGCATATGCAAAACCTAAAATCAATAAAGGCACAGTTAAAATATCAGGAAGTAACAAAAAACGTTTATCAATTTCAACTAATAATAGCATCATCCATAAAAATGTTACATACCACCATGTAAAAACTTTATCAAAACTAACTGCAAACAAATATGTTAAAGCAGAAACAAATATTCCCCAGCCAATACAACGCATAAGGTATTTATTAAATAAAATAACATATTGTGGATTGTTTTTTAATTTAGACCAAGGCATATAATGACATGGAACAAAAATTTTTAGTAAAATATATCCCATTGTCGCAGGCATTAATTTCCCAATTTTTCTAGCGAAATAAGGGATAAAACAACCGAAAATAAATCCATAAAAAACAAAATTCATAATAAATCTCCTTAGCTTTTGTTAAAAATAGCAAAAAAATCATAAAATTTTGTTAAAATAACTTGAAAATTAAATATATATGTTGTACAAAACCACTACTAATAGCACCCCTGGAGGCTATTATGGATATTAATTTTATGAAGGATAAAAAAATGACAGAAGTTACTTTTAATGCAAAAAAGCGTGAGAAAGCAGGTAAGGGGGCAGCTCGTGCGTGTCGTCGTGAGGGTCGTATTCCTGCCGTAATTTATGGTGGTAAAAAGGATGCAGTATTAATCAGCTTAGATCCTGTTGAGTTAGAAAAAGCTCTTGATTTAAGAGATTTCTACAAGTCAGACATTACTGTTGATGTAGACGGTAAAAAAACAAAAGTTGCTTGTCAAGATGTACAATTTCATCCTGTTTCAGACAAGCCTCTTCACGTAGATTTTATGCGTAAATAAGGTATATTATGTTTTTGGTGGTTGGCTTAGGTAATCCTGGTGAGGAATATGTGGCTACCCGCCATAATGTCGGTTTTATGGCGGCAGATGAAATTCATCGCCGCTATAATTTTTCGTCATATCGTTCAAAGTTTGATGGTCTAATTGCGGAAGGACAAATAGAGGGGCGAAAAGTTTATATTCTAAAACCTCAAACATATATGAATTTATCAGGAAATAGCGTTGTTAAAGTTGCGAATTTTTATAAAATATTACCGCAAAATATTATCGTAATTCATGATGATATGGATTTACCTATTGAAAAAATTAAATCGAAACTCGGTGGAGGCGCTGGCGGTCACAATGGCCTTAAAAGCATAGATTCCTGTATTTCTCCAAATTATAATCGCATTCGTTTAGGTGTAGGACACCCTAAAATGCGTGACGGCGAAAATATAATTCATCACGTTCTATCTAATTTTTCCAAAGCAGATAAAATTCAATTGGAGAGAAACATAGATATTGTAGCCGATTTAATTGGGGTTTTAATAACTAAAGGTGTTGCAGAATTTTCAAATCAAATAGGTATGCGATTAGCACACAAATAATTACTTGAAAATTTTAACACGTATATCTGTAGGAAGGAAAGTCTTTGGTGCCGGTTCTTTTTCAATGTTTCCCCAAGGCATTTGAGCCACAATTTTCCAACTCTTTGGCAAATCAAATAGAATATTTACTTGTTGCTCAACTAATTCATTATAATGCTGTAATGAAGCACCTTCATCATTTTCAGAAAGAGTTTGCCAAATCATATATTGAAGCATTCCATTCGCTTGCATAGTCCAATCATGCATATTTTTTTTATATAACGGATACATCTTTTTTAATTTTTTCAAAACATTTACATCTTCAAAATATAATATAGTTCCATATGCTTTTGCAAAGCTTTCTATGCGCAGTTGAGATGCTTCATATTTATCTTCAGGAACTAT
Organism: Alphaproteobacteria bacterium; assembly: GCA_045577985.1. GTDB lineage: Bacteria > Pseudomonadota > Alphaproteobacteria > RF32 > CAG-239 > RUG410. The sequence goes on from JAZNJJ010000001.1 coordinate 18,733, forward strand.
TTCTTTTAGATTATTCCAGACTAAATTCCAAAAATTTTTATGATATTCTCTAAATAAAACAGCAACCCTTGCTGATTGAGCATTGAATGGTGTAGGACAATTTTTTACACAAGCAGTTATTGTATCTATTAAACAACTATCCGATACCATAGCGGTATCTCCTAATTGATATATAGATCTTCTTACAGTAAGGCTATCTTGTTCAATACAATTTATCATATTTTTTCTCCTTAGTATAAAAATAGCTATTATGAGAAAATTTTCAATAATTAAGAAATATAGTCTTTTATTTTTAATAAACGTTTTTCTATATCTGCCATCAAATTTTTTATGTTTAGATTTTTATATATATCTAAAGCAGAAAGAAAATAATTCCTTGCTTCAAGCATGAATTTTTCATCAGAATTTATTTTTCCCAGCAGATAATAAATATGACCTATATGTTCTTGAATTTTTGCCCATTCTACAGGAAAAGCATTTTGCTCAAAGAATTTTTGTTGATTTTTATAGCTATTAATAGCTAATAGCAAAATTTCATTACTATTAGTACTCATGCCTAATGATGTTAAATAATATCCTAAAAGACCTTCAATATGGCACCAAGAATGAGGGAATTGAGTTATTGTATAAACTTTTTCAGCTTCTCTTAATTGTGATACAGCATCTCTTAAAGCCTGTATATCATTATTATATTTCCAAAATTCGAAATATAATAATGATAAATGATATGCAATAATTCCATAATCATAAGGATAATTACGATTCAGAAATTTTTGAGCTTCTCTATATGCGGAAATAGACTGTTTTATGTATGAAAAAGCATCTGTTTTAACGGAATTAGAGGCTATTTCAAAAAGCTGACCGAGATTATTATATATACATGCATAATAAACGGGTAATCGCATTAGATTTTTGTTTTTCAACGAATTTTCAAACAAGTTTTGACAAATACAAATATCCTTTTCGGTTAAATTTGCAGAAACATTACTTAAATAAATTTTGCCTAACATATTCATTATATAGGGCATAAATTCTCTAGGAATGTCTTTTTGTGAACGATCATTTGACAATAAATTCAAGATATTCTGCAAAATTTTCGGTTTATTTATCTTTTGTTCATTTGTAACTGGATTTATTGCGGCAATAATAATACCATAAATTAACAACATTAAAGATTCTGAGAAATTTTCAGGATCAGAAAAATAATTCAAAGGAATAAATATACTATCTAAAAGAGAAAAGAATAAATTTTTAGGAATAGTATATTGATTATCAAGTTGGAAGTTTATGCGTATTTTTCCTCCTTCTTCATATCCCCAAATTATAATATCAGATTTGGTATTTCGAATAATTTCTTGACCTCTATCAATAAAATCAAAAAAATTTCGTCCTTGCAGGTTTAAAAATCCTTTAGGAAATTTTTCATTAAAGAAATTTACATCAAATAAGTTGTTCTTCTTTAATAATTCTGCAAATCTAAAACCACAGTTGATATTGCATCTATCTTCAAAAGAAACAACAGTGATTCTAAATATTCCTTGAGGATTTTTTTTATCATGGCTTTTTAATAAATTACTGATATTAAATAAGTTCGAGTTAAAGGACATTTATTTAGTTCCCTTTTTAGTTTGAACATTATTTTTTTTAGTAGACTTAGTTTTATTTTCTTTAGATGTTTTCTTCTTAGTTGTTACTTTTTCGGAACGAACTTTCTTCTTTTCATTATTTATTTTCTTGTTTTTAGTATTGAAAGATTCTTCGGATAGGAGTTTTTTGGCATCATCAATATTTCTTTTAATATCTTCAACAAAATCTTTATTTATTTCTTTTAGACTTTTTTTCTTTTCAAATGCAGTTCCAATAGAGTTATTTAACCAAAGTATAATGAATAGCGAGATTATAATTAAAGAATATTGGTTTATCGAAAATAGCTGAAACCACCCTATAAAAGCACTAATCACAGCAACTTTCGCAATATTCATTCCCATTATTTTTGAATTATATTTATTCGCAGCAATAAAATAGTTAGTATTTTCCATTAGACTACCGGATTTAAAAACCATAACTTTATTCCATATTGCTACAACAAGTTCAGCCCAAAATACAGATGTAAATATAATACATGATGTAAAGTTATATTCGCCCAAATTTTGCAATAACAGATTGGCTATAATATATCCTATTACGGTACAATCAGCATCATCAAAACCTATTTTTGTTTCATAAAAATTTACTCCTAAATAGGCTAGTAATGCTCCAACAAACATAATTATACTTAATGCAGAATAGATAGGAGCTGCTCCGATTAAAGATAAAACGCAAACACCAAGAATTGTTATTACACTTGGAATAATTATGCTTTGTGGTATACAGTTCAATATTCTATAAAATAAGCAAAAAATAGAAAAGAATAAAATAACAATTAACTTTAATAACCATTCAGGAATATTTGGAAATGGTGAGCCTATACTAACAGGTTGCAAATATACAGTTATTGCCAAACACCCCAAAACAACGATTGATAACGATTTAAATGAAAGAATTTGAGCAGATAAATATATAACAATAGATAGTAATATTGGGATTATTATTCTTTTCAATGTTATTGGTTCTATAAAATCATTTATATCTACCAAAAAGTAAGAAGATAAAGAACCCAAAACATAAAATAAAAAAATATATTGAATTGGAGCCATTTTATTTTCAAATTTTAAGGTATGAGAATATTTATTTGCTAATGGCGAAAAAATAGCAAACATGCCCAAAAAACCGAAGATAAACATTAACAAAAAATACAAAAACACATTACTCATTACTCATCTCCTTATCATTTGGATGCAGTATATCTTAAATTTATTAAATTATTCTTTGCATTTTACAAATAAAAAAAGAATCTAAACCACCGAGATTTTCTTCATAAAAAGGTAAGGTACGTATAGTTCCTTCTGTTGTTATAATATTATCATTCCAGAGACTAAATTTTTGAATTTCTTCAATACTTATTGGTATGAGTTTAAAATCTGGATTATTTTTTAAGAATTCTGAAATCTGATATTCTCCTTCATCTTTTGCGATTGAACAAACACTATAAACTAAAGTACCACCGATTTTTAATATATTTCTACAAAGAGACAATAATTGCTTTTGTAAATCACGCATAATTTACACATCATCCTTTCCCTTAATATATAATACTTCGGGGTGACGTCTGAAAGTGCCTGTTGCAGAACAAGGAGCATCAAGTAAAATCGCATCAAATTTTTTATCAGAAGAATTCATAAAATCAACAGCATCACACACTTGAGTTTTTATATTTTCAAAACCTAATCTTTTCATATTTTGTTTTAAAATATCTAATCTTACTTCAGATATATCTAAAGCTGTTACATTTGCATTAGCATTTAAAAGTTGAGCAGTTTTTCCTCCGGGTGCTGCACATAAATCAATAACCTCAAGTCCTTTAATATCCCCCATTATTTGTACCGGAAGGCTGGCAGCAACATCTTGTATCCACCAAGATCCATTATTATAATCTGATAAATCTTGAACTTTTTTTGCATTTTTTACACTAAGAGTTCCATTTGGATAAATATCTGCTTTTAATTTGTCCTTCCACTGTAAATTATCATTTTTCACACTAATGTTTAATGGCGGAAGCATATTTATACTTTTCTTTATTTTACTAACTTCATCATCGCTATATCCCTCTAAGATATCTTGAAAATTCTGAGGAATAAGCGGATTATTAGTGATATCCGTGTAAATAAATTCTTTATTTTGTAAAATTCTTCTCAAAATTGCATTAGCCATTCCGCCTAAAAATTTATCACAACAATTTTTAACATTTTTCACAGTTTCATTTATTACAATATGTGAAGGAGTATTCATAAAAATAAGTTCTGCCATTGCTGTGAGAACTAAATATTTACAAAACCTATGTTTATTGGGAATTTTTTTATTTAAATATTTTGTTAGTTCATTTTCTAGATTTTGCCAATTTCGCAAAGTAGTAAGTACTAACATATTAACAAAAGACAAGTCTTTTTCGCCAACTTGTTTCTTTAAATCAGCGAAAAAGACCTTGTTTTCAATTATAGTTTGTATGATTTTTGCAGAACTAGTTCTTACGTTTTTCATTTTTTCCTTTCATTTTATATTCAGAAATGGTTTGCACTAAAATATACATAAGAGGAATTAATATCAAACCGGCAACAGTTCCGACAATCATTCCGTAAAATACAGGAACACCCACGGCAATACGACTTCCTGCAGATGCACCTGTTGCCCAAACCAATGGCGCAACACCTAAAATAAATGTAAACGCAGTCATTAAAACGGCTCTAAACCTTTCTTTTGTACCATAAAGAGCAGCTTTTAAAATAGGAGTTCCTGAATTTCTAGATTCTTTAGCAAATTCTATAATTAAAATAGCATTTTTTGCCGCCAAACCCACTAACAAAACTAAACCTAATTGAGCGTAAATACTCAATGACATTTTAGACATGAATAGGCCAACCAAAGCTCCTAACATAGCTGTTGTTACAGATAGCATAACCGAAAGAGGTATACTCCAACTTTCGTATTGTGCCACCATGAATAAGTACGCAAACAAGAAAGCAAAAGCGATAATATAAAAGATTTGACCTTGATTATCTTTTTCTTGCAAACTAGCTCCGGACCACGCATAGCTATACCCCTTTGGAAGAATTTTACCTGCTAGTTCTTCTAGAGCGTTCATTGCTTCACCTGTACTATATCCATCAGCAGCTAAAGCATTTATTGTTGCACTAGGATATTGATTATATCTTTCTATACCTCTAGGCAATAATACTGTCTTTATTTGAATTAAACTACCAAGCGGAACCATAGCACCTTTTGTACTTTGTACATAAATTTTATCCAAACTGTTTAAATCTTTTCTATATTTCCAGTCTGCTTGAATTTTCACTTTGTTTACTTGAGTACCGATATTAATGTCGTTAATATAGCTTGAACCGATATATGTTTGCAAAGATGAATAAATACTACCAATAGCAACTCCCAAGGATTCGGCTTTTTCTCTATCGATCTCAATATAAGCATGTGGTGTTTGTGCATTATAAGTAGAGTACGCTAATTGAATCTGAGGTAATGCCATAGCTTGGGATGTAAAGTTATTTACAACAGTTTCAAGTTCTTTCATATCCGTATTTTCAACTGATTGAATCTTAAAATCCATAGCATTAGTTGCACCCAATCCAGGTAGAGCAGGAAGCTCAAACATTTGTATTTTTGCTTCAGAAAATGTATTTGTTATTGCGGATAATTCATTTTTAACGTTAGTTGAAAATAAAGCATCGCCTTTACGTTCACTCCAATTTTTCAAAGCAATAACGCCAAAACCGACATTTTCACCTTGTCCTGCCATGATACTGAAACCATCAAGATTCATCACAGATTTTACTGCAGGATGATTCTTTACAGCTTCTAATATTTTTTTATTTACAGCTTTTGTTCGCACATTTGAAGCACCTTCAGGCAGTTGAACATTTATCATAATTAAGCCCTGATCTTCATCTGGTAAGAATGAAGTTGGTGTAATTTTTAATAAAAGTCCATTTAATGTCAATATAATAGCTAATATAAATGCAATAACACCTACTTTTCTTCCTAAATATCCCACGATTGCTAAATATTTATTCGTTGAATATTTAACTGTTTTATTAAACCATCCTAAAATACCTTTTTCACTCATTTTAACAGGCTTTAACATAGTTGCACATAAAGCCGGACTCAATGTTAATGCATTGATTGAAGAAAATGAAACGGCAAAAGACATAGTTATTGCAAATTGTTGATATACCTTACCTGTGATACCTCCCATAAATGCAATTGGAACAAAAATAGCTAAAAGCACAAGAGTTGTTGCAATTACTGCACTGGACACCTGTTCCATAGTTTTTTCAGCAGCTTGTTTTGCAGACAGATTTTCTGTTTCCATCAAATATAAGCACCGTTCTACAACAATAATAGCATCATCAACAACCAAACCAATCGCTAGTACCAAACCAAATAAAGTTAAGATGTTTAAATTATATCCTAGAATATGCATCATTGCGAATGTTGCCAACACAGAAACTGGTATTGCCACAGAAGGAACCAAAGTTGCTCGCCAGTCCTGTAAAAAGAGATAACAAACGAATACAACTAAAATAAAAGTCAAAAATAAGGTGATAAATACTTCCTCAATAGATGCTAGAATGAAATCTGTAGTATCCATAAATACTTCAACTTTTAAATCTTCTGGATAAAATTTTTCAAGTTTTTTTAATTCAGCCTTCACAGCCTTCATTGCATTAACGGCATTTGCTCCGGATGATTTATTTATAATAATGGAAACAGCCGGTTTCCCGTCGACCGTAGAACTGATAAGATAGTTTTCGGAACCGAGTTCTACCTTTGCAATATCTTTTAACTTTACTAATCCTCCGTCTTCTGCTGTTCGGATAATAATATTTTCAAAATCTTTAGGATCATTCAATCGGCCTTTAGTTTCTAATGAATACACTAATACCTGATTTCCATCACCAGGAGCAGAACCTACCGAACCTAAAGCCGGCTGAACATTTTGACTGCGAATTGCTGTTTTTATTGTATCAATAGGAATATTAAGGGCAGTTGCTTTATCTGCATCTATCCAAACACGCATACTTGTAGCCGCTCCCATAACATTAACTTCACCAACACCATAAGCACGACTTAATGATATTTTTATGTTGTTCTCAACATAATTATTTAGAAAGTTACTATCATAAGTACCCTTAGGTGAAGTTACATGTAGAAATCCTAAAATATCAGAAGAACGGCGATACACCGTTACTCCGACATCTTGTACTTCAGCAGGCAATGTTGAAATAGCTTGTTGTAACCTATTTTGCACTTTCACTTGATCTAAATCAGGGTCTGTTCCGGTTTCAAAAGCAACTGATAAACCATACATTCCAGAATTATATGATGATGAAGACATATACAACATGTTTTCAATACCATTTATAGCTTTTTCCAAAGGAATACCTACGTTATTTGCTACAGTTTCTGCACTAGCTCCCGTATAATTTGTAGATACTCGTATTTCTGGAGGGGCAATTTCTGGATACATACCAATAGGCATAGACATAATCGAAACAACACCAGCCAACGCCATTACTATTGCAATAACAATTGCAAAACGAGGTCTTTCTATAAAAAATTTTGAAAACATTTTCTACACCTATATATCAACTAATTATTAATAATTCCAACTTTTACAGGTGAATTATTTTGTATTTTCACATTTCCTTGAACAACTATTAATTCACCCTCATTTATACCGCTTAAGATAATTTGTTCAGAGCCATTTACACTATCTCCTAACACAACACGGCGTTGTTCAGCAACTCCATGTATATCATTTTCTTTACTCTTTTTATCATCAACTTTTACAACGTAAACAAATGTACCTTCTTTATCATAATTTATTGCAGACTGAGGTACAACCATAGAGTATATAGGTTTATTGGCTAAAATAGCAGTCTGTACATAATTTCCCGGAATCAATCTCCCCGAACTATTTGCAACATCTGTGTATACAGCAACAGTTGCCGTATTTTGATTAACAGAATTGTCTGCAAAAGTATTCACTACATTTTCATGAATAACATCACCTGTTGCTAATGTTATTCTAGCTGTTAAATCTTCAGATTTTAAATCATTCTTTTGCATAGATGCCACTTCTTTATCTGTTAAAGAAAAGCTTATACGAACAGGATTTATTTGCACAATCTTTGCTAAAACAACATTGCTGGCTACCACATAATTTCCTTTTGTAACCAAAGCCTTACCGATTTTACCATTAATAGGCGAAGTAACTTTGGTGTTTTCTAAATCAATCGTTGCAACATCAAGACTGGCTTTAGCTTCTTCTACTAAAGCTTTTGCTTGCAAATAAGCACTTTCAGATGTATCGAAAGTGGCTTTTGATGCAAATTTTTCTCTACTTAATTTTACTTGTCTATTATAATCTCTTTCTGCTTTAACTAGGTTCGCTTTTGCACTATCTAATCTAGCTCTAGCTAAATCAAAAGCCGCCTGATATTTTGATGAATCTATTTCAAATAGTACATCTCCCTCATAAACAATACTACCTTCTTCAAATAAAACTTTTTCTATAGTACCTGTAACCTGAGGAAGCAAACTAACCTCATTTATTGCTTCTATATATGATATCTTATTATTAAATGATGTAACATCCTTAGTCTGAGCTTTTTGAGCTAAAATATAAACTTCGCCTCCGCCTCTATGCTGTCCCATCGCACTAGGAGAAAGCCTTCCTTTTAAATACCAACCAGCATATACACACAATACGATTAAAATAATTTTCATAAAAACATTTGTTAAATTTGGATAACTGATTTTCATTGTTTATTTTCCTCTTTGATACTATAAAAAATAAAATTAAAACTCTCTTTAACTAAATCATCTACATCTGAATTTACACGTTTTGTCATAAATGATTCAATAATCCCCGTGTAAGTACAAGATAAAATATCTGTAATAATATGAATATCTACATCTTTTTTGATTTTTCCGTCTTTTTGCATTTGCAGCAGTGAATCATACACGAATGAGCGAGAAAATTTCTTAGTTTCTTCAATTAACGGGCGAATTTTTGTTAATACAATTTCACTCCATTCCATTTGGCAAAAAACAAAAAACGTAAATTTATAAAAATTTACATCAGAACAAATTCTTTTATTTGTATAAAGATGCATATTAATGATATCATCGAAATCTACTACCTTTCCTTCAGGAATAATTTTTCTTTGTTCCGCAAAATACTTTTTTGCGTTTTCATTAATCAAAGCAGCAACAATATCCGGCTTGTTTCTAAAATACCAATAAACGGCTCCTTTAGTTAGATTAATACGTTTTGCAATTTCATCAAAAGTTGTTTTAGAATAACCTTTCTCATAAAAAATATTCATCGCAGACGTTAAAATATTCAATCTTGTTTGTTCTGCATCTTCTTTTGTTCTTCGCATTTCTTCTCACCTTAAAAAACATACCGAAAAGTATGATATATAATAATATAATTTTTACGCAATAATTTTTTTATACATTCTGGTATGTATATTTATTAACTAATTGTTAATTTTGTTTTGCCCAACTAGGAATATTCATTTTATTATTTTTTTCTATTTCTTTTTTTACAGGTTCCTCTGGTGTTTTATTTTCATTATTAGGTTCGCCACTTTCTTCAAAAAATCTATCTTGTAGAGTATTTGATCCGGAAGATATTTTCTTTACAAGAGGAGGTATCTTCTTTCCTGCAGCTTCTCCATTATCAATTTCTTCTTCATCTATTTCTTCCTCTAATGATGAATGTGTCGCAATTAAGATATTTTGCAGTGTTTCCAATTTTTCTCTATTAAAATATTGTATACATTCATTTGTTGTAATCGCATTTTGACCATAAACATTATGATACATATTTACTGATAAAGAACAAATTCTATTTCTGTATGCAATCCAACTATCAAATAAATCTCTAAAATTTCCCTTTTTAATATCTGGACCATTATTCCATTTTGAGGTTAACTCAGCTTTCGAAATAGATTTGTACAAGTCTTTAATTTCTTTCGTTGAGCGTGTTAATTCTTCATTTATACAAATATTAACATTCTTTTTTTCTGTTATACATTTATTATAATCATCGTCATGATCGTATATTTTTAAGTATTTAAAATCATATCTATTTTCAGGTACATCTCTATTCATTAAGCGTATAATATTAGAAAGATGTGCTCTATGATGTAAGGAATAATATAAATTACACGTTAACTCTTCGTCATTTATAGGGTATATCAAAGTTGATGCAGCTTTAGATAATGAACATAACCGATTCCGAAATGCAGTCCAGCTTTCGTACATATCGCGCAAAGTTTGAGTGTTTTCATCAACACTATTATTCCACTTTAATATTGCACCATTACCCAAAATATCTCTATATTCTCTCTTTACATCATTCAAAACTCTTTGAGTTTGTTCTGCAATACATTTATCCCAATTCTGTGTGAATCTTGTACATCTACGAAATTCATCGTCATCATCATAACTAGGCATAAATGCAAATGAATTATTTGAAACAAACAATATAGATAAAAATAACAGGAACTTAAACATCATATACTCCATACGTGAAAAATCTTCTATCAACATATACTTTAAAAGTAAAAACAATGTTAAATATCGTGAAAACTCAGACCTAACCGCAAAATTTTTTGAGCATTTTCTGTATAATCACCATTTTCATTATGAACAATAAAAGGACTTAGTATCTTACAAGGAGCTTTAGAATCTTTTTGTGCGAAAATAATAACTCTTTTAGCTTCTTGTTTTTCTTTTGAATAGATGGGTAAAATATTCAATCCTCCAGCTTTTTTATTTAAAGCGTAACAGATTTCCGGAATGGCTTCAACCCTATTGACCATATATATAAATCCAAAAGGTTTTGTCATTTTTAAGCAAAAGTTCAACCAATTAGATAAACTGAAGTTTTCCAAATTATGAGCAGTAGCCTTGCTTTTATTAGGGGATGGCATGTCATGATCACTATATGGCGGATTCGAGACAACAATATCAAAAGAACAAGGTTTTAAAACTTCACTATTTATTTTTTTTCTTAAGTCAAAGTTATGAAATTTTAAAAAATTAAAATTATTTTGTTGAGCACTGTAATTGGATAACTCAACTAAATCTGTTTGTAACTCGATACCATGAACTTCAATATTTTTATCCGCCAATCGTTGAGAAAGACAAAGAGATATAGCACCTGTTCCTGAACCAATGTCTAAAATACGACTTTTTTCTTTTTTACATTTTACCACGGCGGATAATAATACGGCATCAGTAGAAGCTCTATATCCATTTTTAGGTTGAAATATTTTAACTTTTTTATCTAACAAATAATCTGTAGTATATTCAGGTAACATATTTTATCTCATTAAACAAAAAACTCAGGGAACTCCCTGAGCTTAAATAATTATTATTCAGATTTAATCATTTGCATTAGGGCAAATTTTAGCTTGTTCAGCATTAAATTTCACAACGGCTTCATCTGCCTCAGCATCATTACAAATTGCACCCTGAGGGCATTCAGAAATACAAACACCACAGTCAATGCATGTATCTGGATCTACAACATATTGATTATCTGAAATATGAAAAGCACTTACTGGGCAAACGCTAGCACAAGTGCCACATTTTATGCAAGAATCATTAACAACTGAAGGCATATTATATCTCCTAAAAAAAATTAAAATATCAGTTTGAAACTAATCTAATCTTTTTATAAAGAAAAGCAAGACTTTTTTATGGTATATACATATTTTTATCTTAATGTAATACTTTGGAATAGTTGTATTGCCATATACAAATATTATTTAGCAAAAAAGGAGATAAATATGGCAGAATACAAAACAGATTTACTAATAATGGGATCCGGTCCTGCAGGATACACCGCGGGTATTTATGCCGCCAGAGCCGGAGTTAATAGTATAATTATATCAGGAAATCAAAAAGGAGGTCAGCTTACATTATCTAATGAAGTTGAAAATTATCCTGGTTTTATTGAACCTATTACGGGTTTTGAGTTGATGTCGAAAATGCATCAACAGGCTGAAAATAAAGGAGTGAGGATAATTGAAGATGAAATATCTGAAGTAGATTTCTATGATCATCCATTTACGTGCAGTTCAAAAGCTGGAAATTCATATCAGTCTCAAGCAATAATAATAGCTACAGGCGCATCCGTAAAATGGTTAAATTTGGCTAGTGAACAAAAGTATATAGGAAAAGGTGTTTCCTCATGTGCAACATGTGATGGATTTTTTTATAAAGAAAAGGAAGTGGCCGTTATTGGTGGTGGAAATACCGCCGCAGAAGAAGCTCTATATTTAACAAATTTTGTAAATAAAGTATATCTAATACATCGTCGTCACGCTTTCAGAGCTGATAATATTTTACAACAAAGAATTTTTGATAATCGAAAGATTATAGTTGTTTGGAATAGTGTGGTAGATGAAGTTATAGGGAAAGAAGATCCTTTAGAAATAACAGGGATTAAGATACGTAACGTTAAAACAGATTCTATAAAATATTTAGATGTATCCGGAATATTTATAGCAATCGGACATCATCCAAATACAGAATTATTTCGTAATTATTTAGAATTAAATTCGGACGGATATATTATTACTAAGGAGAATGGGTGCTCAACAAATATAAAAGGTGTTTTTGCCGCAGGAGATGTTTGTGATCCTCAATATCGACAAGCAATCATCGCCGCAGGTTCAGGAGCAAAAGCTGCATTGGAAGCTATTAGGTTTTTATAAATTGACTTTTTTTTATATAATGATATATTCGTGCAAGTAAAACAATTATTAATCAATTACTATTATGGAAAAAACAAAACTTTACACGAGAACCACCTATGGAAAAATTTATCAGAAAGGAATTCTTCGTTATTGTTCAGAATCTTGTATCTATAAGATACTTAATGAAATTCGTTCAGAAAAGGAAGTGATGGGTCTTGCTGTATATGAACAAAATGTTTACACGGATGCTTCCAAAGACGAAGAGCAAGTATCTTTTTTCTTCACTAAGCCTGTAATTCTTATTGATAAAACAAGAGCTGAAGAGGAAAACATAAAGAACTGCTTGGGGATAGATTTTAGCAAAACAGACTGCCAAATGTTTGTGTATTGTCCGCTATCGAAGTTCATCTATCCGTATGACAATAATTGTCATATCGTTAACTTAGAGGCTTTTTATTTGTAAAAGTTTACCGGAATAATTATCAAAAAAATAACTCAGTATAGTTACTGAGTTATTTTTTTAATCTTTATGACGGAAAGTTATTCGTCCTTTTGTTAGGTCATATGGTGTCATTTCAATATCAACTTTATCACCAACCATGACTCTAATACGGAACTTACGCATTTTTCCCGCAGTATGAGCCAGTATTTCTACTCCGTTTTCCAACCGAACTCTAAACATTGCATTAGGAAGTTTTTCAATAACTTCACCTGTTAATTCTAATAGTTCTTCTTTACTCATAAAAAAATCCTCAAATTCTTAACATTTGTCAAATGTATAAACTCTTAAATTTATTTTTGCAAGATATTTTATGAATAATCTATGAAAAACACACTATTTTTTTGCAGTTACAATCTTTATAGCATCTTCTTCGGTTAATTCACTAGGAGCATATCCTTTAGGAATGGCATAATTATTTTTTCCGCATTTTAAATACATTCCATATCTTCCTTTTACCAAAATAATATCATTTTTATTTTGAGGATTCTTTCCTAGAACTGTTGGTTCTGGTTTAGATGGAGCTGTTTTTAAAATTTCTTCTGCTCGTTCTTTTGTTATATTAAATATTGTATCTTCACCTGATAAAGTTTTCGATTTCATCCCTTGTCTGACATATTGTCCAAATTTTCCAATATTTACTTCAATACCGTCTCCAAGCATGATTGGTAATGAAATCAAAATTTTAGCTTGTTCTTCTGTTAATTCATTTGGTTGAACAAATTTAGGTAAAGAAACTCTTTTAGGTTTTTCTGTCGTAGCTGTAGCATCTTCACCTAATTGAACATAAGGACCATAAGGACCCGTTTTAAGATATATATTTAAATCATCCATATGTCCAACAACTTTATCTTCACCATTAGCTAACTTTTGAGCACTATTGTTTGCAGCTTCCTGTTCTTCGTCTTTTGTATCAGTCAATGGTTTTGTATATTTACAATCCGGATAATTTGAACATCCCAAAAATGCACCGAATTTGCCAAATTTGATACTTAATCTTCCTTTACCACATTCTGGACATACCCTTGGATCAGTTCCATCTTCACGAATAGGGAATAAATGAGATGATAATGCTTCATCAATTTTATCAATAACTTCCGATAGCTGCAATGGTTTTACATCATCGACATTTTTAATAAATTTATTCCAAAAACCAGTTAAGAGTTTTTTCCACTCCATTTTTCCTGAAGAGACATCATCTAAAAATTCTTCTAATTGGGCGGTAAAATCATATTCAACATATTTTTTGAAGAAATTTTCTAAGAATACAGTAACGATTCGTCCTCTGTCTTCCGGAATAAAACGCAATTTTTCAACCTTAACGTATTTGCGTTCTTGTAAAACAGCAATTATATTAGCATATGTTGAAGGTCGTCCAATTCCAAGCTCTTCTAATTTTTTTACTAAGCTTGCTTCCGTAAATCTTGGCGGTGGAGTAGTGAAATGTTGAGATGGTTTAATATCTCCTTTTTCAACATTTTCACCAGCTTCTACATTTGGAAGTATTCTATTTTCATCATCCTCATCAGCATCATCTTTACTTTCTTGATACAGCTTTAGGAACCCATCAAACTGAATAACTTGTCCTGTTGCTCTTAATAAAATTTTCTTATCCATAGATTTTGCATCAACGACAACCCTATCCATAATTGCAGGATTCATCTGACAAGCCACTGTTCGTTTCCAAATTAATTCATACAATTTGTATGCATCACTATCTAACTTTAATTCCATCTTTTTAGGGGTGTTTAAAACATCAGACGGACGAATAGCTTCGTGAGCTTCTTGAGCATTCTTTGTTTTATTTTTATACTCTTTAGGTGTTTTTGGTAAATAACTTTCGCCAAAATATTTTTCAATAGCTTCACGACAAGCTTTAATTGCTTCTTTTGATAAATTAACTGCATCTGTACGCATATATGTAATTATACCATCTTCATACAATTTCTGAGCAACTTGCATAGTTTTTTTAGCAGAAAAACGTAATTTTCGAGCAGCCTCTTGTTGAAGAGTGGATGTTGTAAATGGTGGAGCAGGGTATCTGCTGGCTTTCTTTCGTTCAACTTTATCTATTGTAAAATTCTGAGCTTCAATTTTTGCTTTTGCTTCTAAAGCTTTTTCCTGTGAATTTAATGTAAATTTATCAAGTTTTTTTCCATCTAGGTTAATTAGATGGGTTAACATATGAGCTTTATTTTGTGTAATTAAATCTACATCAATAGTCCAGTATTCTTCAGGCTTAAATTTATCAATTTCATTTTCTCTTTCACATATAAGACGCAAAGCTACAGATTGAACTCTTCCTGCTGATTTAGAACCTGGAAGTTTTCTCCATAAAACAGGCGATAGAGTAAAACCAACTAAATAATCCAAAGCGCGTCTTGCCATATAAGCACTAACCAAATCCTGATCTATTTCACGCGGATTCTCAATAGCTTCTTTTATTGCGGATTTTGTAATTTCATGGAATACAACTCGTTCAATTTTTTTTCCATTTAATTTTTTCTTATCTTTAAGTTCTTCTAAAATATGCCAAGAAATAGCTTCACCTTCTCTATCCGGGTCGGATGCCAAAACAATCGTATCACAATCCTTTAATGCAACAATTATATCATTTAAGTGTTTTTTTCCTGCAGGGCTAAATTCCCAACTCATGGCAAAATCATTATTTGGATCAACAGAGCCATCTTTACTTGGCAAATCTCTGATGTGCCCATAGCTAGCCAAAACTTTATAGTCGCTACCCAAATATTTATTAATAGTTTTTGCTTTTGCTGGAGATTCCACTATAACAAGCTTCATTTTATAAATTCCTATTTAATACGTGCTACTTTGTTGCCTACTTGTCTTTCGATTTTGCCACTAAATTCTAACTCCAATAATTCAGAGAAAAAATCTGCTTGTGGTAATTGACTTGTTCTTAATAACTCATCTATATCAACACCTTCATAACTGATTAATCTTAGTAAATCTATCTGTTTTGGAGTTGTTGTTTCAAGAATTACATGTTCAGAAATATTTACATTATTTTTCTCTTTGTCAAGAGGCTTAAAATTCATTTGATAATTTTTTATCTGTTTATTCTGAGAAATACTTAATACATTAAGTATGTCCTCCGCGCATTCTGTTAATATAGCGCCCTCTTTGATTAAATGGTTCGGACCTGCAGATCTGCTTTCTAAAGGAGATCCCGGTACTGCAAAAATTTCTTTTCCTTGATCTAATGCTAATTTTGCCGTAATTAATGAGCCGGAATGAAGGCTGGCCTCCACAACTAAGGTTCCAGATGTTAAGGCAGATATAATTCTATTACGTCGCGGAAAATTTGTTACTTGAGCATTTGTACCTATTGGAAATTCTGACAATACCAAACCTTGCTCACAAATATCATGATATAAATCCTTATTTTCAGCAGGATAAATAACATCAACTCCAGTTCCTAAAACAGCAATAGTTGAGCCTTTTTGTTGTTTTGCAAACAAAGCTCCTTTATGAGCAGAACTATCAATTCCTCTAGCCATTCCAGATACAACTAAAACATCTTGTTGTGTTAAATCATACGCTATTTTGGAAGCACATTTCCTTCCACTGATAGAGGCGTTTCTTGCACCAACAATAGCAATGGAGATAGGATGCTTTAACAATTCTATATTACCCTTTGCATATAAAATTGGCGGTGCATCATTTATGTTTTTCAGACTGTCAGGATATAATTCATCAAGATAAGATATAATTTTTATTTCTTTTTGACGTGCTTTATCTAATTCGTATTCAGCAAGTTCCCTTTTATATAAAGATTTTTTTTCAGAAGTTATTAATAAGGCTTCTTTTATAGATGATGTAGAATTAATTATTTTGTAAAAAGAAACTGGACCAATACCATCCGTATTGATTAATTGAATAATATCTATAAGATTTTCTTCGTTCAATTTTAGCTCTTTTTCTTGAAACTTATCTTGCTTTCTTCACCTTTTACTAAGCGTCTGATATTCGCATGGTGTCTAATAATGACAAGTAACGCTGTAGCACTATAAAATATTGCATATATAGGAGGACATAAAAAGAATGCAACAATCGGCATTGATGCAGCAGCTGTAAGAGCTGATAATGAAGAATAGCGGAAGGTGAAGGCCATAGTTAACCAAATAGCTAAAGCAATTAATGCAATCTGCCATTGTGTCATTAATATAAAGCCGAATGCTGAAGAAACGCCTTTTCCTCCTTTGAACTTTAACCAAATCGGAAAATTATGTCCGATTACACCAAATGAGCCGGCAAATAAAGCGCCTAAAATGTTTACAGATGTTTCTATTCCTAAAAAAGTTGTAGGAGTATCCGGTAGAATTTTCTGCGCAATCAAAGCGGCTAAACCTGCTTTAAATGCATCAAGTAAAACCGTTAATAATGCTAAAAGTTTATTTCCGGTTCTAAGAACATTTGTTGCGCCAATGTTACCAGAGCCAATTTTTCTAATATCGCCGTACCCAGCCATGAAACATAGAACCAAACCAAAAGGAATTGAACCAGCTAAATATCCACCAAGGGCACATAATGAAAGTGTAGAAAACATAATATCCTCCTTATCTAGTTTGTTATTATCAATATCAGAAATTAAAAAATTTTCAACCTTATTTTGTGTTTATAAAAAATTCTGCTGAAAACGTGTAAAATAATAATGACAAAAGCAATAAAATAAGTAACATACAAGCATATTTTGAAGTAGAGGATTGTGTAATGAAACCTATATTTAAACGAATATTGTTAAAGCTTTCTGGTGAAGGACTTATGGGGAAAGCTGGGTTTGGAATAGATTCTTCTGTTGTGAAAAATATTGCTTCAGAAATCGTGGATATTCGAGATTTAGGTGTGCAAGTTTGCCTAGTTATAGGTGGTGGTAACTTTTTTAGAGGGGCAAAAAATGCAAGCTCTAATATGGATAGGAGTGTTGCTGATCAAATAGGTATGATGGCTACTGTTATGAATGCACTTGCGATGAAATCAGCTTTAGAAGAAAAAAAATGTCCCGTTAAGATATATACCGGTTTGGAAATGCCTCAGGTTTGTGATAGCTATAATTTCAGAGATGCATATTCCTCAGTTCTTAATGGTGATGTTGTTATTTTTGCCGGTGGAACGGGATGCCCTTATTTTACAACGGATTCAGGGGCGGCACTTCGAGCTTCTGAAATGCATTGTGATGTAATTATGAAAGCTACACAGGTGGATGGAATATATGATTCTGATCCTAAGAAAAACGCCAAAGCTAAGCGCTATGATGAGGTCAGTTATCATGAAGTTATTTCAAAGCATTTAGATGTCATGGATATAACTGCAATAACTATGGCTCAAGATAATAATATTCCGATAATGGTATTTTCTCAGGAAGGAAAATCGTCGATTCTTAAGGCTGTATGCGGAAAATCTAAATGTACAATTGTTAAATGAGTATAAGAGGTAAAATATGTCAGATTATAATACATTAAAAAATGATACAAATGCTAGAATGGAAAAAACTTTAGAAGCTTTGCGTTCCGATTTTGGTGGGTTGAGAGCCGGAAGAGCTCATGCTAGTTTATTAGATGGTATATTGGTTGAAGCTTATGGAAGTATGACACCGATTAGCCAAGTTGGTACAATTAGCGTGCCGGATGCTCGTACTTTATCTGTAAGTGTTTGGGATAAAGCTATGGCTAAAAATGTAGAAAAAGCATTGCGTGAAAGTGATTTAGGATTAAATCCGATGTCTGATGGTCAATTAATTAGGATACCTATTCCTCCATTGAGTGAAGAGCGTAGAAAAGAACTTGTAAAAATTGCTGGAAAATATGCAGAACAAGGAAAAGTTGCTATTCGTAATATCCGTAGAGATGCAATGGATGAAGTAAAGAAAATGAAAAAAGATTCTTTGATATCTGAAGATGAAGAAAAGAAATATAATAACGATATTCAAAAGTGGACAGATGATGCCATAAAGAAGGTTGATGAGATGGTTGTAGCAAAAGAAAAGGATATTATGCAGGTATAGGATTTTATTGTGACTACAGAAAATTTGCAACATATCG
This sequence comes from Alphaproteobacteria bacterium, assembly GCA_045577985.1. Lineage (GTDB taxonomy): Bacteria > Pseudomonadota > Alphaproteobacteria > RF32 > CAG-239 > RUG410. The sequence continues at coordinate 37,686 of JAZNJJ010000001.1, forward strand.
CCTTCATATTAGATGGAAATCGTCGCTGGGCAAAGAAAAGAGGTTTGCCTGCCATTATGGGGCATAAAAAAGGTGCCGAAAATCTTATAGAAATTGCTAAAGAGGTCAAAAATTTAGGTGTTAAATATATGACAGTTTATGCTTTTTCTACTGAAAATTGGCAAAGAAGTGAAGATGAAGTAAATGGTTTAATGAACCTTCTGAGAAATTATTTAGATAGTAGTTTTTCGGAATTAGAAAAAAATAATGTTCGTATAGTTTTTATAGGTGAGCGAAATATGCTCGCTGAAGACATTATTCAGAAAATGGAGAAGATTGAACGCGATACAATAAGCAATACTGATTTAATGCTATGTGTTGCTTTAAGTTATGGTAGTAGACAAGAGATTATTTCGGCAGTTCGTCAAACGGCAGAAGCTGTTAAAGAGGGTAAGTTAAAAATAGAAGATATAGATATTAAACAATTTTCTTCTTTGTTATATACTAGTGGTATTCCTGATCCTGATTTGCTCATACGCACTAGTGGAGAAATACGAATTAGCAATTATTTACTTTGGCAATTAGCTTATTCTGAATTTTATTTTTCAGATACATTATGGCCGGATTTTTCTAAAAAAGAATTATGCAAAATTATTGATGTTTACCAAAACAGGGAGAGAAGGTATGGGAAATCTTAAATTTAACTCATTAATAAAAAGGATTTTAACTGCGATTGTCATGATTCCTATCGCAATATATGTGCTTTATGTTGGAAGTCCGTATGTTGAGGTTTTAGCAATAATAGTAGGAGGTCTATTAGCTTGGGAATGGGCGAATTTGCTATCATCTCCACAAAAAACATCACATTTTGTAACTGCATATATGATTAGCTTGGCTGTTTCAATATGGGGATTTAATTTTTCTCTAATTATTCCTATAATTTGCATAATCTCTTTCTTTGTTTGGTTGTTAGCCGCAAAAGAAAAAAATCGTCGATTGATAACATTAGGGGTTCCGTATATTTCAATTGGTGTTGGATCATTGATATGGATGTATTTATCTTTTGATCCAAGTGAAGGGTATTTTGATCCTCAATACAATTATAGTTTCATCATGACATTATGGTTTTTTGTTATGGTTTGGTGTATGGATATCGGTGGATTGGTTGTTGGTTGTAATTTGAAAGGTCCAAAATTAGCTCCTAAAATTAGTCCAAATAAAACGTGGTCTGGTTTGTGTGGTGGAATATTGCTATCTATCTCTGTTAGCATAATATTTATGTATGTATGTACACAAGTTATTGGAATTCCTTTTTATGATTTCAGTAAGTTTCGTTATATTTCTTTTGCATATACTCCATTGCATATACGTTATGAATGGAATATTGATAATCAAGTGTTCTACGCCGTACTTGCTGCATTAATAGCCATAATTTCACAAATAGGAGATTTAATTGAATCTGCTATAAAACGTTCCGTAGGTGTAAAAGATTCTTCAAAATTAATCCCAGGACATGGTGGAGTTTTTGATAGGATAGATGGCTTGATTTTTGCGGCTCCATTCGTATATCTATTTTTTGTATATTTACGATAGGGGTGAAAAATGGAAATTATATTAAATGTTGTATATTATGTTGTTCCTTTTATTATTTTATTAGGAATTTTAGTATTTGTTCATGAATTCGGACATTTTATAATTGCAAGAATGCTAGGGGTTAAGGTTTCTGCATTTTCTATCGGTTTTGGAAAAGAACTTTGGCATCATATTGATAAATACGGTACAAATTGGCGAATAGCGGCAATTCCTTTAGGTGGTTATTGCCAATTTTTAGGTGATGCTGATGCCTCTTCTTCAACAGAAGTTGATACATTATCATCTTTATCTGATGAAGATAAAAAGCACGCATTTGCTCTCCAAAAAACATGGAAGAAATTAGCAATAGTTGTTGCTGGACCACTATTCAATTATCTATTTGCAATAATGATATTTATTTCATTGTTTTATTCTATAGGTCGTATCGTGTATCCATCAGTTGTTGGTGGACTAATATCTGACGGTGCAGCCGAACAAGCTGGTATTCAGATTGGAGATAAAATTATTAGTGTAAATGGAAAACTTACACCTGATTTTCAAACAATAAGTAATGAGGTTGTTTTAGCTGAACAAGACAATATAAAAGTTCTTGTTGAACGACAATTAACAATAAAGACTAAAGCGGAGGATGTTTCCGTTACAGATGGTAATGGTCAAGAAACACAAAAAATGTTAGGAATACTATCTCTTCCTGCAACAAAAAATATTGAAACTGGAGAATTTATTGCTGCACCTGCAGTTGTTGATAATGTAGTTACTGATAGTGCCGCAGATAAAGCAGGTTTCGAAAAAGGAGATATTCTTGAAAGCATTAATGGTGTTAAACTTAAAGATTTTAATGATTTAAAAAACTATGTAGCTGAACATATTAATGAAGATTTTGAAATTAAGGTATTGCGTTCAATAGTATTTGACGTAACATTAAAAAACACTTCATATGATACGGGAAATGGCCAAAAAATAAAGCGTCGTATGCTCGGTATTCAATCTTCAAAAGATGTAACTTTTACTGAAAGAGATATGCCATTTTCAAAAGCAGTAAAAGAAGGATTTAAGGAAGCATACAGCCTTACTGTAACCACTCTTCGTTCTGTTGGGCAAATGATAACCGGAAAAAGAGGGGGCGATGAGGTTGGCGGAATAATCAGAATTGCTGAAATGTCTGGTGATATAAGTAAAACGGGCGGAATACTTAGTTTTATTTATTTTATGGCATTACTTTCTGTAAATTTAGGTTTGATAAACTTATTACCAATACCTGTATTAGATGGTGGGCATGTAGTTATATTCATAATAGAAATGATTACAAGACGCGAACTAAAAACGGAAATTAAGGAATATATTTTCAAGTTCGGATTACTGCTTATTCTAGGTATAATGGTGTTGGCAACGTGGAATGATATTATTCATTTAATTGGTCGTTGGTTTGATAAATAAGGGAATAAAAAATGAAAAAAATATTTTTAACAAGCTTAGTTTTTAGCTTATATGCATTTCAAGTAAATGCAGAAAATGTATACGTTAAAAGTATAGATATTAACGGGTTGCAACGAGTTGAAAAAGAAACAGTTCTTTCATATTTAAATTTACAAAAAAATACCACAGTTTCACAAGATGAACTAGATATTTCTTTTAAAAATTTATATGAAACAGGTTTGTTCAGTGATATAAATTTTGATACATCGAAAGATAATATTTTACAGATAAATGTTGTTGAAAATCCAATAATTGGAAAAAGAGCATTTGATGGAAATGATAAAATTGATGATAATATTTTAGAAACAGAAGTTCAATTAGGACCACGCTCTGTTTATGATAAAGCAAAAGTACAACAAGATGTTCAAAGAATTTTGGATGTATACCGCAAAACAGGAAGATATTCAGTTACTGTAGAGCCAAAAATAATTGAACGTGATGAGAATAGAGTTGATTTGATTTATGAAATAGATGAAGGTTCTGCAGCCAAAATAGATAAGATAAATTTTTTAGGTAATGCGCATTATTCTTCTTCTGATTTACAAGATGAAATCATGAGTAAAGAAAGTAGATGGTATCGTATTTTTACTTCTGCAGAAAATTATGATGCCGATAAGATGAACTATGATAAAGAATTGCTTCGTAGATTCTACACCAACAGAGGATATGCCGATTTTAATGTAAAATCTGCAATTGCTGAATTAAGTTCCGATAAGAAATCTTTTATTTTAACATTTTCATTAGAAGAAGGTCCGCGCTATAAGATAAATAAAATAATTATTAATTCTGCGATTAAGGATATTGATACAAAACAATTAGAAAAAGATGTAGAACTATCTAAAGGAGATTGGTATGGGGCTGATTTGGTTGAAAAAACAATAACCGAAATGACAAATAGTTTAGGCAAAAAAGGATTCGCTTTTGTTGATATAACCACGGATTTAGTCCGCAATACAAAAGACAATCAAGTTGATGTGGTATTCAATATAACTGAGAGCGAAAGAATATTTGTTAATCGCATAAATATAACAGGAAACAGCCGTACTTTAGACGAGGTAATTCGTAGAGAGTTTCGTTTAGATGAGGGAGATGCACTAAATGTTTCAAAATTACGTGATTCTCGTCGTAATGTTGAAAATTTAAACTATTTTGGTAAGGTTGATATTCAAACCGAGCAAACTGGAATAAATAATGCAGATATTAATGTTAATGTCGAAGAAAAGTCGACAGGATATTTCAATGTCGGTATTGGTTATTCCACAACAAATGGTGCATTATTAAGAGCTGGAGTTACAGAAAACAATTTCCGCGGGAAAGGTCAAGAGTTAGGCTTTAATGTTGGTATTTCGCAAAGAACAAAAGATTATGACATCAGTTTTACTGAACCATATTTCTTAGACCGTCGTTTGAGTGCGGGGGTTGATTTGTTCATGCAAGATCAAGATTATGAAGATGAAGCTTCATATGATACAACAACAACAGGCGGACGAGTTCGATTCGGTTGGAATTACACAGATGATTTTTATCATTTTGCACGATATACATTTAGCAAAGATGAGGTTAATCATGTAAAATCATATGCTTCAGAGTTTATTAAAGCTGAAGAAGGATCTGCTACATCATCAGTAATTGGTCAGACTATAGTATATGATAAGCGTGACAATGTAATAAATACCAAAGAAGGATATTATTTATCTTTTGGTTATGATATATCTGGTCTGGGTGGAGATGAAAAATATAATAAGTTTGATTTAAAAGCTTATAAATTTTATACCATAGCAGATTACTATACATTTAAGTTCTTTGCTAATGGTGGATACATTGCTGGTTATGGTGGAGAAGATGTTCGTTTATCTGATAGATATTATATCGGCGGACAAACTCTCAGAGGTTTTGAGTTTGCAGGAATTGGCGCTCGAGATAAAAGAACGAGAGATGCATTAGGTGGTAACTGGATGATGTACTCCGGTATAGAAATGACATTTCCTATTGGTTTAGATGAATTAGGAATTAGAGGACGAACATTTTGGGATATAGGAATGCTAGGAAAACCTGATAATTTCGATTCTCAAAAAATTGATTATTCATCTAAAGTGAGAAGCTCAATAGGTTTTGGTTTTGATTGGATGTCCCCAATGGGAAAAATCGATATAGATTTCGGTTTCCCAATCAGCAAAGAAAAATATGATGAAACAGAAGTATTTCGTCTGAATTTTGGTACAAGTTTATAGGAGATAAAAATGGTAGATACAAACTTTTTTAAGGCAAAACAAAACATGACTTTGGCACAAGTTGCAGAAGTTACTTCTGCCGTTTTAACGGATTCTTCAAAAGCAGATGAAAAAATAAATTCAATTGCTACAATGGCTTCAGCGAGTGAAGAAGATCTTTGTTTCTTTTATGATAGAAAAAGCAAGGATAAGGCTTCAGAGCTCAAAGCAAAAGCTTGCATAACTACAGAAGATTTAAAATCTTTTGTTCCTGAAAATGTCATTGTTCTAGTTAGCTCTGATCCCAAATTGGCATTTATTAAATTAAACGAATATATGTATTCAGAACACAAACCGACAACAGGAATTGATTCCAGTGCCAAAATATCATCATCTGCTAAAATAGGTAAAGATTGTTTTATTGGCGCTAATGTTGTTATTGGTGAAAATGTAGAAATTGGAGACAATTGTTTTATTGAACCAAATGTTGTAATTGAACACCACTGCAAAATTGGTTCCAATTGTCGTATAGGAAACAATGCTTCCATTGCATACAGTATAATAGGTAATAACTGCTATATTTATACAGGGGCTCGTATTGGATATGATGGTTTTGGTTTTCAGTTGATAAATGGTCAACATCACCGTATTCCTCAATTAGGTCGTGTAATCATTGGTAATGATGTAGAAATTGGAGCAAATAGCTGTATAGATAGAGGCGCTTTAGATGATACAGTTATCGGTGATGGGAGCAGAATTGATAATCTTGTACAAATAGCTCATAATGATAAATTAGGACGAGGTTGTGTAATTGTGGCACAAGTAGGAATTGCCGGAAGTTGCAATTTAGGAGATTATGTTGTATTAGGAGGTCAAGTTGGTTTAGCTGATCACTTAAATATTGGAACGGGAGCTCAAATCGCTGCTCAATCTGGTGTGATGAGAGATGTTGAAGCTGGGGCTGTTATGATGGGAAGTCCTTGTGTTCCGTTTAAGGATTTTATGCGTCAAGTATCTTTTTTACAAAAAAATTCAAAGAAATAAAAGGAAAGAATAATGTCAGAAAATAAAATATATAATATTGATGAAATCATGAAAATGTTACCACACCGCTATCCATTCTTGTTGGTTGATAAGTTGGAAATTGAAGAAACAGGTGTTAAAGGTATTGGATTAAAAAATTTAACAATGAACGAAGAATTTTTCCAAGGACATTTTCCAAATAATCCGATTATGCCTGGAGTTTTACAAATTGAAGCAATGGCTCAAACAGCAGGTTGTGTTGTTGTTTGTTCTGATCCAGATTACGCTAATAAAAAACGTGGAGTATTATTTATGGGTGTTGAAGGCGTTAAATTCCGTAAACCGGTTCGCCCAGGAGATCAGTTGAAAATGTATGTTGAAAAAATAAAAGAACGTCGTAACATTTTCGTATTTAAGGCTGTTGGTAAGGTTGATGATCAAGTTGTATCGGAAGCAGAATTAACAGCGATGATTATGGAATAATCTTTATAAACAAAAAGCCCCTCCAAACAAGGGGCTTTTTTTTGTGTAGAAGAAAGAATTTTAAGTTAGTAGAATTTCCAAGAAACAGTATTGTTATTTCCCTGACACGCTTCAACAGCCACATCAATCGGCATAGGAATTCCTATAGTAGAACCTCCTGAGCAAGCAATTTTACTTCCAGCAGCACCATCTCCCCCAGAACAACCAACAAGTTCAGCATAAATTGCAGAAGTACCACCAGTTAAAATGCCAATACCAATTAACCCAGAATTTGTTCCATCTCCCCAATCTTGTGTAGCCAATTCAATGCATGCTTCATCAGGGAGACCGTAATAACCAATTACAAATGCTTTATGATCCAACCAATTATTTTTATGACCGGAAGATATTTTAACATCCCCTCCAAAAGGATTTGTCATAGCATAACTACCAGAACCATCTTCAAACATTTCTTTCGGAGCTAAATTTGCCTTATATACAACTTTATGATTAGTACTTCCTTCACTTTCTCCTAAACTTTTATAATTCCTTTGTCTGGCATAAAGAGTCCGAGTATTAGCTACAATCTGTGAAACCTGATCAATGGTTTTATTAATTTTAAATTTCATCATCGCCTTAGAATATCCGGCGATTCCACCCACAGAAAGTACGCCGATAATCGCTAAAACTCCGAGCATTTCAATCATAGAACGACCGGATTGATTATTATTTATCATTATAAACTCCTTTATCTTTGTCCGAAAAAAGGGATCCTTTTTTTCGGACACAATATTTTAAATTTAGATTTTTTTAACTTGTTGATGTTACGTTACGAGAAGAACAAAATTTCATGTAAAAAATGTCCGAAAAAAAGGATCCCTTTTTTCGGACATTTTATATTTCACCAATATAATATAAAAAAAGACCTCTAAAAAAGAGGTCTAAAATAAAAAAAGATTTTAGTTACTTTAAGGGAGCAACAATCATCGTCATTTGTTTTCCTTCAAGCTTAACTTCAGAATCAATTTTGCAACAATTTTCCAGGTCATCTGCTAACTTTATTAAAATCTGTTTTCCCAAATCATTAGCACTCATTTCACGACCTTTAAATCGCATAGTAAACTTTACTTTATTACCTTGTTCTAAAAATTTCTTAGCTTGCTTAACTTTCACTTCATAATCATGAGTTTCAATCATCGGACGCAACTTTAGTTCTTTGATTTCAACAACCTTCTGATTCTTTTTTGCTTCATTTTTTCTTTTTTGTTGTTCGTATCTATATTTTCCAAAGTCTAAAATCTTACAAACAGGTGGATTAGCTTGCGGAGAAATTTCAATTAAATCTAATCCTTCTTCTTCAGCTAAGGCCAGAGCTTCTTTTATAGAAACGATTCCCTTATTCTCATTATTAGCATCAATCAAGCGAACTTGTTTAGCTCTGATGTTTTCATTAATATTTGGTCCTTCATCATTAAATTGTGTGTCACTCATTATAAAGTAATTATACCTCCAAAAAATTATCATTAGGATTCTATAATATATAACAAATTAATATTATCAAGTAAAATATAGATATAATTTAAGATAAAGCACAATAAAAACGATTCCATCTGATAAAATAAAATCAAAAAATATAGATTCTTTGTATTTAAATATAATGTTGCGATATATATAAATAGATATTACATAACATTTATGATAAAAAAATAAAAGTTATATACAATTTGTGTATAAAGTTGTTGTTAAAGTGTAACCTTTTGTTTTTAATATAAAAAATATATTGCTTTTGCATCAGATATAGGTTAAAAATTATCTGTTAAATATAAAAAAACGAAAAAAAGTAAAAAAAAATAAAAAAAGGTGTTGACTTTAGAAAATGATTGTCCTATAAAACCGACTACCGGCCGCTGAGGTTGGTGGGCACCGAAAGGTGTGCAGTTATAAGAAATCGTAGATAAGCAAGAAGAGGATATGCAGGCGGTATATTAAGAAA
>JAZNJJ010000002.1:0-13741 GCA_045577985.1 Alphaproteobacteria bacterium
GTATGTTTTGTTTTTATGATTTTTTTATATATAGAAATAATATCATCAATATTTTTTTCTATGTGAAATAAATCTACAAAATTATTAAAAGCATTATATCCAATTTGTTCTCTTAATTTTGGATTTATGATTAGTTTTTCAAGGTATTCATACCATTCATCATCGGATGAGGCAAGGAAACCGTTATATCCATTTTTTATATATTTTTTATATGATGAAATAGGAGATACAATTGAAGGAATTTTTAATAAAGCAGATTCAAATATTTTGAGTTCACTTTTTCCCTCTTTATAGTCTATAATTTGTAAAGGAGCTATGTTTATATCCATATAATTTACGTAGTGTTGGAGTTCTAAATAATCCATATAAGGAGTATAAATTATGTTATATTTTTTGAATTTTTTATTCAAATTACAAGGGCCAATTATATGTAATTCAACATTGTTATATTTTTTTAATATTTTTAATAAGGCATTTTCTGCCAATGAAAAATCTTTATCATGTGTATTGGTTCCTGATTGATAAACTATTTTAGTTTTAGTTTTATCTTTCTTAATAGTTGTTTTTTCTGCCCCCCCCCACTGATAGTTGTTTATGGTATTTTTTACTGTATAACATCTTTTATTCATAGTTTGTTCAAATCTATTTGCAAGAAATTCTGTTGTACAAGTCATAGCACAGCAAAAAGATATAATTTCTTTATATATTTTATTGTGTCTTGGTAGATTAGGGGTTTCAGTTTTTAAATCATCAACATCGTAAATAATTGCTATTTTATTGGTGTACGCTTGAATAAATAATTGTTTTAATTTTTCAACATCACAAAAGACTCTGAATAAAACAATTAGATCATATTTGCGTATATTTTCTGTTAACTCAGATATTGCATCCATATAATATCTATCTGCAACAATATTTCTATTCCATAGAGCATTAACTATATTATTTACTCTATATCTTTCACTTCTGTTATCTTGACAACCGACTAAGTAAGCTATTTTTATCTCATCATTTATAAAGGGAGATATTATGTTGGGAGAATTTTTAATCATTTTGATATAAGTCCTTGAATATTCCTTTAAGACCAACTGGATTTACAGATATGATTTCTACATCGGGATAATATTGTTGTGCGAAATCTTTTATCTCTTTATAACGTTGAATTATATTTACTACATCTAACTGATTATTATCATCATTATTAAAATATCCAGATGTATTTGTATCACATCCTACTAAATATATGCGTTTGGCTCTAGTCCATAAAGCAAATTGAATGGCAGGGAGAACAACAGTGCCTCCACATCCTAAAGATATTGATGATAGATCATATGTAAATTTTGTTTTAAAATTTGGTATCGCTTCCCAATCTGTTCTATATCGATAAATATCCTTTTCATCTAAATACGATTCTGGTATGATTTTATCTGGTGATGTTTCTTCTGATGTTAATCCAAAAAATTTTATACAATTATCGTATTTAACTATATCTTTTATATATGTTGGTGTTGCTCCAGAATAATCTTGTACGAAATAATAATCATAATGAATTTTATTAAATGAGATTGCTCTGTTAACTCCTAAATGAATAGCATTATCTATTGGCCTGTATTTATTTAATGATGGGCCAGTTGCGACTATAACTATATCTTTACCTTTGTTTATGTTTTTAAATTTAGAGAATGTATTTTGATGAATAGAAAAGGTTGATAACTTTTTTTCTATTATTCTATTGATATTTAACAATAATTTGTGATCTGAGTTGTTTCCTTCTTTGTCAGATAATAATTCATTATTTAACTTTTTATAAAAAGGAAGGCCAATTATTCTTAAACAGCTTTCATTTTCTTTTTGTTTATAGCTTAACATTTTTAAACCAAATAGGTATAATTTCAATAACCATTGATTTTTTATTATTTTAATTATTGGAATATTTAGAAGTTTTATTTTTATTTTTGATTGTTGATCAAAATTATGTTTATATGTTATCTCTTTTATTTTTAATATTGGAATACCAAAGATGTAATAATTTCTTTTATTATAATTATTAATATTGTCGTTTTTTTCATACCATTTGGTATACATAGAACGGTATGCTTTGTGGGATGAATCCGTTGCTATTTGTAGTGATGATAATTGTTTTTTTTCTTCATAATTTGGGTTAGAAAATAGTAGATTAATCCAATTAGTAATTATTTCTTCCGAAAATGATATATTTTTGCAAAGAGAATTTGCAAAGTTAATTATACTATTAATTATAATTGGATATATTTCTAATCTGTTTTTTTCATAAATAGATATTTTGTCTGTAAAAATAGGTTTTCCATTTTTTAAATCGATAATCGGTGCTTCAACGGAAGTCATCATATATTCGTAAAAATCCCAGCACAATATGTTATTGGGATAATATTTAGAATTATATGTATTTATTGAAAATTTCTTCTGATATGGTTTTATGTGTTTTAATGTGTTCCAAAAATAGCTATATATTTTATTCTTTATGTTATATGATATAAGTTGAATAGAAGAGCAATTTGATGAAATTGTATCAACTATAGCTATATCGTTATTTTTAATATTTAAATTTTTTATGTAATTAGAATATTCTTTTCTAGCTTCACTTTCATATTGTTTAAATAGGGCATATTTATTTTTTATAAATGTTGTTGCTTGAGATGTTGTTTTTATATTAGAGTATGCTTCGTTTATTTCTTTGTCTTTATTTTTATATCCATATAAGATGGATAAAGAACGTCCATACTCAATGGCTTTATCAATGAAACAGTTTGTGAATACTTGTCTTGGAGCATATATATAGTGTGTTTTTATATCTTTATGTTCAAATAAATCAAATACCTTTTTTAATGTATATCCATCTCTAGCAACAAAAAGTATTTCTTTTATATTTCTTTTTAAGACATTTTGTTCTATCCATTTCATATAAGCATAGCACATTGGTCCTCCGTATTCATAACCAATACGAGCCCAAAAATCTTCATTTTGATTTTGATTAAAATGTATTGCTAAATTCATAATTAACACAGATACTTCTAAATTATTTGGGTATTTATCGATAAATATTTTAGCCTTTTCATTTTGTTGTAAATATTTATCTATGACCTTTTCAATATGATAAGATGATATATCAAGTTCTTTAGGATTTTCATAATCACTTTTTTTATTATCACCGATGTGTAATATTTTTTCAGCTTGGGTATTCAACTGTTTTAATATGTGTAAAAATAAACTCTTTCGACCTTTTGTTTTCCTTTCTGTACTAGAGACAAAAAGTTTTTTAAAGTTTTTATAACCTTTTTTATGAAGAACTTTTGTTAAAAATTCTTCTGTTAAGTACATATCGGAAACGATTATTATATCTTTATTTTGGGAAAGAGCATAATCATAAACCTCTTTCATTTCTGGATTTGGCTGCAAAACCTGCATTTCTAAATCCATTTCTTTTTGCTTTAAATATTTGTATTTATCTGTAATCTCATTATATATTTCATCTATAGTAATATCTTCAAGATGAGAATGTGTTTTTCTTGCTTTTCTTTCTGCTTCTATACGAGCTTGAGCAAATCCTTTAAGTTCTTCCAGTTTTTCTAAGTGTAAAAATAAATCTGTGGGTTTTACGTATGGGCGTAATAATAATGTATCAAATATATCAAATGATATAATCTCATGACTATCTATTTGTTGTTTTATTTCATTTAATAATGTCATTTTTTCCTCTTAATGTAAAAATTTGAATAATTTGAATTTATTTTTTAAGGATAAGCCTGCATAACCAATCAAATTTTGTTGATATAAATTTTTAAGAAGTTTTTGAGTTTGGTTGTTCAAGTCTTTGTTTTTTGAACGTATAGTGCTGTTTATTAGCATTTTTACAGTTCTTGATATTCTGGTTCTTTTTACCTTTTTCCAATCTTGGGGATGTCTAGTCTGAAAATATTCAGCGACTATTTCTATTCCTTTTACGTAATCATGCAATTTTTTCTGATTAAAATCACTTCTCATGATTGAATTATTTGATATGCGGTAACCGTATAATTTTGATGGTATCCACGCAAATTTATTTGATTGGGCAAATACTTGTGTATTGAAAATCCAATCTTCATAGTAGAGATTTTCTGCAAATCTTATATCTTGGATAACTTCCTTTTTATAAAGTTTATTCCAAACGTTAAAATGGATAAAATTTTTTTTGTTTAATAAAACATCTAAAGCCGAATTATATACTTTTATTTTTGTTGTAGTGAAAAGGGGAGTTTCTTTTGTTTGTATTTTTTGAAAATTGCATCCGGCTATGTCGCAATTATTTTGAATTATCGCCTCATAAAGTGTTTCTAAAAATTTAGGATGTATGTAATCATCACTGTCAATAAAAGATATATATTCACAGCAAGCTTGTGATATTCCGTTGTTTCTGGCTATTGAAAGACCTTGGTTCTGTTGGTCTATTATCTTTATTCTTTTATCTTTATGGGCATATTGTTGCAAAATTTGTAAACTATTATCTGTAGAGCCATCATTTATGCAAATTATCTCGATATCTTTAAATGTTTGCTTTATTACACTATCTAGACATTGTGATAGGTATTTTTCTACATTATAAATTGGTATTATTACCGAAATTTTAGGCATTTTTGCATTTTCTCCCATAAATTTTAATAGGTAAGTTTCGGGATGTTAAGAAAGTATATCTGGTGAAATACTCCTTTAAGTCTTTGAAAGTTATAACTTTTTGAACATACACTTAAAGCATCTCGAAACTCTGGAACATTTTAAAATGTCCGAAAAAAGGGATCCCTTTTTTCGGACACAAATTTAGTTTTTATTTTTTTGATATAAATAAATATGATTTTATATATTCATTATATTTAACTTGTTGATTTTATGATGTTAAAAATTTTATTTGAGTATTTTTAGATTAAATAGTTGATTCTTTTTTTATGCTCTGATATAGCTATTTTTGTGGGTAAAAAAAGGGATCCCTTTTTTCGGACAAATTTAATAAAAAAAATTAAAATAAATTGTTGATTTTTAAAATAATACTTTACTTTTTAAAAAAATGTGGTATATCTGTTGACAACAATAAAAAATATTATGAGAGGTGGAGCTGAAAAGCCCCGCTTTTTTGTTAGGAAAAGTGATATGCAGAAACACTATTTACAAGATATGATAGAACCTGTTGTAGAAAATTTAGGTTACGAATTAGTTAGAGTGATAACTATTGGTCAAGTTAATTCTACTTTACAGGTTATGATTGATGTGGCTGATCATTCAAGAGATATTACTGTTGATGATTGTGCTACTGTTAGTCGAGCTTTATCTGATTTGTTAGATGAAAAAGATCCAATCAAAGATAAATATTCTTTAGAAGTTAGTTCTCCAGGATTGGATAGACCTCTAACTAAATTAGAACATTTTGAACGTTATGTCGGTTATGAAATTAAATTGGAAACCGAATCGAAAATAGAAAATCGCAAACGTTTTAAAGGTAAAGTTTCAAAAATTGCCGGACAAGATGTGGTTATGGTGATGGATGAAGTAGAATACACAATTCCTTTTAGTGAAATTAATAAAGCTAAGTTAGTTATCACTGATGAATTGTGGGAAGAATATCAAGCAGCACATGAGGCTGTGGAATTGTAATTTTTAATTTTATGAGGATAAAATGGAAAATTTTGAAAATATGCCTAGACCTGAAATTGTATTAGTTGCTGATACAGTTGCTAGAGAAAAAAATATTGATAAAGAAGATGTTTTTACTGCAATGGAAATTGCTATTCAAAAAGCAGGTCGTACAAAATATGGTTTTGAACATGATATCAGAGCTAATATTGATAGAAAAACAGGGGCAATATCTTTGGCTAGATATCGTGAAGTTGTGGCTGATGATGCTGTTATTGAAAATGATGCCGCTCAAATTATTTTGAGTGATGCTAAGGCTTATGATAAGAATCTAAAAGTCGGAGAGTTCATTATTGATGCTTTACCTCCAATTGATTTTGGTCGTATCGCTGCTCAAACTGCTAAACAGGTTATTATGCAAAAAGTTAGAGATGCTGAACGTAATAAGCAATTTGAGGAATATAAAGAAAAAATTGGTACAATCATTAATGGTACTGTTAAAAGAATTGAGTTTGGTAATGTTATATTAGACATTGGTAAAACAGAAGCTGTTTTGCGTCGTGATGAGCTTATTCCAAGAGAAAAGTTCAAAAATGGTGATAGAGTAAGAGCTTATGTTTTGGATGTTCGTCGTGAAGTTAAGGGACCTCAAATCTTCTTATCTCGTACTTGTCCTGAATTTATGGCTAAATTATTTACTCAAGAAGTACCAGAAATTTATGATGGTGTAGTTCAAATTATGGGTGTTGCCCGTGATGCCGGATCAAAAGCTAAAATTGCAGTTAAGGCTAATGATAAAACTATTGACCCAGTTGGTGCTTGTGTAGGTTTACGTGGTATCAGAGTACAAGCTGTTGTTACTGAATTACAAGGTGAAAAAATTGATATTGTTCCTTATTCTGAAGATAAGGCTCAATACATTGTTAGTGCTTTAGCTCCTGCAGAAGTTACTAAAGTTGTTTTGGATGAAGAAAATAATCGTGTTGAAGTTGTTGTTTCTGATGAACAATTTTCTTTGGCTATCGGTCGTAGAGGACAAAACGTTAAATTAGCTTCTCAACTTTTGGGTGTTGATATCGATGTTTTAACTGAAGAACAAGAACAAGAACGTCGTTCAAATGAAAATAAAGTTCGTACTCAAAGATTTATGGAAGCTTTAGATGTTGATGATATGATTGCTCATTTATTAGTTGCTGAAGGTTTTTCAACAATTGATGAAATTGCAATGGTTGAATTGAAAGAGTTGTCTGATATTGAAGGTTTTGATGAAGATGTAGCTGCAGAATTACAAAATCGTGCAAAAGAATTTATTGTAAAACGTAATAAAGAATTTGCTGAAAAAAGTAAAACCTTGAAGATTGATGACAGTTTGAAAGGGGTTAGAGGTTTAGATCAAGATATGATTATTACTTTGGCAGAAAAAGGTATTAAAAATATTGATGATTTAGCTGATTTAGCTGCTGATGAGTTGATTGAAATGTTAGGCAATACAACAATTTCTGAAGTTGAAGCTAATGAAATTATTATGGCTGCCAGAGAACACTGGTTTGCTGATGAGGAAAAATAAAGGCTGAAAATATGGCTAAAGAGTTGGAAATGAGAAAGTGCATTTTAACAGGGCAAAGCCTTAGTAAGGAGGATTTGTTACGTTTTGTTGTGCTCGATGATGGACGTTTAATTCCTGATTTTAATAAAAAACTAGGAGGAAGAGGCGTCTATATTTCCAACTCTAAAAGCTTATTAAAAGGGCTGATTGTGAAGAATTCTTTGAATAAAATGTTTCACAAAAAAATTATTGTTGATGATTCTTTACCGTCATTGGTGGAGCAATTGTTGGCAAAAAAAGCTCTTGATGCCATGAATTTGGCAAGAAAAGCCGGAGATTTGATTTTGGGGTTCGAAAAAGTTAAAGATATTATAGCTAAAGGTAAGGCTGCCTTTGTGATTGAAGCACAAGATGCCGGTGAAGACGGTAAGCAGAAAATTGCAGTAATGGCCAAGAATATTGAAAAGTTTACTTTATATGATGTTGCGACACTCAGTAAAGCCTTGGACAGAGAGAATACTGTTTATTTGGTGGTGGCTAAAAGCGATATTAGTGCAATGGTGCATTTGGCCTTTAAGCGATATCAAACATTTTTGAATGCATAGTGGAGAATTGAATATATGACAGAAGAGAGCGTAAAGGGAAAATTGACATTATCAGGAAAGTCAACCTTAACTTTAAAGAATGTAAATAAACCATCATCTTCTGATGGTAAAAAAGTTGTGCAAGTTGAAGTGCGTAAAAAAAGAATAATAAATCCTGTTCAACAAAATGTTGCTCCGAAAGTTGAAATTGATGAGGCTACAGCTCAAAAATTGAAATTATTAGCAGAAGCAAAAGAACATGATGCTAAAAGAAAATTAGAAGAAGAAGCAAAAGCTGCTTTGCGTAGACAACAACAAGAAGAACGTGAACAGGAACGAAAAGAAAAAGAACAAGCTGAAGAAAAAGCCAAAATGGAAAAAGTGAAAAAATTGGCTGAAGAAGAAGCTAAAAAACAAGCTTCTCTTGAAAAAACTGTTGCAAAATCAGAAAATATTCAAGAGTACAAAGGTAAAAAATCTAAAGATTATGATGATGAAGATGATGAGGATGATGGGTATTATAAAAAGAATAAAAAATCTTCTGCATCTGAAAAACATTCTATGACTAAAGAAGAGACTTTTGAGCAAGAAAGAAAGAAAATACAAAAACGCAGTTTTGAACCTCAACGTCGCAATAATAAGATTAATGTTAATGCTTATATGAATAGTAGTGATGACGATGATGATTATGGTTTTGGAGCCCCTCGCAGACGTTTTAAGAAAAAACAACCAAAACAAGTTCAGGTTCAAGCTCCTCAAGAAAAAATTATTAAGGAAGTTGTTATACCTGAAACAATTACTGTTCAGGAATTGGCAAATCGTATGGCTGAAAAGAGTGCTGATGTAATTAAACGTTTAATGTCATTAGGGGTTATGGCTACAATTAACCAAGCTATTGATGCAGATACGGCTCAAATCATTGTTGAAGATATGGGACATAAGTTTAAACGTGTTGCCGATAGTGATGTTGAAGAAGGATTGACTGGTCCAGAAGATACAGATGAAGATTTGTTACCAAGAGCTCCAATTGTTACTGTAATGGGACACGTGGATCATGGTAAGACATCTCTGTTAGACGCTTTGCGTGAAACAAATGTGGTATCTCGTGAAGCCGGTGGTATTACCCAACATATTGGAGCGTATCAGATTACTGTTGATGGAGGTCAGAAAATTACGTTTATTGATACTCCTGGACACGAAGCTTTTTCTGAAATGCGTGCTCGTGGTGCAAAAGTTACGGATATCGTTGTTTTAGTGGTTGCTGCTAATGATGGTATAATGCCTCAAACTGTCGAAGCTATTCGTCATGCTCAAGCGGCGGAAGTGCCAATTGTTGTAGCAATTAATAAAATAGATTTGCCGGCTGCTGATTCTATGCGTGTTAAAACAGAATTGTTGCAATACGGTATAGGAATTGAAGAGATGGGCGGAGACTGTTTATGTGCAGAAGTTTCTGCTAAGAAACGTATCAATATTGATAAATTAGTTGAAGCAATTTTATTACAAGCCGAAATGCTTGACTTAAAAGCAAATCCAAATCATGCAGCAGAGGGTGCTGTTATTGAAGCAAAAATGGAAAAAGGACGTGGTAGTGTTGCAACTGTTTTAGTTCAGCGCGGAACGTTAAATGTTGGTGATATTCTAATTGCCGGTAAGGAATGGGGACGTGTTCGTGCAATGTTTAATGAACTTGGTAAAAAAGTTTCAGAGGCAACACCGGCTACTCCAGTAGAGGTTTTAGGTTTGCAAGGAGCTCCTATGGCTGGTGATACATTTGTGGTTGTTAAAGATGAAGCACAAGCGAAAGAAGTTACAGGGTATAGAATTAGAAAAGAACGTGATGCTAAATTGGTTAAAAGTGCAAAATCTGCTATGGAACAAATGATGGATAAGATTAAATCAGGTGAGTCTAAACATTTATCTGTTGTAATTAAAGCCGATGTTCAAGGATCAATAGAAGCGTTAGAAGGATCATTGAAAAAACTTTCAAATGATGAAGTTTCTGTTCAAGTGCTACATTCTGCAGTTGGAGCTATTTCAGAATCAGATATTACATTGGCAAAAGCTTCTGATGCATTTGTTATCGGTTTTAATGTTCGTGCCAATGCTCAAGCTCGTGATATGGCTCATAGAGATGGTATCGATATCAGATATTATTCAATAATTTACTCTGTTGTTGATGATGTTAAAAAAGCTTTAGAAGGTATGTTAACTCCAGAATTGAGAGAAAAAATCTTAGGTTATGCTCAAATTCGTAGTGTATTTAATATTACCGGAGTGGGACGTGTAGCCGGATGTATGATTACTGAAGGTATGGTTAAACGCGGAGCTAAGGTAAGATTATTGCGTGATAATGTTGTTATTCATGACGGTAATTTAGGTCAATTAAAACGTTATAAAGATGACGTAAAAGAGGTTAAAGAAGGTTATGAATGTGGTATGAGCTTTGAAAACTATAATGATATTCAAGTAAATGATGCTATTGAGTGTTATGAAGTTGAAGAAATTGCCAAAACTTTGTAGAAAGGAGTTTTGTTATGGTACAAGAATTATCTCAACGTCAGTTACGTGTTGGGCAAGAAATTAAAAAAGTAATAGCTTCTGCTTTAGAAAAGGGAGAAGTGAGAAGTGCGGAAATTTCTGAAGCATTTATTACTATAACAAATGTTATTATGTCTCCAGATCTTAAATATGCAACTGTTTATATTATGACTCTTAATGGTAAAAATCTAGGTGTTGTTTTAGAACAATTAAATGCTGATAAATGGGTATTTAAAAAGCAAATTGCTAACAAATTAAAACTTCGTTATACTCCTGATGTTAATTTTAGAGTTGATGATACTTTTGATGAGGCAGATAGAATAAATAAATTAATGCATGATCCTAAGGTTATGGCAGATTTGGCAAAGCCTATTGATCCGGATGATGAAGAAATTTAGTTTTAGAATTTAAAACCGCTGTTAATAAAACAGCGGTTTTAAATTATTTCAATTCATAACTTGTTTTTGTAAAAATACTTAATATTTGTTATTTGAAATTCTATTAATGAAGGTTTGTTCAAATGATGAAAATATTAATGTATTGTTTGTTAATATTTATATTAAATATCTCAAAGATAGAGGCTCTTGAATGGATTGCTAATGGCGATTACCATAATGGTTCTTATTTGTTAGATAACAACGTTACTGTATCTAGTAATACAGAAATATTAAAAGGTGAAACATTAAATATTATAGGATCAGATTATCAAATTGTAAATGTTAATGGTATGCAGTTATTTACTATAAATGAAGGGGCGGAAGTTTCTATAACTAGAATTAATATTCAAAATGGTAGTTCTTTAAATAACGGATCCATCTTAAATAATGGTGAATTGACTGTTTTGGATACTGTTTTTATAAATAATATTGCAACAGGGACAGATTATGTTTATGGGGGAGGAGCAATTTATAATCAGGGAAAAATAAGTGATTTAAAGGGAGTTTTTGGGGGAAATAGTGAAAGTTTGGGTAATAGAGGGACATCTGGAGGGGCTATTTATAATCAAGGAAGTATTAATAGCATAAATTCATCTTTTTTATATAATAAAGCTTCGTATCAAGGTGGAGGAATTTATAATCAATCAGAGGGAATAATAACTTCTTTATATGGTATTTTTGAACGTAATATATCTTCTTATGGTGGGGCAATTTCTAACCAAGGGTATATTGGTGTATTAGGTGGTATTTATAAACAAAATGGAGTAAGTTTGTTTGGTGGTGCTATTAGTAACAGATCTGGAATTTTAGATAAAATTTCAGGTTTATATGAAGATAATGTTGCTAATTCAGGTGGAGCAATAGAGAATTCTTCTGCGACAATAAATTCTATTGAAGCTATTTTTTCTAATAATCTTGCTTATGAAAATGGTGGAGCTATATATAATGAAAATGCTCAAATTTATGCTTTAAGTGGTATATTTGAGAATAATAGTGCAGGAGGAAATGGAGGAGCAATTTTTAATGATGGTGGTGTTATAACAATTGTTGCAGAAGAAGAGAATACATTATTTAAGGGTAATTTATCTAATGCAAGTATTTCAACAGATGGTACTGTTAGTAGTGGTGTTTCAAATGCTTTGTATAATCAGCGTGGAGGAATTATTAATTTAAAACCCATGAATGCAGAAATAATATTTAATGATGCAATAACAGGGGATAGTTCAGCTATTATAAATATTTTAGGCGATGGAAAGGTTATTTTGAATAATAATATTTCCGGCAATGATGTAAATATAAATTCCGGAATTTTAAAAATAGGGGAGAATGGTAGTTTTTCTGATACGAGTAATATTGTTGTAAATTCCGGAATTTTAGATATTGGTAATAGGAATATACGAGGAAATAGTTTTGTTTTTAATTCAGGTTCAACTCTTTTAGTGAATATTGATTCAGTAACCAATTATGGAAATTTGAGTGCAAATAATTTTGTTATACAAGAAGGGGCTTTATTTGATGTTATTTTAGCGCAAGGTGTTATTGAAAAAGGTGAAGAAGCTGAAGTTAAATTATTTGTTTCTGAAAATGATTTTATAGATAATTTTGCTTTGAATTATAATAATAAAATGTATGATCTTTATAAAAAAGAAAACTATATTGGAGTTTATGGAATTAAGGTTAGAAAAACAGGAGCAGAAATTTCTGCAGAATATGGAGGAACAAAAAATAATATAAATACAGCTCAAGCATGGATCGATGGAGATGAATTTTATGATGATAAAATATCTCAAAGTATTGCAAATAATTTATCTGAATTAGCTCAAACAGATGGAAATTTGTTAAACAAGGAATTGAATGTATTGGCTCCATCATCGTCACCATTAATTATTACACAAGTTATTGGAAGTATAAATAAAATTTATGATACAATAAATGATAGATATTTTAAAAAAGTTTATAGAAAGTCATCCAATATTTTATCAAGAAATATAATTTTTTGGGGAGGAACTTTAGGCAATTATGCAAAAGGAGAAGAAACTGCTGAATATAATAAATTTGAGATTAAGTCTTTAGGTTTTATCGGCGGAATTGAAAAGAAGATTGGTAAATATATAAATATGGGTATCGGTTATAGCTATTGGAATGGAGATATTGAGCAAATTTTAAGAAAAATAGATTTAGATGATAATGTAGTTTTTTTATATAGTTCTTTGAATAATAATAATTGGTTTATGAATGTTAATGCATTATACTCTCTAGCAAAATATAAAGAGAAAAAATATGTTTTTAATAATATTTATAAAGCAGAATATGATGTTAAGACAATGTCAGCAGAAATTTTGGGCGGATATATTTGGAAAAATAAGATTATTGATATGATACCTGACATAGGATTAAGATATTATCATATTAATAGGGATGGATATAAAGATACTGCATACCAAAGAGTTGATGAAAATAAAACTGATATATTAAATAGTTTTGCGGGAATAAAGATACGAAAAGAAATAGAATTAGAAAATATGATTTTAACACCATATATTAGAATAGGAATGTTATACGATATAAAATCTGGTAAAGATAATGCTATGGTTTATTTAACAAACGGAAGCAACTATTTCATAGAAGGTAGTTCTCTGAATAGATTTGCTTTAGAAACAAATGTTGGGGTTGAAATTGATATAAACGATAATTGGAGTACCAATCTAAACTATTTGGGAAATTTTAGGGAAAAATTTCATAGTCATTCCTGTATGATTAATCTAAAATATATTTTCTAGAAATTATACTTGATACCTGCGTTGATGACGGTTACATCATCATGTTCAATATAAGTGCTACCTCTTAGGTATAAGTCAAATTCTTGATAAGAATAGGTTATATCCGCACCAATCATGAATCTATCACGCTTAAAGATATCGTCGGATTCAATTTTGTAAGAGCCGTCGGTGTTACGTAAATGTGCTTTTATTGAATGATATGGTTGAGCCCATTCA
>JAZNJJ010000003.1:0-170284 GCA_045577985.1 Alphaproteobacteria bacterium
ACTAAAACGCCCTGAAACAGATTTTAAAATGGCAGAAGCGATTTTTTCTTGTGTTAATAAATGCAGAGAAACTTTTTTACCTTGGCTTGGTTGGGTTAAATATACAAATTCGCCAAACGACAGCTTAGATTTTTTAAAAACGGTTGATTCTGATTGGAATGAAAACAAACAATTTGTGTATGCTGTATATTTTCAAGAGGTTTTTATAGGTCTTATCAGTGTTTTAAATGTTGCGTGGAAACATAAACGTGCCGAAATAGGTTATTGGCTTGATTCAGATTATACGGGCAAAGGATTGATGAGTGAAGCGGTGTCTTTAATTGAAAAAGAATTGTTTGCAAACGATTTTAACAGAATTGTTATTCATACCGACGTTTTAAATACAAAATCGGCAAAAATTCCTCAACGGTTAGGATATGTTCACGAAGGAATTTTACGTCAAGAAGTTTATTCTGAACCAAATAATCGTTTCAGAGATAAGAACGTATTTTCAAAACTAAAATCCGACATTGAGTCCGATAATTTAGAAAATAAATAACGTCATGCTTCTAAATCGTCAGATTTGGTTAAGGCATCTTCAAATTAAAAAAATTAGTGCTTCGCAAAGACCAGATTCCTCGATGACCTGACGCGCAGCGCAGGTCAAGGAATGACATAAAAAAATAAAAAGTCCGATAAATAATAAAAAATTGCTATTTTCGGGAATGCAACAATCGGACTTTTCATAAACCAGCCCTACAAAAGCAAAAACCGCCCCTCTCGGAACGGTTTTCAAAAATGGTGCGCGATACTATGCAACTATCGGACTGAAAATTATGATGAATATAAGCAGTTAGGTACTGAAATAAACACAATGGAAAAACCTCATTTTTAAGTACAATTCAAAATTTTTTCAAAAAAATAAGCTAACGTCCAAACAAGTTTATGATTGTCATATAATTGCCTTATTTCATCAGGATACAACCATTTAATTTGAGCAACTTCTTTTGTTGTCGCCTTGTCTAGCGAACCCTCACCATCATATTCAAAAAGCCAAACGTCCATTATGTCGTTAAACTTTTTACCATCAACCATGCCTCGAAGATGTGAAAAAACGATTTTTCCTTTGTTGGCATCTAAATCCACACCTACTTCTTCTTTAACTTCGCGTAAAGCACCTTGCAAGCTGCTTTCACCCTTTAAAACAGAACCCCCTTGACACTCCCACATCAGAGGTTGAGATTGTCTGTCTGCCGCACGTTGAGATATTAAATATTGACCTTTTGAATTCTTAATCCACACATGAACAACCAAATGATAGCCATTATCCGGCAATTCTTCACCCCGAATTTGTTCACCGACAATATTGCGATTTTCATCATATAAATCCCAAATTTCCATTTAATTCTCCTTCTCGCTTTTATGACCTTTTATCAGATAAACCTTTATTATTTACTAAAAATAAAGATAATTTATGTCACAAAATCAACAAAAAAGCCCACATGAAAGTGGACTTTTTTAATGGTGCGCTTTGCTTTGCGATTATCGGACTGAAAATCATGATGATTATAAGCAGTTGGAATATAAGCTGAATAAGTTAAGCTATTCCTATAATTGATAACCTAGCGCATTAAAAAGCATCTCAAATTCATCATCGTGCATTAAAAGGGTTTTATCTTTGGTCTTTATCATATACTTAAACTTATCAATAGGAATATACTTGACCTCAGAAACTTCATCTTCTTGAAGTACGATTTTATCTAAATCCAATGACAACCGAAGCAAATATACATCGTTAAATTCATTATTAATAAATGTTACTTTAGGTTTACTTGAGCTCTTCCTTATTCCGATAAGTTCGAATTGTGAAGGTAATATATCTACACCTAATTCTTCTTTTATTTCTCTGATGGCTCCGGACAAAGAATCATCGCCGGCAGTTAAATGCCCGGCACTGGAAATATCCCACATATTAGGGTGACTATCCTTATTGGGACTCCTTTTTTGTAGAAGGATTTCGTTTTTATCATTTACAATCCATATATGAACGGCTTTATGCCAATCACCATCTCTATGAACTTCAGAACGAGCCTTAATTTCTCCGGTTTTGTTTCCTTGTTCATCTAAAATATCAAAAAATTCTTCCATTAAACGCTCCTTTTTTATCCTTATAACACAAATAATTCAAAAAAAATAGAAAAGTCCGATAATTTTTTTAAAAATGGTATTTTGGGAAATCTGATTATCGGACTTTTCACACGCTAACCCAACAAAAGCAAAAACCGCCCCTCTCGGAACGGTTTTCAAAAATGGTGCCACTAGCAAGAATTGGACTTGCGACCCCGTCATTACCAATGACGTGCTCTACCACTGAGCTATAGTGGCACAAACTATGCAATACATAAATACATATAACTTAAAAAAAAGCAATGAATTTTTTTATAAAATGCAAAATTTATGTAATTTTTTTACCATTTATGATTTAAAATACAGCCAAAAGTGTCATAATTAGGATTTTGAGGTCAAAATGAGCACAAAAAATTATGAAAGAAAATCGAAAAAAGTTGAAAATGTTTCACGTGAAATAGTAGATCAAGAAAGTTGGTTTGCAAACGGATTACATCGATTTATGATAGTCTTTAGTGTTATGTGGTTTGGTATTGTAGCCGTATATATAACAAAATTTTTTGGTTGGGATAACCTTTTTTCTATGGTTCCCAATGAATTTAGCGGGTTTATGGCCGGAATCACCCTTCCCTTAGCAATTGTATGGGTTGTTATGGCATACATTGATAGAGGAAACAGTTTTAGAAACGAAACACAAATGCTACGAGATTCTCTAAATCATGTTATTTTTCCGGATTCTAATGGAAATGATGCAAGTAAAATGATTGCAGATGCAATAAAAATTCAAGTTACAGAGTTAAAAGATGTAACAAGAGATGCTTGTGCTCAGGCAGATGTAATTAAACGAGATTTAACAGAGCGTGTTGCAGAATTAAAAGAGCTTGTTTCAGCTCTAGATACATATTCCTCACAAACAATGATACAAATGAATAGCGAGGTAAATAAATTAGTTAACAGTTTTTCTTTTGTTTCAGAAAAAGCAACATCTGCAACATCTGATTTTAGGGTTAATACCATGCAAATGAAAGATGATTGCGAAAAAATAGTTAATCAATTAGCTCCAATGGTTAATGAAATGGTTACAGCAGCTGAAAGAGTAAAAGAAGTTGTTGATGTCACTAATGATAATATAGAAAAAGCCCAAACACAATTAAATAATTATTCTGAAAGCAGTCAATTAGCTATAGGTCAAATTATTGAAACATGGGCAGAAAAAGGGGAAAAGTTAGAAAAGACATTCTTACGTACAGCGGAAAATTGTGAAGAAATGTTTCATCGCTTAGATTCTGGAATCTCTCACATTGAAAGTAGTATCAGTGAACATAAAGCAGTAGTTGAAACGCAATCAACGTTAATTGATAAAAATTCAACTTATTTAGATAATAAATTAGGAGAATATGGAAAATTGATTAGCTTAGAGGTTGAGGCTATGATAGAAAGATCCGGGACTTTAGAGCAAAATTTGCAAACACAAATGCGTGATATTAGAGACACCGCAAACACCGTTGCAGAAGTATTCGGACGTTTAGGCGAAGATATTACAGATAAGCGAAAAACAATAGAAACAGAGAGTTTACGTGTTATGAATAATATCAATTTAACCGTAAATAATTTAGAAGAGGAAATTAGTAGATTAAAAGAATTTTATAACAATACATATGAAAAAAATAGTGAAATCGGCAATCTATTTAACGTTGTTACGAAAAATTTAAAAGACATTGAAAGCGGATTATCCGATTGTGTAGGAAATTTTGGAAACAAATCTACAGATATAATTTCTAAATTAAATGAAGTAAATGATTTAGTTGCTAATAATATCAATAATATGATACAAAATTCTAATAATATTTCTGAGCAAAGTAAAATAAATGCCGGCCTGCTAATTGAACAAGATGAATATGTAAAAAAATCATTAGTTAGCTTAAAACAAATAGCAACAAAAATATCTGCTTTAAACAAAGATCTTTCATCAACGGGCAGTTCAATTGGCGCAACAATGAATCGTTATGAAGATAAAATGAATAACTTTGGAAAGGTTGTTAGCACACAATTAGATACATTAAGAGAAAATTACGATAAAACTAAACAGCAATTAGATGAATTTAATCAGAAATTTAAAGCTGCAAATATTGATACATTTATGAAAAATTCGGCAGATATAATTTCTGAGCTTGAAGCAATATCTATTGACATAAATGGTATTTTTAATAAAGGAAGCGACGATTCTTTATGGAAAAAGTATTACGAAGGAGATCATAGTGTGTTTGTTCGTCATCTTTCAAAAAATATGACTAAGAAAGAAATAATTGCAATACGTGAAGATTATGAAAATAAACCTGATTTTAGAGTGGTTGTTGATAAATATTTAGATGATTTTAATAGTCTTATAGAAGCAGCAAGAAATAATAATCGAGCAGGAACTCTTTTAGCTTTAATTTCTGGAGCAGATATAGGAAAAGTTTATTACATATTGTCAAGAGCCTTAGGAAAAGTTAATTGATGACGATTTTAGATTTTGATAGTTCGGTTTTTATGGCTCCAATGGCTGGTATAACAGATCAACCATTTCGGCAAATAATATCTTCTTGCGGAAAAGGAAATCTTATTTCTGAAATGGTCGCCGTTAATGCTATTCAATATAAAAATCCTAAAAGTTATCAAATAGCTAATGTAAAAGAAGAACCATATCCTGTTGTCGTTCAATTAGTTGGTAATAATCCAGAATTGTTTGCAGAAGCTGCTAAATTGGTTGCTGATTTAGGAGCTAGATCTATAGATATAAATATGGGGTGTCCCGTAAAGAAAATAGTTAATAATAATTCTGGATCAGCCTTAATGAAAGATATTTCTTTAGCTTCCAAAATCGTCGAAGCGACAGTGAAAGCAACTAATTTAAAGGTTAGTGTTAAATTTAGAAAAGGGTGGGATAATGAACATATAAACGCTGTCGAATTTGCAAAAATGTGTGAAAATAGTGGGGCATCATATATCACGGTTCATGGTAGAACGAGAGCTCAAGGATATAGCGGACTAGCAGATTGGAATATAATAAAAGAGGTAAAATCGAATGTTAATATTCCGGTTATAGGAAATGGAGATATAGATTCTCCAGAAAAAGCAAAAGAATTAAAAGAATATAGTGGCGTAGATGGTATTATGATAGGTAGAGCATTATTAGGTAATCCCTGGTTATTAAATAAAACTCACTTATATCTTATTAATAAACAATCACCATCAGATATATCTGTTTTTGATATAAAAAGCATGCTTTTAACACATCTTCAACTACTTATAAAATATTATGGAGAGAAAAGTGGTTTATCTATATCAAGAAAACATGTTAGTTGGTATGTAAAAAGTTTGCATGATGCTAAAAGATTTAGAGAGCAATACACAAAAATAAATGAATATAAAATAGCAGAAGAACTAATAAATGAATACTTTTCAAGGATAGTTTTATGAAAATAGTAATTGGTGGCGCATCAAGTGTAGGAAAAAGTCTTGTTGGTTATTTGAGTTTAGGTAACAACGATATCATTGTTGTAGATGTTGATAAAACAAAATTAGATGAAATATCAAAAGAATATGATATTCAACCTGTTCTTGGATCAATATCACATCCGGATATACAAGAAAGTATAGGAATGAAAAATGTTGATATGCTTATAGCTGTTACAGAAAGTGATGAAATAAATATGATAGCTTGTCAAGTTGCTTATACTTTATTTAACGTACCTAAAAAAATAGCAAGAGTAGATTCTAAATACTTTTTAAATCCCTTATGGAATACTTTATATAATGAAAAAAGTTTACCTGTCGATAAGGTTATAACACCAGACATTGAAATTGCTAAATATATCTTAAATTTATTTGAAAATCCCGGTAGTTTAGCCGTATATCCATTTTTTAATGAAGAAATGAATATTTTTTCTTTTAAACATACGGATACAGATGTTCCTTTCATGAAATTTTCTTTAAAACATATAAATAGTAAGCTAGAAGAATTATCGGCACAAATTGTCTTAATAATTAGAGGAAATCGTCGCATCACACCTAAAGAGGACGAAATCTATTTACAAAAAAATGATATTATTTACGTTAGTTGCTATCAAAACAGAAATAATGATGTTATGAGATTATTCGGGGTTGATCATAATCCATACGAAAGAGTCATTATCTTTGGAGCAAATGGAGTTTCTTCTTATTTAGCTTCACAAATCGAAAAAGATGATAATATTGTAAGTTGTAATATCGTTGAAGATGATATTGAAAAAGCTCAAATATTAGCTGGAAAACTAAATTTTGCGTCGGTTATATCCGGAGAGATGATGAGTGATGTAATTTTAGAAGAAGCCGGTTTTAATTTTGCAGATATAAGTATCGCTATAACAAATAAAGATAAAGATAATTTACTTATTTCTTTATTAGCTTCAAAAAATAAAAATACTCAAGCAATATCATTAGTAAATTCTAAAGATTATAATGTATTAGCAACCAATATCCGTAATAATGTCATAATTGATCGCTCTGTAATTACAATATCTAGTATTTTGAGATATCTCAGAAAAGCACGCATAAATGAGGCTTATTCATTAGGAAGAGAAATGGGAGAAGTTTGGGAAATACGCTTAGGAGAAGATAGCCTTAATTTAGGACGAAAAGTTGATGAATTAAATATTCCTGCAGATAGTTCAATAATGCTTATATCAAGAGAAAATGATTTGATATATGATTTCACAAATATAATATTAGAAGCTCAGGATAAAATAATTATATACGTTTCTCCATCAGACACTCGTCAAATAGAAAGTATTTTTTACCTCTAAGTACTTAAAATTAGATATTAAAAAACTTGAAATTTAAAAAAAATGAGTTATTGTAAAGCAAATTTTGATTGCAGATTCTAACTGCAATCTTTTTTGATGTGTAAAAATAAAGGAATATATACAAATGAATATGAGAAATATTGCCATCATTGCCCATGTTGACCATGGAAAGACAACGCTTGTAGATGGTTTATTAAGACAAAGCGGAACATTCCGTGATAATCAAAAGGTAACCGATTGTGTAATGGATAGTAATGCGCTTGAAAGAGAGAGAGGGATTACAATCCTTTCAAAATGTACTTCAGTGGAATGGAATGGTACACATATCAATATTGTAGATACTCCAGGGCACGCAGATTTTGGTGGGGAAGTTGAGCGTATTTTATCAATGGTTGATGGTGTTGTTCTTCTTGTTGATTCATCAGAAGGACCAATGCCTCAAACAAAATTTGTGCTAGGAAAGGCTCTAAAGATAGGTTTAAAACCAATTGTTGTTATAAATAAAGCAGATAAACCTGATGCTAGACCAGATGAAGTATTAAACGAAATTTTTGATTTGTTTGTAAGTCTTAATGCTAGCGATGAACAACTCGATTTTCCAACACTATATGCGTCGGGCCGTAATGGTTGGGCAGTGAGAGATTTGTCTGAAGAACAAAAAGATTTAACACCTTTATTTGAAACAATTTTGTCTTACGTAAGTGAGCCTGTATGTGAACCCAATGAACCCTTTAGAATGTTAGCCACAACTTTAGAGGCTGATAAATTTGTGGGAAGAATTTTGACAGGAAAAATTCAAAGCGGTAGCATAAAATTAAATGATACAGTAAAGGTTATTAACGAAACCGGAGAAATTGAACGCACAAAAATAACAAAAATAATGGCTTATAAAGGATTAGAACGAGTTGCATTAAATGAAGCTCATGCCGGAGATATTGTTGCTGTGGCAGGTATTGTTAAAGGAACAGTTGCTGACACGATTGCTTCTTTGGATGTTGAAAATACTAATTTTATCAAGGCTCAACCAATTGATCCCCCTACTCTATCCATGACTTTTTCTGTAAATGATTCTCCTTTAGCCGGAAGAGAAGGAGACAAGGTTACATCTCGTGTTATTTGGGCTAGATTAGAAAAAGAAGCAGAAGGAAATATAGCCTTAAAAATTTCAAGAACAGATAATTCTGATAGCTTTGAAGTTGCAGGAAGAGGAGAGTTGCAATTAGGAGTCTTAATTGAAACAATGCGCCGTGAAGGGTTTGAACTATCAATTTCACGACCTAAAGTGATTATGAAAAGAGATGAAAATAATCAACTTCTCGAGCCTATAGAAGAAGTAGTTGTAGATGTTGATGAGGAATTCTCTGGAGCTGTTGTTGAAAAATTAAGCCAACGAAGAGCTGAATTAATAGAAATGATACCATCTCAAATTGGTAATAAGGTTCGTTTGGTATTTCATGCTCCTTCAAGGGGATTGATAGGATATCATTCTGAATTTTTGACAGATACGAGAGGATCTGGTGTTATGAACAGAATTTTCTATGCTTTCGAACCATATAAAGGAGAAATAGAAAGCCGTAGAAATGGTGCTATGATATCTAGTGAAGATGGTCAGGCTATAGCTTATTCTTTGTGGAAACTTCAAGATAGAGGTCCTATGTTTGTAGAACACAATAGTCCTGTTTATATAGGTATGATAATTGGAGAGCACAATAAATATAACGATATTGAAGTTAATCCAACAAAATCTAAGCAATTAACAAATATTAGAGCATCAGGTAAAGATGAAGCAATTGATTTAATTCCTCCTCGTAAATTAAGTTTAGAACAAGCTTTATCATATATTCAATCAGATGAGCTTTTAGAAGTTACACCAAAATCACTACGTTTAAGAAAACGTATATTAGATCCAATTGCTCGAAAACGATCTAAACCTGAAATATTAAATGATTAAATAGAAGCACCTACAAAGGTGCTTTTATTTAAACAATATTAAATAATTAGTGTTATTCTAGACACGGAGAAAAAGATGTCTAAAAATGAAATAAATAAAAAATGCCCCGAATATTGCCCTTTTTTAAAGGCTAATAATACTTTTTGCGAGCTCTTTAAAAAATCATTACAAGTATTTTCAGGTATTACTTACAAATGTGAAAATTGTCTAAACCCCGAACAAAGAATGACAACGTATAAATCATTGGGTTTATCTTTAGATAGTAGAATATCTATGTGGCAAAAAGCAATTTTTAAATATAATGAAATAGAGTTAGGAAAAAAGCGAGAAGAAGAAATAGTTAGAAAAAAATTTGCATCATTTTTGGAAGATAAATATGGGGCTAAACCTCCTTTAGCTGGAAACGTTTTTTTAAATAATTTAGTAATAAATCTATTTATGGTTTTAGATGCAACAGAGAGAAGCATGATGCAATCTGTTTTAAATGGAAACGGAGGAATTGAATTTTTGCTTTCTATCGAAAGGGCTCCCAGAGATGAAAGTTTATTACGAAACATTCGCAGAGAATTAGATTCTGCATATCGTCAAAACCAACAAAATATCCAAAACAATATAGATTCAAGAATAAAAACTAAATAATATATTTGTTGAAATTTTGTCAAAATGTGATATACTTAGTAAATAAAGAAAAAAGAGGTTTTTATGGCTAAAGAAAAATTACTAGTAGCAACACGTGACAATAATATCATTGTAATTGATTTGGAGTATCAAAATAGTGTAGAAAAAGCACGAAAAACTCTCGAATGCAAAAATTTTTGCGAAAATAATGATCACATAGATATTATAAATATGTATAACGCATATGTTAACAATCCTCGCACCGGCTCTCCTTTCGAGGAAATATTAAAGAATATTGATGGTGAAAATACTGCTTTTGTAAATAATGAGATAGCTAAATTTGATTATGTAAAAAGACCATCCGATTATGAAAGTGATTTAGAGAGAAATGATTTCTCTAGCGATGTAATGCAACAAAATGTTGTTCATTTTAATTATATGATACCCAATTCAGTAATTCCGGAGATGATAAAAAATCTCGGATACAAAATAAAAGCAACTGATGAATTATACAATGTTCGTTATGACAGTCAAAGAAGAGAATATTTTGTAGAAAATTTTAGTAGAAGAAGAGCCACCGTTTATTATGCAACGCGTAAAATTGAATGGGCGAGAAAGCATTTTAAATTTCCTCCTCAAGAATATAATCAATTACAAGTAATGATTTCTGATTTTAATAATGCAAGACAAATTAATCGTAATCTGGATATTTTTGAGTTTGCAAATAGAATTAGGGATGAAAAAAAACGGAACCTCTTTAATTTATATGCAACAGAAGTATACCACTCAGAACACCGAGAATTATCTTTGCTTCATGAGTTAAAGCATATAAAAAATAGTGTGTTTGAAGATGGAATATCGTTAAAAAAAGATGCGAAAAGATTATCTGTTGAAGATTATTATCGTTTAGAGGTGGAAGACGAAAGAAGCTCTTACTTGTCTCAGGCAATAAATGCAATAAATAAATATCTAATAAAAGGCGATTTAAATGATTTTTCAATGTTTGATGGAGAATGTAAGTGGCTGGTTCAAAGGTTAAAATCACTACCTGAGCAATCAAGACAATCATTTGTTATGAATTATCCTGAAATAATAAAAGGGGCTTTTGATACTTTTAATAGAGAACATAAAAAAGATTATGATGAAGGTCAGTTTAAGCGAAATTTATTATCTAAAATGGATAAAATTTCTCTTAGTGCACAAGAAGATATTAATCATGCGGAGTTTTACAAAATACAGTCTTTATTCTACAATTATAAAATTTATAATCCTGTAACAAGACAAATGGAATATAAAAATTTGGGTAGATTTATAGATTCAAGCATGCAAGTAACTATAACCCCAAATGTATATACAGAAATAATAAAACCTTCAAAAATTAAATTAAATAATAGAATTAGTGAATACGAAGCAAATGTTAGACGAGGGAGTGTAAATCCGAATTTAATAGAAGAAGCAAAAAAATTAAAGAGAGATAATTTACGTAAACCAAGATATATTGCAAAGGTTGATGATTTAGAAATATCTGAGTTGGTAAATTCGCCCGACACATCAGAAAGTATACCTGCAGATAAAATAGATTGGAGCAATAATTTATGTGAATATTGGAAAAACTTTGATGGATACTCTGAGCTCGAAAGAAATAATCTTGAATACAGATTTAAGATTAATAATGATATAATAAGCTATTCTGCGCAAAATAAAGTCAGTGTTAGCCGAGATGCTGAATATGATACGTATATTAAAATGATAAATGAACCGAGCAGTAAAAACAGAACAATTAAATTTAAGGATACATTAACAAAAGAACAAGCGTTGAAATTATACATTGCTTGTATAAACAATGGAAGAAAAGTCGTTGGAAAAATTCCAACAGATTTATCTCAGGTTGATAATTTAAAAAACATTCCATCTTCAGAAGTAGATAAATTTAAACGATTAATGGGATCAACTTCACAAAGCAGAAATTCTCAAAGAAGTTCCGCTTCAACTATTCCGATATCGAGAAGATTAAATTGTCGTTAAAGGTGTAAAATGTTGAGGCTTTTTAAGAGGTCTGGAGTTGTGTGTTTTTAAAAAAATGATAAACTGTTTAAGAAAAGAGTAGTGTGCGCTCTATAATCAAAAAAACAGGCTTATTTACAAGATAGATAAAAAGGTGAAAAATGGATAACAAAACAATATATGCTCTTTCAACTGTTTTTGGAAAATCTGGTGTTGCAATAATACGTATATCTGGAAAAAACGCATTTGATGTTTTCGATAAGATGACTGAAATAAAATCGAAAGATGTTGAGGCAAGAAAATTATATTATACAAAAATTTTTGATTCTGTTTCACATGAAACATTAGATAATTGTATGATAGTTGGTTTTCCATCACCTTTTTCATTTACTGGCGAAAATATTGTAGAGATTAATTGTCATGGATCAAAAGCCGTGATTCGTAGCTTAATTAACTCATTATCAGCTATAAATGGTTTTAGATTAGCTGAGCCGGGGGAATTTTCTCGTCGTGCATTTTATAATGGAAAAATGGATTTAACTGAAGCTGATGGTTTGGCTGATTTAATTGATGCAGAAACATCATTGCAACAAAAAATTGCACTAAGACAAGTTGGAGGAAATCTTTTTGATCTTTATGCATCATGGAGAGATTGTTTAGTTTCTGTGTTATCACATATAGAAGCGTATATTGATTTTCCTGATGAGGATATTCCCGAAAGCGTTGTTCGGGATGTTGAAAACAGTGTATTTAAAATAGCTGATGAAATAAAAAAACATCTTGAATCTAGTGATGTTGAAGAGAGATTAAGAGATGGTTTTAATGTTGTGATTGCTGGGCCTACTAATGCTGGTAAATCTAGTTTAATTAATGCAATAACAAAAAGAAATGTTGCGATAGTTTCCGATATTGCGGGCACAACCAGAGATGTAGTTGAAGCATATGTTGATATAAAGGGGTTTCCTATAATTTTTTCAGATACTGCCGGATTGAGAACTACTTCTGATGAGATTGAGAAAATAGGTATTAAGTTGGCTGAAGAAAAAATAGTGAACGCTGATTTTAAAATATTTATGTTTGATGCAAATGTCGACAATCCAGAGATTTTTGCTAAGTACATAGATAATTCTGATAATTTTATGTTGGTTGCAAATAAGATGGATAAAATGGATGAAGAATTAATTGCTAAAATGAAATCTAAAGGGTGTTTTTTAATTTCTGCAAAAGATAATAATAGTGTGGCTGCTATTGTTGATGCTATATATAACTATTTTAATAACAAATTTATGCAAAACGAAAGCCATGTGATAACACGACACCGATATAAGGAAGCTCTTTTAGAGTGTTTAGATTGTTTAGGTAATTTTTCTTTGCAAAAAGATATTGAATTATCAGCCGAAGATATTCGACTTGCGTGTCGTTCTATCGGAAAAATAACAGGGCAAGTCGCTGTTGATGAGATTTTAGATAAAATATTTAGTAGTTTTTGCATAGGTAAATAACACTGTATTTAAAGTTGTGTTTTTATAAATATGGTATTTTTGATACGTATTTTAGTGTAAACTTTTATTGAAACGATGTATTTAAATTGCATTTTAAAAATAAATATGTTTAATTACCTTTAACTGTATAGAGGTAAAAATGAGTAGAATATTTGATGTTATAGTTGTTGGTGGTGGACATGCCGGATGTGAGGCATGTGCTGCGGCAGCGCGTATGGGTAGCAAAACGCTTTTAATTACGCATAAATTATCTACAATAGGAGAGATGTCATGTAATCCCGCTATTGGTGGTTTAGGAAAAGGTCATCTTGTTAGAGAGATAGATGCTCTAGATGGTTTGATGGCTAAGGTTATTGATAGGGCAGGTATTCAATTTCGTATGTTGAATTTATCAAAAGGCCCTGCTGTTAGAGGTCCTAGAGCTCAAGCCGATCGAGAATTATATAAGAGATATATGCAGGAAGAGCTCTCTTCTATAAAAAATTTAGAAATACATGAAGGAGCTGTTGAGTCTTTTTTGAGTGAAAACAATGTTATATCTGGTGTTGCTCTGTCTGATGGTGAAGAATATTATGCAAAATCTGTTGTTTTGACCGTGGGTACATTTTTAAATGGTGTAATGTTTACAGGGCATAAAACAACAGTAGGCGGTAGAGTTGGTGATGTTAGTTGTTTAGGTATAACACCGTATTTAAAAAAATTAGGTTTGAAAGTTAATAGATTAAAAACGGGTACGCCTGCTAGATTGAGGGCAAGCACGATAAATTGGAATATATTAGAGTTGCAATCTGGAGATTCTGAGCCGCAGCCTTTTTCTTTTATGAATAATGAAATTAATAATAAACAGATTAATTGTGGCATAACATACACTAACTTGAATACACATAAAATTATAAGAGATAATTTTTCTAAATGTGCATTATTTTCAGGCTTAATAACAGGTAAAGGTCCGAGATATTGCCCAAGTATAGAAGATAAATTGGTGCGGTTTGCAGATAGAGAAGCTCATCAGATATTCTTGGAGCCAGAAGGATATGATTGTGATGTTGTTTATCCTAATGGAATATCAACATCTTTGCCTGCTGATGTACAGGATGAATTTATTCATACAATGAAGGGACTTGAGGATGTTGAAATTATTCGCTATGCATATGCTATTGAATATGATTATGTTGACCCTTTGGAATTAAGTCATTGTTTATCTGTTAAAAAAGTTCCTGGTTTATTTCTTGCTGGACAAATTAATGGAACAACAGGATATGAAGAAGCTGCAGCTCAAGGGTTGATTGCTGGTGTCAATGCCTCATTATATTCTCAGAATTCTGATAAAGAATTTTATATAGATAGAAGTCAGGGATATATTGGTGTGATGATTGATGATCTCATAACAAAAGGTGTTGATGAGCCATATAGGATGTTTACATCAAGATCAGAATATCGTCTTTTGCTTAGATCAGACAATGCTGATATGAGGTTAACCGAATTGGGGTATGAAATAGGTTGTGTTTCTGACGAAAGATACAGTGTATTTAAAGATAAAAAAAGAAAAGTTTCTTCTTTTGATGAATACTGTCGCGGTAAAATTATTCCATTTAGAGAAATAAGTAATATTGGTATATCTATAAAGCAACATGGAAGAAAAAGCTTAAAAGACTTAATGGGGCAAACGAATGTTTCACGTGAAACATTGGAAAATATTGATTCTGAAATCAAGAACATAGAAAAAGAAGTTTATGAACAAGTTGAAATAGATGCTAAGTATTCAGGATATTTAAAACGAGAGTATGATGATATTGCTGTTTTTAAACGTGACGAGGGATTGAAAATAAGAAACGATATAGATTATAATCAAATCGGAGGGTTGTCTACAGAGATGATACATCGTTTTTCAACAGTTCGCCCTAAAACAATAGGGGAGGCATCGCGAATACCTGGTGTAACACCTGCTGCTATAACTGCTATTTTAGGATATTTAAAAAAATGATTGTTCAGTCTTTTTCTTATCACAATCATTCAGATTTTTCTGATGGTACTGGTGATATAAATAACATTGTTAAGCATGCAAAGGAAATAGGTTTTACAGAAATTGGTATTTCTGATCATCTGATTGTGCATAAAAATTTTCCACGAAGTAAATCACAGATTTATATACAAAAACGACCATGTTCACATATATATAATAGTGATTTTAAAAAAATATTAGACAAGTTTCGGTGGCATTGTGAAAATATTCGTAATGTAAGTAACAAGGAAAAATTTAAGATATATATAGGGTTTGAGGTTGACTATTTCACATATGATGGATGGTTTGATGAGTTGAAAGATTTTTTATCACAATTGGATTATGATTATTTAATTAGTGGAAATCATATGTTGTTTGATGAAAAGTGCGAAGATGTTTTTGATTTAAATGATCTGACCAAAATATGTATAGATAAGGGTTTGCAAAAGGAATATTTACAGAGACATTATGAGACTATAGTAAAATCCATAGATAGTGGAATATTTAATTTTTTAGCTCATCTTGATTATGCTAGAAAGTTGGGAGAGAATGTTTGTGGTATAAATGATTATAGAAGTGTGAAATTGGAAATAATTAATGCTCTTGAGCGAAATAAGACTGCAATGGAGTTGAGTACAAAGGGGTTGCGGAAAATTGGTGATTTTTATCCTGCAAAATGGATTCTTTGGGAGGTATTAAAAAGAGATATTTCTATAGTTGTTAGTGATGACGCTCATAATCTCACTGAGCTTGGATTGAATTTTGATTTGGCTGAAAATTTACTGCAGGAGATAGGAATAAAACGCCGTTTTGTTTTATAAAAGGAGAAGGTGAATATGAATTTTGATCTAGAAATACAAAAATACGGTGTTTCACGTGAAACAATTGATAAAATTTATTCCTTTGTAGAAATTTTAACAGAGTGGAATAACAAGATGAATCTTGTCAGTAAAGCTGCAATAAATGAAATCTGGGAAAGGCATGTTTTAGATTCGCTTCAATTAATAAAATATCTTCCCAATGATGTAAAAAATATTGTAGATATTGGAAGTGGTTCAGGTTTTCCAGGTATAATAATTGCAATAATAGCAAAAGAAATTTTTCCAAATGCTAAAATAAAATTGGTAGAGAGTATTACTAAAAAGACAGTGTATTTAAAGGATGTTTGTTTTAGGCTTGGTTTAGATAATGTAGAAGTGTTAAATCAGCGTGTGGAGAATGGTGTATTTAAAGATGTAGATGTTATAACAGCACGTGCTGTTGCTTCAATAAATATTCTTTGTGGGTATACAAATAAAATTGGTGGTAAAAAAACTATTCTTCTGTTATTAAAAGGAAAGAGATATTTAGAAGAAAATGAAGAAGCTTTGAAATATTGGCGATATCATATGAATGTTTCTTCTAATTTATATAGTAATGATGGTGTTGTGTTAAGTATAACTGATGTAAGGAAAGTATAATGAAAATAATTTCTATCGCAAATAGAAAAGGTGGTGTAGGTAAGACAACTACGACAATAAATATTGCAACAGCATTATCAGCTATAGAAAAAAAAGTTTTAGTTATTGATTTTGATCCTCAAGGTAACGCAACAACATCTATGGGGATAGCGAAGCAAAAGGGACAATACTCTTCTTATGATGTCCTAATAAATAATTGTGATGTTAGAGATGCTATAATTCATACTGATTTACCCCGTTTTGATATGATTCCTTCTTCTCCAGATTTGGCTGCTGCAGAAATTGAGCTTGTTGATGTCGAAAAGAGAGAGTATGTTTTACGAAAAGCCTTAAGAAATCTTGATTCATTATATGATTATGTATTGATAGATTGTCCGCCTTCATTAAATTTGATAACGATTAATGCTTTGGTTTGCTCAAATTCTGTGATGGTACCATTACAGTGTGAATTTTTAGCATTAGAAGGTTTAGCTGATTTAATGAAAAATATTAATGCTATAAAGAAGAGTTTTAATCCGGGATTAAGTTTACAAGGAATTGTTTTGACTATGTATAGTCGTCAAAATAATTTGAGCCAAATGATAGAAGCTGATGTTCGCAAATATTTCGGTGATAAAGTATATCAGACAGTTATTCCTAGAAGTGTCCGAATTGCTGAAGCACCATCTCATGGTAAGCCTATCCTTATTTATGATTTCAAAAGTGTCGGCGCGCAGGCATATATACAATTGGCAAAAGAGGTATTGAAGAGAGAAAAGGAGTTATAAATGAATACAAGTAGTAAGAAATTTGGCCTAGGTAGAGGTTTAGAAGCTCTTTTAGGTGATGAAGATCTTGATTTTGGTGCAGATAACGAAAAAATTGATATTGATAACTTGGTAAATAACACTGTATTTAAAAGTGATGATAGTAACCTTGTAGATATAAACGATGTTTTTCCGTGTGATTTTCAGCCTAGAACAGAATTCAATGAAGAGGCTCTTCAATCGCTTTCTTTGTCAATTAAAGAAAAAGGGATACTTCAACCTCTCTTGGTTAGAAGAAAAAATAAAGGGTTTGAAATAATTGCTGGTGAACGTAGATGGCGTGCGGCAAATAAAGCTGGTTTAACAAAGATTCCTGTAATTATAAAAGATTTATCAGATAGTGAAACTTTAGAAATAGCTTTAATTGAAAATTTGCAAAGAGAAAATCTTTCGGCAATTGAAGAAGCTGAGGGCTTAAATAGATTAATAGCTGAACACTCTTATACACAAGATGTAATTGGTAAGATTATAGGAAAATCGAGAAGTTATATTGCAAATACACTGCGTTTGTTGCTTTTACCCGAGGAAATAAAAATATATGTAAAAGAAAATAAACTTTCTGCGGGGCATGCAAGAGCATTAATTGGATGTAAAGATGCTATAGAATTAGCTGATAAAATTATATCAAAAGGATTAAGTGTTAGAGAGACAGAAGAATTAGCTGCGAAAAGTAAAGAAAATCGTGTAACCGAAAAAAGAGTAAAGGTTATTGATGTTGATTTGCAAAAAATAATGAAAGATCTAGAAGAAAGATTAAAACTAAAAGTTAAAATTAATGCTAGTAAAAAAGGAAAAGGTAGTGTAACATTACAATACAATAACCCAACAGAATTAAGTGCAATCATTGATTTATTAGAACAAAGATAGGAGAAAATTATGGCTACAATATTGGAAAAAATGTTAGAGAATTGCAAAAATGCAGGATATTATCCAACACAAAATATCGAAAAGATTGCTAAAGCAAAAAATATGATGTTCGGTGATGGTGAGTGGCACCGTTGTCCATGCGATGGAAATAACGAAAAAAGATATTGTATATCAGAATTATGCCGAAGCGATATTGAGAGAGATGGAATATGTCATTGTCGCTGCTATCAAAAAGTTGGTACAGATAATAAGTAATTCATCAACTTTCAAATAATGGAGTTAGCAATAACTCCATTATTGGAATTTTAAAATGTCTGATCCAAAATTTGTAAATTTAAGAGTTCATACAGCATATTCATTAGCTTTAAGTGCTGTGCAAGTTCCCAAATTGATGCATAAACTTCATGATTTGGGAGTTGCCGCTTGTGCTATTACTGATAGTGGAAATTTATTTGGCGGTAAAGCTTTTTCAAAATATGCATCAGATGAAGGAATAAAGCCGATTCTTGGTTCTGAATTGTGTTTACATAATGACGATTCTGAAAATTTAATACTATCCAAAGGAAAAGAGTTAGAACCAGATAAAATAGTACTTTTAGTAAAAAATGAAGAAGGCTATAAATCTTTAATGAAGATGTATCGCAGATATTATTTAGATAATATAGAACAAAATGGTACACCTCAATTAAATATGCAAAATTTAGAAGATTTTAATGAAGGTTTAATTTGTTTAACGGGGGGATATGAAGGACCTATAGGCAGATTAATTTTACAAAACAGGAAAGAAGAAGCAGAAGAAAAACTTGTAAAATTAAAAGAAATTTTTGGAGATAGATTATATATAGAAATATCAAGGGTTGGATACGAAGAAGAAGCAATTACTGAACCATATTTTATTGAACTTGCATACAAACACGAAATTCCTCTTGTTGCTACCAACGATGTTTATTTCTTTGAAGAGGATATGCATGAAGCACACGATGCTTTGGTATGTATTGCATCTGGTGAATATGTTGGAAATGATAATCGCAGAAAATATATGCCAAATAACCGTTGGCGTTCTGCTGATGAAATGATGGAATTATTTAAAGATATTCCTGAAGCAATTGAAAATACAGTAAATATTGCTAAGAGATGTAACTATTTATCATATAAAATGGATCCTCTTTTACCTATATTTATATGCCCAAATGGTAAGACCCAAGATGAATTTATTACCGAAGAGGCGTATAAAGGTCTTCATGAGCGAATGAAAATACAAGTTTATCATGAAGGATTAACAACAGATCAGCGCAAAGAGATTGATAAAAAATATTACGAACGTCTTGATTATGAATTAAGTGTTATAAAAAAAATGGGTTTTCCTGGATATTTTTTAATAGTGTCTGATTTTATTCGTTGGTCAAAAACTCATGATGTACCTATCGGTCCAGGGCGAGGCTCTGGTGCTGGTTCAATCGTTGCATGGGCATTAAAAATTACAGACCTAGATCCTATTCGTTTAGATTTACTTTTCGAACGTTTTTTGAATCCGGAACGCGTAAATATGCCGGATTTTGACGTCGACTTGTGTCAAGAAAACCGTCATAAAACAATAGAGTATGTGCAAGAAAAATATGGATATGATCACGTTGCTCAAATTATAACATATGGTAAATTGCAATCAAAGGCAGTAATTAGAGACGTTGCTCGTGTGTTACAAATGCCATATAGTCAAGCTGACCGCATATCAAAAATGATACCTCCTGGCCAAGGGGGAAAGAATCCAACTCTTAAAGAGGCTTTAGAACAAGTTCCTGAACTCGAAGAAATGAGAGTAAAAGACCCACAAATAAACAAACTTTTTGATATAGCAATGAAATTAGAGGGGTTGTATCGAAATTCAGGGATGCATGCCGCTGGCGTTGTAATTGGAGATAGACCACTTGAACAATTAGTTCCTTTATATAAAGATCCTCGAGCGGAAATGCCTGTAACTCAGTATGATATGAAATTTGTTGAAGAAACAGGATTAATAAAATTTGACTTTTTAGGGTTAAAAACATTAACAGTTATAAAGCGAGCCGTTGATTGGGTTAAAAAGATACACGGCGTTGAATTAGATATGGCCTCTGTTCCGTTAGATGATAAAATTACCTATGAGATGATGCAAAAAGGGGATACTAGTGCAGTCTTTCAATTTGAATCATCCGGTATGCGTGATGTTATGAAACAAATAAAACCGGATAGATTTGAAGATTTAATTGCTATTATTTCTTTATATAGACCAGGACCAATGGATAACATTCCAACATATATCAATAGAAAGCATGGCAAGGAAGAAATTGTTTACCTTCATCCAGATTTAGAACCAATAATTGGTGAAACCTACGGAATTATGGTTTACCAAGAACAAGTAATGAAAATTGCTCAAGTATTAGGAGGATACACACTTGGAGGAGCAGATAAACTCCGAAAAGTCATGGGTAAAAAAATGCGTGATGAAATTCCTCAACAAAGG
This sequence comes from Alphaproteobacteria bacterium, assembly GCA_045577985.1. Lineage (GTDB taxonomy): Bacteria > Pseudomonadota > Alphaproteobacteria > RF32 > CAG-239 > RUG410. The sequence continues at coordinate 20,643 of JAZNJJ010000003.1, forward strand.
AAAATGTTTACAGAAGGAGCAATAAAACGAGGAATTGATGAAGATGTTGCAAAAACCATATTTGATCAGATGGAAAAATTTGCTTCATATGGTTTTAATAAATCTCATGCAGCTGCTTATTCTTTAATTTCGTACCAAACAGCATATTTAAAAGCTCACTATCCCGTAGAGTTTATGTGTGCAATTATGGATTTTGATATAACGAATACCGAAAAAATATCATTTTATAACGAAGAATTCAAAAAAATGGGGTATAAGGTTTTACCTCCTGATATCAACTATTCAAATGCTCTATTTAAGGTTGAAAATGGACAGATTCGTTTTGCTCTCGCCGGATTAAAAGGTGTTGGTGAAGCGAACATGAATGCTATTGTTGAGGAACGCGAAAGAAATGGAAAATTCAAGGATTTATCTGATTTTATTCACCGTATCGATATAAAACAAATAAATAGAAAACAATTAGAACAATTAATAAAAGCCGGAGCATTTGATTGTTTAGATAATAATAGAGGAAAACTATTTACAAATATCGAAAATATAATGCGTCACATGGCAGCAGCAGCAGAATTAAAAAATAGTTCTCAAACATCATTATTTGGTTCACAAGAATTAAATGCTAAAGTTAAACTTACCGAAAAAGCAGATTGGCCTAGTTTGGAAAGATTACAGTACGAAGCGGAATCTATAGGTTTTTATTTATCTGCACATCCATTGGATGTATATTCAGATAGTATGGAAAGATTAGGTGTTGTAAACTTTAACGATGTTATAAAAGGCATAAAGCCTGGGGATATAATAATGGCAAATTTAGCTGGTTGTTTACAGTCTTTTCAAAAGAAAATAAGTAAAAACGGGAAACCTTTTGCTTTTGTAAAATTATCAGATACATCGGCTGCTTACGAAGGCTTATTGTTTTCTGATGGAATATCAAAATATGAAAAAGCTATAAATAGTGGACAACCATTATTTGTGCAAGTTAAAATAGAGAAGCAATCAGAGGATATGCCAATAAGAATGCTTTTCAATGTTATTAAAACTTTAGATGAGGCTATAACTGAAAATTCTAAAGGTTTGATTATTATAATAAACAGTGTTGAGGCAGTTCGTCCAATAAAGGAGGCGCTGTTAAAAGAACATTATGGTACAAACAAAATATATATAAAGCCGGAATTAGATGATTGGGATTTAAGAATTGAGTTGAAAAATGGATATGCTTTAGCAGATGGAAATCTTTTAACAACAATTCGTTCTATACCGGGAGTTTCTTTAGTAAAGGAAATATAATATGAAGAAGAATAATTATTCGATAATAAATTTGATATTTACAACGTTTTCTTTATGTAAAGAAGCCATAAAGTACTGGAAAATACCTGCTATATATTCAATATTTTTAGTTTTTACTGCAATAGCATTTAGTAGATGGACTTATTCTTGTAACTCGGATGAAATGGAATTTTGGTGTTACAATATGCCAAATAATAAGTATATCGTATATTCTTCAATATTAATATATTCAATAATATATCTATATTTATTGTTTTCATCGACATATGATTTGTATAATTCTATGTTCAAAAACAGTGTATTTAAAACGAAGAATATCCTAAAAAATACAAAAGAAAAAATAAAATCTTCAATGTTTTTGACAATATTTTTTATTTTGCTTTTAATACCAATGATAATAGCTTTCAAGATTTTAATAAAAAAACCAAATCCTATATGGCAAATAGAGTTTATATACTTCACAATAATGTTTATAATGTTTTTTGCTCCATTAATTACTATTCGTTTATCAAGTAGTGTTGCTTATTATTTTGATACTTTGAAATTTCCAAAGTTTATAGAAATATTTAAACGTACAAGTGGAAAAGCATACGTTGCAATTTTTACTTTTTTATTTTTAATTTTAATCATAAATATTTTTTACATGAAAATAATGGGGTATATGCTACCTTTTACAAATTCAAACAAATCATTTTTTATTTCTTTTACTGCTGAATATATAGATGCTTTTTATAAAATTATCAGCATCTTCGTTATTTTCTTATATTTCTGTGCTCAAAAACAAATTTTAGATAATATATCTGAAGATAATGTGCCAAGTAATGAAGTTGAAGATATCGCAGAAAATATCGATAACGATGATTTGAGGCTTTCAAAAAAAGGAAAAAGTAAGAAAAAACGTAAATATAAGAACAAGTAGCTTTAGTTTCACGTGAAACAAAAAGAAAGACACTGATGTAAGTGTCTTTCTTTTTGTTTTATAATCAACATTAAGCATCAGCTTCAAATGTTTCTTCTTCATTAGGATCGTATTCAATACCCAATTTAGCCAACATATCATCATTAATATCTTCTCGTTGAGCAACAATCCAATCAGGAACATTTGGAGATGGAGGTAGTTTTGCTAATTTCAGCATTTTCTTATCCAAATAGTAACGAGGAGCATCTGCAATAATTGGTCTATCAATATAACTTTGCATCAATACGACTTGTTTTAACATTGGCAAGCTTAATAATTGTGTTGAGCTTATTACTGGAACGCCTTGCAATTGATAGTTAACATTTTTAGCTAAAGGATTAAAATCTTTTCCTAAACTACCTTCTGTTCTAGAGAAAGATGAAACTTGAACGGTTTTATTTCCAATCATCTTTGAAAAACGTTGAGCCGTAACCTCATTATTTTGAGATAAAATAACTTTGCAGGCAGTAGTTGATATAACTGTTTCCAGATCATCTTTTCCATATTTACCTGAAATTTGCCCCAAATCTTGTCCAATCAATAAATATGAAACTTTTTGACCACGACCAACCGCTGGACCATCAATAATTGCTTTCATTTTAGGCATTTGAGGAAACTCGTCCAAGATGAACAATGCTGGGAAAGGTCCCATTTTTCCATCGGTTTTATTCACGTGATTAGGCGGATTTGATATTAAGTAAGATGACATTAATTCAATGAATGTACTACTAATTACACCAAGTGCGCGTGCATCAACTTGGTTTACTGAAAGATAAACAGAAATAGGTTTCCATTCGCCAGTTACAGGATCCTTCATTCCCCGCAAGTCTTTAAATTGAATATCTGAAAAACTTGTTCTAGCCTTAACAGCTTGGTTTTTGAAGACATTAATACCTGAAAATGCGGTAGATAAAATTGATCCACGCTCTTTATCTGGAGTATTACTCAATGTGCTCAATTCAGTAATACAACGTTGAGAATATCCATAGTTTCTAGCTTCTTTAACAGCTTCTTCTAACATATCTCTAGTTGGATCAGCCATTGCCGCCATTTGATCACCTTCATCCATTCTTCGCTGAATTTCTTGAGCTGCACTAATTTGAGCTTCAGTAATCCATTCCATAATCATAGCAATACATGCTTCTCGTCCCATCCATCTTGAAGGTAACAAATTCCATGTTCCTATAGGTAAATAATTTTCCATGGTAAGCGTTCCATTTTTCAAGTTTTGTATTGCTCTAGGGGCAGCCGGATCACGCATTTCCATATAATAACCTTCTAGAATTTCTTTATCTTTTTCATCTAATTTTCCCTCATAGATGCGCCCGATAAAATAATCATTTGCTCTAGCTCTATCACATTTTGAAGCAACAAAGTGGATAAAACCTGTTAAAGCCGCACGACCTGTTTTAGACCAGTGAGGATCGGCACCACCTTTAGGATCTTCAACAAGAATATTACACATTGAATCTACATACATATCTCTATCCGGGCCAACCTCAGGCATTGCATTTGGAGACAACGGATTCCAACTTGGATAGTATATACCTTCACTAGGATTATCTTCAGCACCCCAGTTTATTACGAAAACCGGACCAACCTTTGCCCTAGCACCTGTTGTAGAATAACAAAGCTCTGGTTTAGGGTCGTTTACTATAATACTTAACTTTTCAGAGTGAAATATTGTTGGTATAACCACTCCGGCTGTTTTACCTGTTCCTGGAGGAGCACAACAAAGAGTTGCTAAAGTTTCTTTTAACAATAAGAAACGACCATTAAATTTTCCAACAACCTGACAGAAACCATCAAAACCAAGTAATGCCATTTTATTAATATCTCGTAGTTCAGCAACTCTTGCAGAACCATGAATATTTGTCTGAAATTTATAAGGACTAAATATCGCTCCTATTATTAGACCGACAGGAATTGTAAGTATTGGAAGAATGGGAATCCATAAACTTAAAGAAAAATCACCTTTATAACGAATGATTTGTTTTATCCATTTGCCATACATGGTAAATAAATGAGATGGTTTAGATAAAATTATACTCATAAATTTATTTACATCGGCAAAGGATTCCTTAGAAACACCATGACCAATTAAATGAGAAAGCGGTAGAGCAAAAATAAACAGTAAAATTGTTAAACCTAAGCAGATGAAAAATGTTATCATCATCCATCTAACTGCACTATCATATTCTTTCCATTCTTCGCCACGTTCTCTTAAAGCCATTTTTTCCTCTTATTATTTAATATTTTTTAAAATCTTACGGATTTTTTCAATATCATCTTTATTTGCATCGCCATCTGATTCTGTCAGAGTCTTTGAAAATAATCTGATTTCCTTTGGTGATCCTCTATTTATTCTTGTAACATCAATATTTAAATCGTTCCATATGTCAAACATATCATCTGCATTTATAATATTAGCCATTTGTATAACAACAAAAGCATGAATATCTTGCTCAAAACCTTCTTTTTCCAATTTGTCTTTAATTAAGTTTCTTGCTACATCCAACTTTCTGACAGGTGAAATTCTATGGCTGTTTTCTGAGAACCACAAAGGTTCTTCACCGTTAAATAGTTCTTCATCAGCAAGCCAATCACCAGGTTCTTTATCTACCAGACATAAACAAATTTGATTTTCAGAAATACCTATAAAATCTACAACAGTACCCTTTACAGAAGTACCGCTGATAACTTCATATCCTTTTTGTAATAATGCATCAAAAACAGGTCCCTTAGAAGAGTTATCAGAATTTTTATTTGGTTCATTTTTACTTTTCTCTTTTTCTCTTTCCCTATTTTGAGACTTATCTTGACTTTCTTTCTCTTTATTGATGTTTTTATCTTTTTGTTTTTTATTTTTAGGACTATTTTTAGAAGAGTCATCTTTGTTTTCTTCGCTTACTTCTTTCTTCGTCTGTTTTTTATCCTCGTTATCTGATTTATTATTCTTATTATCATCTTTATTTGTTTCTTTTTTGCTTACATTTGTTTTTTCAAAAGAATCAAAGTCTAAATCAAAATCATCATCATCGTCATCATCAAACTTGAACAAAGCGTGATCTATAGCGGATGGTATGTCTGTTTTCTTCAGTTTACTAGTAACTCTAGATGTTGCCGCAGATGCAGACATCGGTTGAATCCCTTGAGAAATAGGAGTATGCATTGGTTGAATTGGCGATTTAGAAGCTTCTCCATAATCAGAAATAGGCGCTCTTGAACTTCCAACACCAGCCGGACGAATTTGTTTATATGATTTCTTTTTTACAACACCATATTTATTATTTGTTGTAATAACATTAATAGGAGCCTTAATAAATTTATGATATAATTTTACAGGGAAAGTTAAAATATCATAAAAAATTTTTTCCCATGCAACTAACGATAATGTCCACCAACCTGTTATCAACATCGGAAAAAAAGTGGCAATTATAATCACAAAGGCCCACTCTTTAGGAGCTTTAATTACCCAACCCGCTTTCCATAAAGCATAAGCTTGACGCCAATGGTCTGGCCAAAGTATGTCAAAGTGCCAATTACAAAGCATAATAACCCTAATGCCTTCAATAAATACAATACTCCAAAGGCATCCGACAATTATTATTCTTGTTAGCACCAATAAGGACTTCACTTGTTTACTCCACTCCTTGTTTTACATTATAAACTCTATTTATTAAAAAGAGATTATAATTTTCATTTATTTTGTTCTTCTTCTAACTTTTTTACTATTTTTTTTCTAAATTCAGCAGAATCTTTGTGTTCTATTTTTTTATTTTCTAATTCGATTCTTTCTTTTACAATTTGGTCAATAGTCTTCTTTTCTTCAATTTTTAAGTTTTTTATATTTACGTTAGAAATATTTTGATTTATTCCTAAGTTAGCCAGCCAATTCAAAGGTACCATAATCAAATTAGCAAATTTTATTTTATTAATAACAAACCAACCATAAATACAAATCGGAATATACAGCAATAAGCAAAAAAACATAAATAAATCATTTGGTTTTATAACTCCTCCATTATTCCAATATGTATTGAATATCTGATATGTTCTTGGTGATAATATATTAATATTATATACAAGGCGAAAAGCTTGCTGAAATAGCAAGCCAAGTAATACACTCCAAATAACACCAAAAATAATGGTCCAAATTATATGAAATATTTTTTTTATCATTTATCTAGCGCCTCTACTTTCTCGTAAAATACTCATGAAAACATTATTATTATCATTATATTGTTCAAAATATTTTGCTCCTAATATTTTATCCTTAGTCATCTTAAAATTATTTTTCCGTTTTTTATTAGCCTCCAGGGCAGCATCATTATAACTTTGTTGTGAAGCTATAAATGCTTGAGTATTATTGGTTGCGATTGCCTCAACATTCCATGCTTTTGCAGCTTGATCCATTGATAATAAACCGGCCTCTTTTCTACCTTCTGTAAGCAATTCACCAGCTCTTTCAGAATTTATCAAGAACTTATTTATATTATTTACTTCTTCTGTAGAATTGAAAGCTCTTCGTTGATTGTTGCATTTAAAGTTTCCATTTTCAACTTCCATTGTTACAGCCGCTTTTGCTTTCGCCGCCTGCTGTTCAGCCAATTCTAAATATTTACTGATATTTTTACCGATAGATGATTTTATTATTTCTGGATCATTTTCTCCATGTGCCATACAATCAAGTCTAGTGTGTTCTGCCATGGAGTTAACACCAATAGTTAACGTATGAAAGTTTTGTTGTGCTAATTTTAAAATATCCTTTTGGACACGTTCATCTGAATCATTAATAAAATCAGCGTGTTTCTTGTCTAAATTCTTACTCATATACTGTGTAGTCGCCATTTCCAGAGCTATTTTATATACTCTTTTAGCCGCATTTCCTTCTATATTCATCCTATCTTGAATAGAATTCAAATCATTAGCAAGAGTCTGAGGATTTTCCGCATATCTGCTATTAATATTATCAATAAATTTCTTATCCTTTGGATTATTAGGATCTAACACATTCCATGTTTGAGGATCTTTTCCAACATTATCCAAGACATCTTGATGCATTCTTGAGAAATAGGAATCTTGTCCTTCTAAGTTGTTGACAAATTGTTGATACATATTTCTCGGCATATTACTTAAAATATTTTTTCCTTTATTACATGCTGTGGTTGCATTTTTATTTTTATTAGCTTTCACATCTTTCTTATGTTTACGATAGTGTCGAATATGATCTTCACAAAGATTATCTACTGCATTTTCAACACTGCCGACAATTTTCTTTAAACCCCAATCAAGTCCAGCTAAAAACCATTCATTATACATAAATTGAATGATATCTTGTTCTTTTATTTTATCCCATTGTATATCTTTATTACCACTTTTATCAGGCTCAGGAGCTTCTTCAACATCTGCAATATTTTCTTCATCTTCAATATCTTTTGGTTTTGCTTTTTCATCCACTTTAACTGTTAGGGCTTTATCATCAATTTGGATCTCTAACGGTTTATCTTCTCCGCCAACTTCCAAAACATCATCATCTATATCCTTAGATGCATCTGTAGATTGTGTATTGTTTTGATAAATTGCCGAATCTATTGCTGGCGAAACACCTTTTTCATCTTTTATCTTTCCTAGTTTTGCAATGTCTTCAACATTATGACCATGAGCATCTTTTATATCCATACTGACACCCAATTCTTTTAAATCATTAAGAGCAGAACCATAAACATCTACTTGTTTGCTAAAAGCAGCTCTTGCTTCAGGAGATAAATTATCATTAGGGGATCTATCAACATTTGCTTTATCATAAGCATATACAGCATTCATAGCAACACAAGTTGCAAAAGTTTCTTGAGTTTGAGGGCTTCTAGAATTCATAAAATCATTTAATTGTTGTTCAGAAAGGTTGCCGGCTTCTTGCAATAACTTTAAGGCTTTTATTGTTTTCACCATTTTACTTACGTTTTCACAGCCCAAGGTTCCTTTCTCTTTATTTCTTTTAGGAAAAACTTGCTTCAAAAATTCTTTTGAAGATAATAAGTCAGGATTATCTTCCATAATTTTAGCTATTTTATCAAGACTATAATCTTTTTTTTGGACTTCAGCCATAAAATCCTTAGCTGCTTGTCTGTGAATAGCTCTAGTTTGTTTATCTTCCATTGAAAGTCTCCTAATCTAATTAATTATCTAAGTATAACATTAAAAAAACTTTTTGTCTATAAGTTTTTATGCGTTAAACCTTTAGTTTTTTCAAGAAATTACCCATTTCAGTATTGATTCTGATACCATCTTTTGGCGAAACCTTAATTAATCCGAATAGGCGAGGTTTTATTTTTGAAAAATCTATGGGAGAAAAAATAGCCGGATTAGATGTTAAAGCACTAAAAGCACCTTCAACATCTTTTTGTGCAACCCTAAAATAATTACTTATTAACCTTTCAGCATCAACAGGAAAGTTTTTCTTTTTAAGAGCTTCCGTAAATTTTCTTTGTCGCTCTTTTCTTGCTAAATATTCTTCATACATAATTCTTTTTATATGGCGTTCCTGATATTTTATAAGTTTAGCTTGATAGGACAACTCACAACTTTCAATATCAATAAGAATTTCAATATAAGATATAACAGCCAGTTGCAAATCTGAATTATTAAGTTTTTCGGCAAAATTTAAAAACTCTTCATCTGTTGAAGAAGGAGGAAAATTACCTATTTCATCAGGAAAAATTTTCACCAAAGTCAACCAACCTTTTATTAAATCTTCAGATAAAATAGCTCCTGTGCTAGGTTTATAATTTGGATAAAGATCGTCAATTTGGAATGAACATTTAAATTCTTGATCTAAATTTGCAATAGATAACTTATTTACTGATGTATAAAAATTGACAAAAGCTTGAGCTAATTCTGCTTCATCGTTACCTAGAGAAGGCATATCTTCTTTTTGTTTTACATCATTTATAGCTTCTGATAGAGATTGCGACATATCTTCTTCTAATTCTGCAGTAAGATCAGAATTTATTTGTTGATCAGCCGGATTTAAAACCAACATCACATCATCTTCATTCCAATCATCATTATCATCATCTATATTATTTCTAATTTCTTCAGCTTTTGCCTTTTTTTCATCAGAAGATATTTCTATTTCGTTTTTTTCTTCATCATCAATTTTGGCATTAATAAAGCTATCTAATAACTGTTCAAAATCATCATCACCAAGAATATCATTTTTTGACATAATTCTTCTCCCAAACTAAAGCAATAAACTTTTCTTGCTTTTCAAAATAATAGATATTATTGTAAACAATATCAGTAAATTAATAAAATATACTTAATAAAGGAAAAAATGAGCGCAAATATTATATATGTTCCGGAAGTAACTGAATGTGATAAAAATATTCGCATAGATAAATATTTGTCGCAAAAACTACCCGAAATATCACGATCTCAAATACAACGCTTAATAGATAAGGGTAATTTAATTTGTGATGATATTGTGATTTCACAAAATTCATACAAGACAAAAGTTGGCGATATGTATCAAATTACCATCCCTCCTCTTGAAGAGCCTAAACCACAAGCAGAAAATATTCCTTTAGAAATAGTTTATGAGGATGATGATTTAATCGTTATAAATAAACCGGCAGGAATGACTGTACATCCTGCTGCGGGTATATATAGTGGAACACTTGTAAATGCTTTGTTATATCATTGTAAAAATTTATCTGGAATAGGAGGAGTAAAGCGTCCAGGTATTGTTCATCGTATTGATAAGGATACAAGCGGTTTGTTGGTTGTTGCTAAAAATGACTTTTCTCACAAGTTTTTGAGTGAACAATTTGCAGAGCATTCAATTGAACGAACATATTGGGCTGTAGTTTATGGTGTACCAACAATATTACAAGGTAAAATAGAAGGAAATATAGGTAGAAGCAGTACAGATAGAAAAAAAATGGCTATGGTATTAACAGGTGGAAAGCATGCCGTTACAAATTATAAAACATTAAAAATATTCAAAAAAGCAGCATCCTTAATTCAATGTAACCTAGAAACAGGGCGAACACACCAAATAAGAGTGCATCTATCAAGTAAGGGGCATGCTTTAATTGGTGATAAAGTTTATATTAAAAGCGGAAAAACAGGAATACCTTTACCATCGGACGAAAAAATATATATAAATACATTTCCTCGTCAGGCATTACACGCAAAAAGTTTAGGCTTTATCCATCCAAATACAAAAAAATTTATTCAGTTTGATTCAAATATTCCTCAAGACATGCAAGAATTAATAGAACGATTAGAAAATATATAACAACTTAAAGTTTGTATTTTGTGTAAATACAACTAAAGTATATATTGTTTATTAAATTTTTAGTTTATATCATCATCTTTAGTCAACTAAAAGGAGAATAAAGATGGATAAAATAACAACTTTTACTGGACTAGACTTCTCACCTGAAATCAATTTAGCAAGATATTTACAAAACATTAGAAAATATCCAATTCTTTCACAAGAGGATGAATATAAGCTTGCTGTAAAATACAAAGAAACTAGAAATAAAAATATAGCATATGAATTAATAACTTCACATCTACGATTAGTTGTAAAGGTTGTTTCCAAATATAAAGGGTATGGTTTACCAATTGGCGAAATGATATCAGAGGGTAATATCGGTTTGCTTTACGCGATTGATAAGTTTGAACCGGACAAAGGTTTTCGATTCTCAACATATGCACTATGGTGGATAAAGGCATCTGTTCAAAAATACATTTTAAATTCTTGGTCCTTAGTTAAATTAGGAACAACCGCTGCTCAAAAGAAATTATTTTTTAATTTAAGAAAAATAAAAAATAATTTGAATTTAATAGATGATAGGGAATTATCGTCAGATATATTAAAAGATATAGCTCAATCATTAGATGTGAGTGTTCAGGATGTAACAGATATGAATATGCGTTTAAAAGCCCATGATGGTTCATTAAATGCTATTGTAGATAGCGATTCAGATAGTGGTGCAGAATGGATGGATTTCATTTCCGACAATAAACCAAATCAAGAAGATCGTTATGCATATAAAGAAACATTGCATTATCGCCGTAAGTTATTTAATCAAGCAATAACTGTGCTAAACACTAGAGAAAAGGATATTTTATATAAAAGAAGAATGAGTGATGAATGTATAACTTTAGATGATTTAAGTAAAACATATAATATTTCTAAAGAAAGAGTACGCCAAATAGAACTTAATTCTATACGTAAAATATCAAAGGCAATAGAAGTTATGCAATAACATCTATTGAAAAGAAGCATTTGCCTATTATCTAAATTAAAGAAAATCAGGAGGGCATATGCTAAATTTTATAAAAGATAATATAAAAAGGTTATTTTTATTAATTTTTATTTTAGCTATTGTGTATTGGGGGTATGGAACATATCAGCGACATAAAGAATTAAATAAAAATAATGTACCAATGGTTGTTGTTTCAACAATAAATGTTGTACCACCATTGGTACAAGATTTTTTAATTTCTAAAAGTTATGTGGGAAAGGTTGAGGCTATAAATGATGCAGACATAATTCCCTATATCAGTGGCTATGTTACAGAAATAAAGGCAAAAGGCGGGCAAAATCTAAGAAAAGGTGATATAATTTTAGTTATAAAACAAGATGAATATATTGCTAACTTATCTTCTACTTTTGCTGATATGAATTCTGCAAATGCTGATTTTCAAAATGCAAAAAAAATATATGAAAGAATGAAAAAAGCAGGAGATAAAGCTTTTTCTCAAACGGAAATGGATAATGCATATACAACGCTATTAAAAACTGAAGCAAATTTTCAAAAAACTCAGGCTCAATTCTTTTCTTCTCAAATAAATTTTGAATATACCATGCTTAGAGCTCCTTTTGACGGAACAATCGGAAATATTTCAACATCATTGGGTGATTATATTTCTCCACAATCAGGATCTATTGCAAAGTTAGTACAATATTCACCTATAAGGGTGGTATTTTCTATAACAGATAAAGAATATTTAAATGAAATAATAAAGGATTCTCTTCCCAAAATAGAATTAATTTTGTCAAACGGAAAAAAATATTCTCATAAGGGACAATTGAAATATGCATCAAATGAAGTTGATATTTCAACAAATACAGTTCCAATATATGCCGAATTTATAAATCCGGATCATCAATTAATACCTAATGCATATGTTAAAGTTTTATTGGAAAAGGAATATAACAAAGTGATAAAAATACCAAAAAATTTAGTTATAATGAAACAAGATGCTAATTATATTTATACAATCCAAAATGGAATAATTGTTTTACATAAAATAAATATATTAGCAGATTATGAAGACGATTATATTATAGCCAACACGTTTAATAAAAAAGAGTTTATTGCAATAGATGAAATAGAACAAGATAAAATTGGTCAAAAGGTTGAAATCTCAATAAATACAGGAGAATAAGATGTTTTCAGCATTTTTTATAGAACGGCCTCGCTTCGCCATAGTTTTATCCATTGTTTTGGTTATTTTGGGAATTTTATCAATCATTGTATTACCGATAGCACAATATCCTGAAATAACTCCACCACAAATAGTTGTTTCAACAAATTATTTGGGAGCAAATGCGGGTGTATTAGTGGATACAGTTGCCGTTCCTATAGAAAATGAAATAAATGGTGTTGAAAATATGTTATATATGTCATCAACCTCTGATGATAACGGCTCATATAAATTAACAATAACATTCAATGTTGGCACAGACCCGGATATAGCACAAGTAAAAGTTCAAAATAGGTTGCAACAAGTAACATCGGACTTGCCTGAAGAGGTTAATCAATATGGTGTAGAGGTACAAACACAAAATCCTAATATTTTAGGAATGCTTGTTTTAAGATCGCCAAATCACACATACAATAATTTATACCTTAGTAATTATGCATATACAAACATAAAAAATAGCCTTTCTCGAATAAAAGGAGTCGGCGATGTTCAAATATTCGGACCTCAATATAGTATGCGTATATGGCTAGATGCAGATAAAATAGATGCTCTTGGATTAAATAGTAATGATATTATAAATGCCGTTAAAAATCAAAATATTCAGGCCTCCATAGGTAGCATTGGTTCAGCCCCAAGTGATATAAACAACAAAATGGTATTATCTCTAACAACAAGAGGACTATTAAAAAGTGTTTCAGATTTTGAAAATATCATTATAAATACCTCAACAAATGGTGCCGTTACATATTTAAAAGATGTTGCCCGTATAGAATTAGGAGCCGATATTTATAACATAAAATCATCATATGATAATTCTCCAGCTTTAATTATTGGTTTAAATCAAATGCCTAATTCAAACTCGCTATTAATAATGGATGAACTAAAAAGTAAAATAGCGGAAATATCAAAAACATTGCCGGAAGATATGATTTTTGAAGTTATATATGATTCTACAGATTATGTAAGAGCATCTATCCAAAGTATTATTGATACGTTAATAATAACTTTTTTATTGGTAGTTTTGGTTACATATCTGTTTTTACAAAAATTAAGGACTACTTTAATTCCTCTGATTACTATACCCGTATCTCTAATCGCGACTTTTATTGTTATCTATATATTAGGATACAATATAAATATTTTAACTTTATTTGCTATGATTTTAGCAATTGGTCTAGTTGTGGATGATGCAATAATTGTCGTTGAGCGTGTGCAATATTTGATGTTACACGACAATTTGAATTCTAAAAAAGCATCAATAATTGCAATGAAGCAAATAGGAAGTGCAATTATTGCAACAACATTTGTTCTTTTAGCAATTTTTATTCCTGTTGGATTAATGGCAGGAATTACAGGAAAAATATATCAACAATTTGCAGTAACAATAGCCACCGCAGTAGTTTTTTCATCCATAAACGCTCTAACATTAAGCCCATCATTGTGTGCGATTTTTCTCAAAAATGATAATTATAAAACATCAAAAAACTTTTTTTATATTTTTGATAAGGTCATCGATTTTACCAAAAAATATTATTTAATTGCTGTTGTATATTTTTCAAAACATTTAAAAATAACTATATCAATTATATTAATAACAATAATTATAATATCATTAGGTTTTAAATATACATCAACATCATTTTTACCTGAAGAAGATCAAGGCATAATTTTTAGCAATATTCAACTTCCAGACACATCAAGTATTAATCAAACCAGTAAAGTTTTAGATGAAATGAGTGCTAAAATACTTAAAACCGCAGGAGTAAAATACTTTATATCAATAGCTGGTTACAGTTTATTAGGCGGTGGAGGTGAGAATGTTGCTTTAGGTGTAATAGGTTTAGATGATTGGGATAAAAGATCATCAAAACAATTATCTATAGAAGCCATTTCACAGAATTTACAAAATCAATTTATTGGTAATAAAATTGCAAAAATAAATTTTTTCGCTCCTCCTGCCATACCTGGTGTAGGTCAAAGCGATGGAATATCCTTAGAGTTCTTAACTACAAACAATAACAATACCCCTATAGAGTTGTATAATGAACTAGAAAAATATCTAAAAAATATAAATAATAGTGGAAAATTTAATTATGCATTTAGCACTTTTACGGCACAAACTCCACATATATACTTAGATATTGATAGGAGAAAATTAGAATATTATAAAATATCTGTATCAGATTTATTTTCTGTATTACAAAATAATTTAGGATCAAGATATATAAATAATATTACCCTTTCAGGGCAAATAAATAAGGTTATATTGCAAGCCGATTATCAATTTCGTAAAAATATAGAAAATATTGGAGATTTATATGTTCTGACAAAAGAAGGAAAATCAATTAGAATCAGTAGCTTTGCGGAAGTAAAAACAGAACTTTCTCCCAAAACAATCTATAGATTTAATCAATATACATCAGCTGGGATTACTGCCTCTTCAAGAAATAATATAAGTAGTGGAACAGCCTTAAATACTTTAGAAAATTTAGAAAAAGATCTTCCAAAAGATTATAGTATTTCATGGACTGGTCTTAGCTTACAAGAAGTAGAAACACGAGGATTAGCTATCATATTGATAACTTTAGCCATTATTTTCTGTTATTTATTTTTGGTTGCTCTTTATGAGAGTTGGTTGTTGGCACTAGCTGTAATTTTTTCAACAATATTTGCCATATTAGGTGCCATTATTGGTATTCATATAATGAATCAGTCATTAAGCATATATGCTCAACTAGGGCTAATAATGTTGATTGGATTAGCTGCGAAAAATGCAATATTAATTGTTGAATTTACAAAAATGTATCGCGAACAGGGGTTTAGTATAGTAGAGGCTGCAAAAAAAGGAGCTGAGGAGAGATATCGAGCAGTACTAATGACAGCATTTACATTTATTTTGGGTGTTTTCCCAATGATCGTTGCAACGGGGGCAGGAGCAAGTTCTCAAAAAGCAATAGGATCATCAGTATTTTATGGTATGATTTTTGCCACCCTTATCGGGATTATCTTTATTCCTCCGTTATTTGCTTTTTTCGAACAGATAAAAGAATATTTTTCCCAAAAAAATAATATAAAGGAAGAAAACAATGAATAAATTATTATATGTTATCTTTTTCAGTTTATTTAATTCATCTTGTGTAGTTGGTCCAAATTACACAAAGGAAGATCTATTTTCGGATAAAGTTATACAAAAAGAGTTAAATTTAAACAAACCATATAGAGTTTCGAAAAAATGGTATGAACATATAAAAGATCCTCAATTAAATAAATTGATAGATACAGGATTACAAAAAAATACAGATATATCAATTGCAATAGAAAGATTAAAACAAGCAAGAGTGTTATTAAATATTAATCAAGTACAATATTTACCTCAAATAAATGCTCAAGGCGGATATAACTATGAAAAAAATAGCAAAAATATTAAAGAAACAATAGATAGCCATTATTATACAGCAGGATTTGACGCTTCATGGGAAATTGACTTATGGGGTAAGACACAAAGACAAAGAGAAGCAGATATAGCCAAAGTAGAAAGTTTAAAATATAATCTTGATAATGTAAGAGTAACAATTATATCAGAAATTGCTTCGATTTATATAAAAATGCTAGTAGCATCCGAGAAATTACGTATAACACAAAATAATTTAAACTTACAAAAAGAAATATATAAAATAATAAAACAAAAATATACAAACAATCTCATTGACGATATAACATATAATCAAGCAGAATACCTTGTTTCAACAATTAATGCTCAGATTCCATTATTAGAGACGGATATTGAAAACTATAAAAATGCGTTAAGCACTATTATTGGCGTATTACCTTCACAACTTGATATAAATAATACTTCCTCTATTTTTGTAGAAAAATATGATTATAATACACATATGGTATACAATTTACCGGCAAATATCATCAGAAATCGTCCAGATGTTGCTTCTGCTGAGCAAACACTAATTTCAAAAAATGCCTTAATAGGAAAAGCTATTACAGAACTATATCCAAATGTTAATATAACAGCATTTTTTGGATATGCATCACAAGGAGGAACCAATTTATTCAGTCCTCAAAGCCAATCATTTAATTATTCTCCACTAATATCAATACCACTTCTTGATTGGAACAGAATAAAAAATAATATAAAAATACAAGAATACATCAAACAAGAAGCTTTTATTCAATACCAAAAAACAGTACTCAATGCTATTGCAGAACTCAAAAACGCTATGAATTCTTTTCAAAATAATGTTGAAAGAAATAAAACACTTGCAAAAGCTTTGAAAAACATTCAACAAGCAACATCATTATCCAGAAATAAATATAAAAATGGGTTATTAGAATATACAGAGCTTCTTAATTCAGAACAAAACCTTTTGAATGCTCAAAATGATTATATCGAAAGCAAAGGACAAATATTTCAAAGCTTAATTGCATATTACAAAGCAACTGGAGCCGGATATTGATTAACGATAATATTGTTCTAAAGGAGTTCTATCCGTTCCTCTTTGAGGTCTATATACGAATATATTTGTTACTGTAGGAATATCGTATGCGCGGTGCCAATAACCTTTTTCTTCCATACATAATCTATATTTACGAGGATCAGAATCAGCTGAATCTCGTATTGAATTTACTAAAATTGGAGAAGCTCCTCTATATGGAACATAACTAGCCCAAATTCCTTTTTCCTTGTGCCAATCAACGACAATATTATATCTATATTCTTCGGTATATAACCAACTTGTTATATCCGGGATATAAAAGAAACCTTCAGCTTCCCGCAAGCATTCAGAATGATCTCTGGCAAATTTGCTGGCACCAGTTTTTTCTCGTTCCCAATGATATATAACTTGTCCTTTTCCTTCTTGAAGAGATGACAAGGAGCATGAAGTTAAAACAAACAATAAAATTAACAAAAAAAATCTATTCATATCAAAAATCCAAATTAGCATAATGTTTTGAAGGGTATATTCCGTTTATTCTATCGTTAAGAATTTCTTTGAAACTTGGACGGGACTTTATTTTAGAATACCAAATTTTTGCATTTTTGTACTCATCCCAAGGAATATCTCCCAAGTAGTCAACAATAGACAGTTGTGCTGCAGCACTAATATCTGCAAGAGAAAATTCTTTACCAGCTAAATAATTATTTCTTTCCACAATCCAATCGATATATTCTAGATGAAAATGTAAGTTATTTATGCCTATTTTTATCCTTTTTGATTCAGGAGGTTGTTTTAACGCAAATCTTTTATATATTTTCTCTCCGACAATATACTGATAAACGTCTTTATAAAACTTATTATCAAACCAATCAATTAGTCTTCTAATCTCTGCCTTTTGTTTATTATCCCCCATAATCAACCGATTCTGAGTATATGTTTCTTCTAAAAATTCAGTAATAGCATAATTACCGGATATAATATTTCCATCAAAAATAAAAACAGGCAGTTCTCCGGCTGGATTAAGTTTCATAATATCTTTAGATAAAGCCCAAGGATTGACTTCTTTTAATACGAATAACATACGCTTCTCTGCCATTAAAATTCTTATTTTACGGCTTTGTGGCGAAATGCAATTATGAACTAAAAGAACCATAAATATTACCTCCTAAATACCATCTAAAACTTCATCAATAGTTTTTTGTTTTATCTCTTTTTTAATAATTTTTCCACCTAAATCTTCTGTAGATGTTTCAGCTTTTTTCTCAATATCATCCACCTTGTTTTCAACAACTTTTTTTGCAAATGCTGGAGGGACAATACCTTGATTTTTTCTTACTTCTTCTTCAACAATCCTTAATATTTCTTTCTTTACCTCATCTCCAAATTCAGGTTTTGAAAATTCTGTTTGAAATACTTTCATATATTCCGAAAATAAAGGAGTTTGTTTTGACATCGCAATAAAAATAGGTATTTTAAATAAAGGCTTTTTTGAATAAGCAAGATAATGTTCTATACCATATTTACTCGCCATCATTCTATTATAATACATACTACCAAGTAGGTAATCCGCATCACCTACAAATAATTTCTCATAAGCTTCTAGAGGTGTATCTACATAAGTTATATTCAAAGATTTTATTTTTCTTAATACAAAATCACTAAAATATTCTGATTTACAAACGATTCCACGTAAAGATTTTAAATCACTTGCTTTTTTAATTTTTTGTTGAGTATCTGGAAGTGTTATAATATGTACTGGATTCGATATAACAGCAGGATAAATTAAACTCATTCCTTTAAATAGTTTTGTATCGGCGTATGAACCTATAAATAAATTAAATAATCCATCATTTGTATTTAATATAATATTTTGAACATGAATATTATCTTCGGGACTATTTCCAGTTTCTCTAGGTTTATGTATTTCGATTAAAAATCCATATTTTTTCATTGCATTAATAACAGGCATAAGAAAAGCGCTTTTTAGTTCTAAACTTCGATCTGTGTTCTCATAAGAAGAAAAAGGCGGAAAATCAGGAAGTCCAGCTACGTTTAATGCTCTTTTTAAAAAATTTTCTTCATGTACCATATACTGAGCATCTGTTCTACTTGGTAGAAAAGAAATTAGAAATAACATACATCCAAGAAAAAGCCTTTTCATGGCACCTCCAAAATATATTACATAAATACAATATACATCATAAATAAATTGTGTTAAAAAGATTTTAACCAATTGCATAAAAACAATAAATCTATAACATAGTACATAATAAAAAAGAAAAGTACAAGATGATAAATGTAAATAAGAATTTATTTTTACCGCAAGCGGACAATATTATAGCTATAACTTCAGGTATAGGAAGTATGGGGAAAACGTGGCTATCTATAACATTATCTCATGCTTTAAATTTATTGCAAAAGAAAGTTTTGTTATTTGATGCTAATAATGGTTTATTGAATACAGATTTTCAAATTGAACTATCGACAAATAGAAACATCAACAACGTAATAGCAGGAGAAATAAGTTTTAATCAAGCGGTTTATCCCATTAATAAAAAAGGTTTTGATATCATTTCCGGTGTTGCTGGTAGTGATATATTAGAGGATGTTCCTTGTGGAAGACTTCAAATTGTAAAAGAGAATATAGTTTTATTGTCTAAAAATTATGATAAGGTAATAATAGATCTATCCTCTTCAGATAAAATAATATCACATATGCTTCCCAAACAGGCAAATCTGGTATTAGTTTGTACAAATGATCCATCTAATATTGTTTCCACATATAATTTTTTACAAAATGCCGTTAGCCAATATAAATATAATAGTTTACAAATAATAGTAAATTATGCTAATTCATATGAAGAAGGCTTGAGAACATATAATACCCTAAGAAGGGCTTGTGAACAATATATCAAGTCAACACCGAAGTTGTTGGGCGTCATAAGAAGGGATACAAGAGTGCGAGATGCTATCAGAAATCATGTTTTGTTGTTGAATAGATACCCAGATTCAGAAGCTGCAAAAGATGTTATGAATATTGCTCGCAGAGTATTAAATAAGGAGATTGTAGATGAATAAAAATTTTGATGCTCTCGGATATTATAAAATATTGGATGTTTCACCAAATGCTGCAAATTCTTTAATAAAACAACAATATTATGAACGTGCCAAATTTTGGCATCCTGATCATAATGAAGATCCTAAGGCATTAGAAGCTTTTCAAAAGGTTTCTGTTGCATATGATGTATTAAAAGAACAGAAAAGTCGTTTAATTTACGATCTTTTATGTTTGGTTTATACTGAAACGGATTTTCCTACAATTGGCTCTCTAAAAATCTATAAAAGTCAAAATGGAAAAAATGATGTGGCATTAAGAGTATTAAAACAACGCAGAGTTGTTAAAAATCTAAAAGGTTCCATCATTAAAGAAACTAAAGATATTTGCAATTTTAAAGAAGCTAAAGATATGGTTATATCAACATCTATTTCAAATTGGTTGACAGGATGGTGGGGTGTTGGAGCCTTTCGTAAAAACATTGAAGCAATAAAATTTAACATAAATGCATCCTCTGCAGATGATACAGATAATTTAAAATTATTAATACATAATGCGATAGCTTATAATCAAGAACAAAAAATTGAAATGTCTTGGATATATGCAAAACAGGCATTATTAATGTCTGAGAACAATTCCAGAGCCAAAGAGTTATTAACAACATTTATTGATATGTTGGATTTTCATCCTAAAGAAACAGTGATTTTACCATATTGGTCCGCATCCGAGCTTAGGAATAGACAACGAATTATACCATATTCATTGTTAGCGATGATTGGAGTTTTATTTTTTTGCTATTCTGTTCAATTAGGCTATATCAAGATTCCGATAACAAATAAAAGTTATTATCAAGAAATGGAATTTTCAGGGGGAATAGTTGTTCCATACGATATGATTGATTCTCATATAGTTAAATTAGATAGTTCATCTGATAGTTTGGAACACATTTTTCATTTCAATGATGATGTTACAATATATCATGGACCCGATACAAAATACGATGTAATGCAACGGGGAAAGAAAGGGCAAACAGTAAGAATTATCGGTCATACAGCTAACAATGCATGGTATAAGATAATTATAGATAATGGTGAAATGGGGTATGTTCACCGAAAAGTATTGAATAAAGGGGTTGGAAACCCTGTTCCGGCAAGAAGTAAAGTATATAGAAATTAATTTTTAAGAGAAAAGATATGGGATTAAAGTATGAAATAGATAAAATAAGTGGCAAAAGCAGATTAGGGCGTTTAACAACTAAGCATGGTGTAGTTAATACACCGGCTTTTATGCCTGTTGGTACTTGCGGTACGGTTAAAGCAATGATGCCTGAAAGCGTTGCCTCTACAGGAGCAGAAATACTGTTAGGAAATACTTATCACTTAATGCTTCGCCCTGGTGCCGATTTAGTAGAAAAAATGGGTGGTTTACACAAGTTTATGAATTGGGATAAGCCAATATTAACCGATTCTGGTGGATTCCAAGTAATGAGTTTGAGCGGATTACGTAAAATAACAGAAGATGGAGTTACCTTTCGTTCACATGTAGATGGAAAGAAATTCTTTTTAAGTCCCGAAGAGTCTATCAGTATACAACACAAATTAGATTCTAACATAACAATGTGTATGGATGAATGTACACCCTATCCATCCACATATGACGTTTGTGCTAAATCAATGAGAATGTCTATGCGTTGGGCAAAAAGGAGCAAAGATGCTTTTATTGATAGAGAAGGATATGGTATTTTTGGAATACAACAAGGAAATGTATATAGAGATTTACGCCAAGAATCCGCAGATGCTCTCAAAGAAATAGGATTTGACGGATATGCTATCGGTGGATTAGCAATAGGCGAAGGGCAAGAAAAAATGTTTGAAGTTCTCGATTATGCTCCTGATATGTTACCTGAAGATAAACCACGTTATTTAATGGGAGTTGGTAGACCAGACGATATTGTTGGTGCAGTTCTTAGAGGAGTTGATATGTTTGACTGTGTAATGCCTACTCGTTCAGGACGTACAGCCCAAGCTTTTACAAAGTATGGGGCAATAAATATACGCAATGCAAGACATAGAGAAGATCCTCGTCCATTGGAAGAAGGGTGTGATTGTCCTCTTTGTTCACATTATTCAAGAGCTTACATACATCATTTACAAAAATGTAATGAGGTATTAGGTATAATGTTACTTACTTGGCATAATATTCGTTATTATGAACGATTGATGCAAGGGTTGAGAAATGCACTTAAGACAGACAGTTTAGAACAATACACAGCAGAATTTTACGCAAATCAGGCTCGTGGAGATATTGAGGAGTTATAACATGAATGAAATATGTAATGTTGATGACAACGTCATTGAGAGCTTTAGACAAGAAAACCTTAAAGAAGGAATAAGAGTTTTTGTTGCTGGTGGGTCTCGTCCAGGAAATAATAATAAATACGTTGAAGAAGCATATAACCTAGGCAAAAAAATTATAAAAATGGAATTCAAGCTTGATTTTGGATTATCTAACAAGGGAATAATGGGGGCTGTTGCCAAAGGAGTTCTTGATGGGTGGAATAAAAAACAATGTAAAAAAGAAGGAGTTCCCATCCAAGGAATAACAACAAAGAAATATTTTGCACTTTATCCCAATGATGATGAGCTTATAAATAAGATGAATATAATTGTAGCTCAAAGTTTAGAAGAACGAAAACAAAAATTGCTTGAAGCAGATTTCGTTGTTTTTGCCCCAGGAGGAGTTGGTACTTTAGACGAGCTTGCATATGATTGTGTTGCAATGCAGGATGGGATGCTTCCAATCAAGCCTTTTATTATATACAATATTGATGGATTTTTTCACCATTTGCTTGAATATTTAAAATTTATATCAAATGAAGGTTTTGCAGAACCGATACCTTTTATTGTTGTTGATAATAATGAAGAATTGGAGATTGCGTTTCGTCTTTTAAAGATTCGTTATAATAAATGTGCAAATAGCAAAGAAGCATATGCAAATGCACGGCGTTTAGTATATGAACTTCCATATTTTATCAAACAGAAAATTTATTACGATATGGATGTTGAATATTGTTGGAATAAAATGTCCTTAATAAATAATGAAGGATCATCTTTTGATAAACAGATTCTACAAAACGAAATTGAAACTGCTTATTTAGAAAAAGAAATAGAAAGAATGTATGACAGACTTGCTAAAACAGGTAAAGATACCGGTGTTGTCAGTGAAAAACTTTCAAAATTAAAAAAGCGCCGTAAAGAGATTTTTGAATGAGTGTATGGAAATTTATATTCAATTATTTATCTAAAACGAAAGTGTTGGTTGGAGTAATACTCCTTAGTTTTGTTATCAGAAGTATAAATGACCGAGTTCAAAAATATATTTTGGCCGAATTAATTGGTTTTTTGCCTCAATATGCTGAAAATGAAGTAATTTTAAACAAAATAGTATTATATTTATTTATATTTTCATTACTCTTGATATTACATAGTTTTACATCCTATGTATGGCAATATAGCGGTGGAAAATTTTTGCCATATTTTAATAGCTTAGTATATAAAGATTTGTTTATTGCAGTACATCATCATTCACTCCGTTTTTTTCATGAAGAGATGGCAGGATCCATCGCATCTAAAGCAAAAAATGTAGTTAGCGGAATTCAAACTATTTATAGACACATTGTATTTGGCATTATTATGCCGATAACAGGTTTATTTACAAGTTTAGCGTTTATCATTTATACAAATACAGAGTTAGGTCTGTTTTTTTCAGTTTTATACATAACGATTTTGATAATTGTTGTAAAAATACGTTATAATATAGGTTCTTATTCTGAAAGAAGAGCTAAGGCGAGTTCTGAAAGTGATGGTATTTTTGTTGATACGGTAACAAATTCTGATTTAATAAAAAGTTTCGCTAATTATTTTTATGAGAAAAAAAGATTTTATCAAGCAGTAAAAAAAGCAACAAAAGCAGAACAAAAAGAATTAATAAAGGATGCTTTTTACAATTGGTCAGGTAAAACATTGTTTGATGTGGCCTGTATTATATCGTATTCTTTATCATTTTATTATTGGTATAAAAAGGAAATTGATATATCTGGAGTTGTACTCTGTACATCTTTGGTTAATGGATTAATAATGGAAATAAATAATTTAGGTTTTTTTGCGGGAGAGTTTTCTAGATATTATGGTCAAGTAAAAGATGGTTTAAATTTATTATATAAACCTAATTTAGTTACGGATGAACCAAATGCCCATAATATAAAAATGCGAAACAAATCGATTAATATTTGTAATATCAAATATCATTATGATGGAAAAGAAGATTTATTTTTTAATTTTAATCTAAGAATAAAATCCGGCGAAAAAATAGGATTAGTAGGACATTCTGGTAGCGGGAAATCAACTTTAATCAAATTATTAGCTAGATATTATGATTTAGATGATGGAAAAATAATTATTGGTGGAGAAAACATAAAGCAAGTAAAACAAGAAAGTTTGCGTGATAAAATATCAGTAATTCCACAAGATACAACCTTATTTAATAGGAGTATATTAGAAAATATCAGATATGGCAATGTTCAAGCAACAGATGAAGAAGTATATAATGCAGCCAAAAAAGCATATGCAGATGAATTTATAAACAAGCTTCCCAAAGGATATCACAGCAAGGTTGGAGAACGGGGCGTTATGCTTTCCGGAGGAGAACGTCAACGAATTGCAATTGCTAGAGCTATATTAAAAAATGCTCCTATTCTTATTTTGGATGAGGCTACATCTGCTTTAGACAGTAAAAGTGAACAATATATCCAAAAATCATTAAAAAAGTTGATGAAAGGGAAAACGGTAATAGCAATAGCTCATCGATTGTCCACATTAAAAGAGATGGATAGATTAATTGTGATGGATAAAGGAAAAATAATAGAAGAGGGATCACATGACTATTTAATATCCAAAGGTGGAGCATATTCTGAATTTTACAGTATTCAGAGCCTCAATAAATAACAGGCATTTGATAAAAAGCTTGCAAAAAAATACAAAACGCATATATTTTAGCCAGTTAGAATAATTTATTAAGGAGAAAAAAATGCCTTTAGTTTCTATGCGTCAAATTCTTGACCATGCTGCAGAAAACAATTATGGTGTTCCTGCTTTCAATATTAACGATATGGAACAACTTTTAGCCGTTATGCAAGCTGCTAAAAAAGTTAATGCACCTGTTATTTTACAAACATCAACAGGAGCTCGCAAATTTGCAGGAGATCCAATGATTAGACATATGGTCGCTGCAGCGGTTGAAATGTTTCCTGAATTGCCAATATGTTTACACCAAGATCATGGAGCATCAGTTGATGTATGTCAATCAGCTATTGTAAATGGTTACACATCAGTAATGATGGACGGGTCTTTAGAGGCTGATGGTAAAACACCTTCTTCTTTTGAATATAATGTGAAAGTAACACAAGAAGTGGTGGCTAGAGCTCATGCTGTTGGTGCTTCTGTTGAAGGTGAACTCGGTGTTATTGGTTCATTAGAAACTGGTAAAGCCGATAAAGAAGATGGTCATGGTGCAGAAGGTACATTAGATAAAAAACGTCTTGTTACAGATCCAGATGAAGCCGCAGAATTTGTTAGATTAACAAAATTAGATGCATTAGCTGTTGCAGTTGGAACATCGCATGGTGCATATAAATTTACACGTAAGCCTGATGGTGAAATTCTAGCAATCGATGTTATTGAAAAAATTCATGCAAAATTACCAAATACTCATTTAGTAATGCATGGATCTTCATCTGTACCACAAGAATTACAAGATTTAATTAATGCATATGGCGGACAAATTCCTCAAACATACGGTGTACCTGTTGAAGAAATTGTAAGAGGTATAAAATCAGGAGTTCGTAAAGTAAATGTTGATACAGATTCTCGTATGGCTATTACAGGTGCTATTCGTCGCTTATTTGCAGAGCATCCGGGAGAATTTGACCCTCGCAAATATTTAAAACCAGCAATTGAAGAAATGCAAAAAGTTTGCGAAGCTCGCTACATTTCATTTGGAGCCGCTGGCAATGCTGATAAAATTAAAGCAATTAAATTGTCAGACATGGCAAAAAGATATGCTGCCGGAGAATTATAGTTGTAAAACTATGAAAACAAAAAAGCTCGCAATTTGTGAGCTTTTTTTGTTGTGATAAAATTTTTATCAGCAAAAAAATTTATTATAGTGATTTTTTTCTAAAAATATCTAAGTCGGTTATTGCATCATCAATTAATTGACTTTTATCTGTTTTAACCAAAAATTTTTCTATAGTATTTTTAGCGTAATCAATAGCTAATGAACTGGCTGAAAAATTGATTTCATCTCTAATTTTTTTAGTTGTTACAGCAATTTTCAAGTCCACTTCTTTCTTTTTATTTTTTAGGAAAGAATTTACTTTTGATATTTCATCATCTTGCAAATTTTTTAAATTTTCTTTAGATTGATTTAATATCTTAGCAACTTCTGCTTCTGTATTAATAAACTTTCTTTCATAATTAGCTAACAACTGCTGAGCATCATCTCTCAGTTTTTTTGCTTCTTCAATATCTTTTTTTACATTATCTATTTTGTTTTGTAGAGCATTATTAATAAATTTTCTCATTGGTTTTAACAAAACAATTATTGCTAAAACAAAAGACATTCCAACCCAAAACTCAACATCTATAAAAAAAGGATGATTATTAACGATAATATCCGCATTTGCAGAAATATCTAACACATCAGAAACATTCTCAGCGGCATTAATTATAACATTTTGAGTGGCATTAATTAAATCTGTATCACTCTCAAATTCTTTTGTTATCTGCTCAATAACCTCATTATCCTCCAGGTTATTCATATGCTTTTTCCTTTTTACTATTTTTGATATCTTGTTTTGATATTGATGAAAATCCCAATTTTTGAACAATTTCAAATGCTAAATCTTCAGCAATTTTTTCGACTTTCAATAACGCTTCCTTTTTTTCTTTAGCTAATATCAAATCATTCTCGGCAATTTTTTTATTTAATTCTTTATGCGACTTTTGTTCTTGATCTTTTAAAAAGTTAATTAATTCTTCCTTACCTTTTTGCATTTCAAATTCTGCAGTTTTTTTTGCCTCTGCAAGAGCTTCTCTATATTTTGCTAATGATTTTTTAGCTTGTAGATTTAGTTCTTCAGCTTTCATTATATATTCATTTATGTTTCGTTTTCTTTGTTCTTTTATATCTGCAATTTTAGGAGTTATAAAAATTGCAAGCATTCCCCATAGAAAACCAAAACAAAGAATGACCCAAAAAGCCTGAGAGGCAAAGGACGATAAATCCAACTGCGGCATATTAAATTTCCATTTATATAATCATCAAAATAGCAACAACTAATATATATAAAGCAACAGCTTCAATAGAACCCATACCAATAAAACCGAATAGTGTTACATCTTTTTTTACTTGAGGGTTTCTTCCTACAGTTTCTATCAATGATACCCATAATTTAGTTAATCCCCATGCAGCAACTGTCATCGCTAAAGCGCAAATAGCGGCGCTAACATAAGCTAAACTTTTATCTTGCAAAATTTCATTTTCCATTGTTTTTCCTTTCTTTATAAAAATTAATGTTCTTCACTAATTGCTTGGCTTAAATATACACAACTGAGTGTTGTATATATATACGCTTGTAATAGAGTTACAAATAATTCAAACATAACAATACCCATATCTGCAATAAGAGGAATAAAACCCCAAAAACTCATTGCAACGATAAATGTACCCAAAACTTTTAATATTATGTGTCCTACAGACATATTTACAGCCAAACGAATTGTTAAGCTGAATGGTTTAGACACGAGGGAAATCATCTCTATTGGAACAATTAAGGGAGCCATAATCAAAGGAACTCCATGTGGTAAAAATGTTCTTAAATAAGAAAGCCCTCTTCTTTTCATCCCTAATATTATATTTACCAATAGGCAGAAGAAAGATAGTGCTCCTACCGCAGCAATATGAGATGTAAATGTAAAACTATACGGAAATAGACCTAAAATATTTCCAACAGCAATAAATGTAAATAAAGCAAATGCAAATGAGAAATATCTAAAACCATCTTTACCTAAAGTTTCACCAATGATGTTTCCGACAAAGTCATAAATTGCCTCTGAAAAAGCTTGAGCTTTTGAAGGAATAATGGTTCGTTTATTAAGACAAATTCCTAAAAAAAGAACAATAAAAATAGATGTTATAACCATACACAATGATGAGTTTGTAAACGATAAATCAACTCCTAGCGAGTTCAAATCCGTGATTTTTTTTATTTCAAATTGTTCCAAAGGATTTGCCATTATTTATTATCCTTCAAATCATTATCAAACTCTTTAGCCATTCTATATACATTTAGCATTCCCGCTAAACATCCAAACAATGAAAACACGATTGTAAAAATAGCTTTAAATCCAAGCCATTTATCAGAAAAATAACCCATACACAAGCCAACAAGTACTGGCGAAACAAATTCCATAGCCGCTCTGAAAGAATATGCTAATACTTTACTATTGTCGGATAAATGTTGATTTTTTATCCTTCTCTTTTTTTTTGCATCATTTATTCTATCATCTATATCCATAATGTCTTTTGGGTATTCTTTCATATTATACCTCATTGTTCCATTTTGACTCTATCTAATCTGGAATTTATATACTTTTTCAGCTCATTATAGTCAGGAACACCGTAAATAATTTCATTACCATCTTTTCCATTAACTAAAAAAGCAGGAGTTCCTTCCATATAAAGTTGATTTATACCCTGTTGTCTATCATCAATAATTTCTTTGGCAATATTATCATTATTCATGCAAGATGTAACCTCATCTCTATTCAATCCCAATTGAGAAGCATAATCATATAAAGCATCGTCATCATTTGCTAGCCACCATACTTTTTGTTTTGAAAACATTAAGTCGATGAAATCATGATATTTATCGTTTGTCATGCAAAAAGAAATCATAGCTGCTTTCATTGATTTTTTATCCAAAGGAAAATTTACAAAAACAATTCGTAACAAATCTTTTTCTACATAATCTCTTTTCAGTAACGGTATAATCTCTTTATGAAAATCTGCACAATGAGGACACCCCAATGATGAATATTCGTATAGAGTTAGTGGAGCATTTAATGAACCGATAGCAAATTGTTTAGAAGCATTTAAACTGATATCTTTTGGTAAAATTGTCGCAATTCCATTACGTTCAGCAGCTTGGGCTGGTTTAACCTTTAGAACAATATTGCCATCAGGAGTTAAGATGAACCCCTTATAGTTAAAATAAAAAACAGCAGAAAAAACAAATATCAAGATAAGAGATAGTATATTGCTTATTTTTTTTATTAAAATATCCACTGTATTACTCCTATTTTTTTGTATTGCTGAAAATAGCACGTCCTAACTTTTCTAATCGATCTTTCAATGTGGAATTATCAATACCACTTGTTAATTCCGTAATATAGTTTTCTTCTTCATCAGTTACAAGATTTTTTTTCACATTATCAATGGGTTTTTTATTGATTAAAAAATCATTGGGGCAGCTATTTTGTATAACTTTTAACTTATTTATTGCGGAATATCCAAAGAAAGTATTTACCTTGTCTATAATAAGTTTTTCATTTTGTTGTATTTCCATTGCAAAAGCACCGCTTAAAGATATAATCTCTAAGCAACCATTAATTCTTTCTCCTTTTTTGAAAAATATTTTTTGAGGAAGAGAATATTGCGAAATTGTTTTTCCAACAATGTTATCCCAATTTGATATAAGGTCTATAATAACCATTCCGTCCAAGCCTAATAGTTGCTTTGCTAGCGGCAATACGGTTTGTGAAACGCTAGTTAAATCATCTAAGGTATGCTCTTTTTTTATATGTAGTTTATTTTTTGCCATTAAGATTCCTATTTTTTCATTGCTAAAGGATGTTTGCAATATATTGCATCTTTCAGCCTTTGGGTTGTTAAGTGTGTATATATCTCTGTTGTTGATATGCTTTCGTGGCCCAACATCTTTTGTACTGATCTTAATTCGGCATTATTATTTAATAGATGTGTAGCAAAAGAGTGTCGTAAGACATGAGGAGATACGCGACTTGGGTATATTCCACAGTCAACAGCCGCTTTTTTTATATCCTTGTAAAAGGCATCTCTGGTAAAATGCTTTTCTAAAGCAGTAACTGAAGGGAATAGCCATGGAGATACAGTATTACTTTTAATAAAACGACATCTGAAAGAGATATAATTTTGTAATGCACTTAAAGTTCTGTTCGCTATAGGGATGATTCTCTCCTTGCTACCTTTTCCTAAAACAAAAACTACACCTTTTTGAAAATTAATAGCACTTAATGGCAACGCAACAAGCTCTGAAACCCTAAGGCCTGTAGCATACATCAATTCTATCATTACAGAAACTCTTCTTATGCGATAATCACTAGATTCTTTAGTTGTTCTAATTAGTAATTCGATTTCTTCAAGACTTAAAAATTTAGGAAGGGGTTTTTCTTGCTTAGGAGATAAAATATTTTGAGATGGGTTGCTTCTTATAATTTTTTCAGAAAATAGAAATTTGCAAAATTCCTTTATGGCAGATAGCTTTCTGGCAATAGTTTTGGGTGCGAAATCTCTTTCAAATAATGTTTGCATAAAATCTTCAATAACATCTTTAGATATATCTTCAATGTTATAAATACATTTTTGTTCTAAAAATTGTTTTATATCTCTTTCATAAGCATTAATCGTATTGATTGATGCTCCTTTCTCTGAAACCATCATATCTAAAAATAAGTCTACGTAATTGTCCGTCATTATTTATTTTTCAATATTTAATTGAATCTCTTGAGAGACTTTATTTGTTGGAATATTTATTTCTTGCGTAATTATAAAAACTCCTCCTAAAATTACTGTCAAAACTATTGCATAAAAAACAACACTAGATTTATTTTGTTTTGAAGATAATCTTCTCATTTTTTCCTCATAAATTGTTAAAAAAAGATTGATTATATCCTAACAAGGTTATATCCTAAGGTCAATAGTTAGAATAAAGTTGAACAAGGAAAATGTCTAAAATAAATAAAATAATTTTATTGGTCGGCTTAATGGGAAGTGGAAAGACAAGTGTTGGGAAAAGATTGGCGCAAAAATTGTCTTTACCTTTTGTCGATGGGGACCAAGAAATAGAAAAAGCGGCTGGGTTATCGCTGGTTGATGTTTTGAAGTGTTTTGGTGAAAAAGAATATAGAGCAGGTGAAGAGCGTGTGATGAAGAGGTTACTTCAGGGACAGCCCTGCGTTTTAGCATCCGGAGGAGGTTCTTTTGTGGCTAACCAAACTCGTCAGTTGGCGAAGGAAAAGGCTTTAACTATCTGGCTGAAAGCTGATATAGATACACTTTATCATCGTACTGCAGGACGAACGAGAAGACCTTTCTTGCTTGGAGATAATGATACGGTGAAGGCAAAGCTTCAGGAATATATAGCAGAAGAATATCCTTTTTATTCTGAAGCTGATATAATTGTGGAAACTCGCGATGAAAAGGTTGAGAATACTGTAAAACGCGTCGTATCGGCGATTCATAATTTTTATCATAAATCTTTGTGTAACAACAAAAATCAGGATGTGAGATGATAATAACAATAATAACAATTATTATAACATTAGTTTTGTCTGCCTTTTTTTCTGGCTCTGAAAGTGCTTTAACCGGCGCTTCTGAAGCATATATGGTTGATAAAGAAAAAAATGAGCATAACGTTCGGGCTAAAATAGTATTGAATATTCTTGCTCGTCGAAGTAAAGCTGTTATAACAACCCTAATTGGTTCAAATATTTGTAACACTCTTGGCACGGCTTTAACAACTCAACTTTTATTAGAGATGTTTGGGGTAGAGGGTGTTGCTTATGCTACACTTATAATGACTTTTTTGATTCTGATATATACAGATATGTTGCCAAAAAGTTATTCTGTTGAAAACAGTAATAAAGCTGCATTATTCGTTGCACCTTTTATGAGCTTTTGGATGTGGTTTTTTACGCCGATTGTTTATATTTTACAAAAAATAGTTTATTTTTCATTTAAGTTGTTTGGGATAAAAGAAAGCTGCTCTGAAGAAGCGAAAATTTCTGAGATTAGAGGTGCTATATGCATGTATGATGGTACTGAGATAAAAGAAGAAAAAGAAATGCTTAAAGGGGTATTTGATCTGTCGGAGATACAAGTTTATGATGTAATGAAACACAGGCGAAATATATACTCCATTGATATAGATTTGCCAATTGATGAAATTATCGAAAAAGTTAAGGACAGCAGATATTCTCGTATACCAGTTTACAAAGATAAGCCCGAAAATATCATAGGGATAATACGAGTTAAAAATTTTCTTAAAGCTTGTTTAAATAATAAAAATAATATCAACAATTTGAACATCCAAGAACTATTGTTTGATCCTTGGTTTATTCCCGAAACAACATCACTATTACAACAAATGCAGGAATTTCAAAACCGTCGTGAACATTTTGCACTTGTAGTAGATGAATACGGTTCTTTAGAAGGAATTGTTACTCTCGAAGATATTATTGAAGAGATTGTCGGAAACATAGAGGATGAATCAGACGCTGATGATATAAATGAAATAAAAAAGACCGGAGATGGATATTATGTTGTTGATGGGCAGAAGACTATCCGCGAATTAAATCGAGAATTTAATTGGAATATTGATGATGAACGAGCAGTAACAATTGCAGGATATCTATTGGAAATGGCTCAAAGCATACCAGAACAAGGACAAAAATTTATATTTGAAGGATTTGAATTTGAAATAATAAACAGAACAAGAAATCAATTAAAGAAAATAAAAATACATAAAATAAAAGATAGTAAAAAGGAATAATATGCGAAAAAATGGTAGAACAGCTGAGCAGATGCGAGATATAGAAATCATCCCAAATGTTAATATATATGCAGAAGGCTCATGTCTCATAAAATGTGGAAACACTCATGTTTTATGTACAGCTTCAGTTGAAACAAATGTGCCTTCATGGTTAAAAGGGCAGGAAAAAGGGTGGATAACTGCAGAATATTCCCTATTACCACGTTCAACACAAACCCGTATTTCACGTGAAACACGAGGCGTTGGAGGTAGAACGCATGAGATACAGCGTCTTATAGGTAGATCGTTACGTGCCGCCACAGATTTAACGCGAATGAAAGATATATGCATTCATGTTGATTGTGATGTATTGCAAGCAGATGGAGGTACAAGAACAGCATCAATAACAGGTGGATTCGTTGCTCTATATATTGCATTTCAGTCATTAATAGAAAAAGGTATTATATCCTGTAATCCTATAAAAGAAAATATTGCTGCTGTTTCTTGTGGAATATGTAATGGTAAACCAGTTTTAGACCTTGATTATGATGAAGATTCTACTGCAGATGCAGATACAAACTTCATATTAACGGAAACAGGGAAAATAATTGAAATTCAAGCAACAGCAGAAGGTTCTGTTTTTAACGAAGAAGAATTTAACGAGTTATTTCGTTTGGCAAAGATAGGAATAAACAATTTAATTTGCGAACAGAAAAGAGTTTTAGGAGTAGTACATGAAAATTAAAGAAATATTGTTTGCAAGTCACAATGAAGGAAAAATAGCGGAAGTAAAACAAATATTGTTACCCCTGGGTATAAATATAAAGTCAGCTCTTGATATGGAGCTTCCGGATATAGAGGAAACAGGAACAACTTTTGCTGAAAATTCATTGTTAAAATCGCAAACTTTAGCAAAAAAATTCGGATTACCTTGTATTGCCGATGATTCCGGCTTATGTGTTGATGCCTTAGATGGAGCTCCCGGTGTTTTTTCAGCCAGATATGTTCCAGATAGAGATTTTCAAAAAGGTATGCAAAAGCTATTATCTGAAATGGAAAAAAGTTCAATAAAAAGTCGTTCAGCACATTTTTCATGTGTTATTTCTTTATCTTTTCCTGATGGAAAATATGAATTATTTGAAGGAATTGTAAACGGAAAAATTGCAGATAAACCAAATGGTACTAGTGGATTCGGATATGATCCGATATTTATTCCTGAAGGATATGAATGTAGTTTTGCAGAAATGAAAAAGGAAGATAAAAATAAAATATCTCACAGAGGCAGAGCCTTACAAAAATTTAAACAGTATTTAGAGAAGCAATAGAGATATTTTATATGTGTGAGCCAAAAATATATAATGTAAATGCTCATTTATCTTTTGTTGATGTAATAGCGTCTAAGTTTTTAAATGAGTATCAGGACAAACCAGATAAATTGTCTGAACTCGTTTTTTTATTGCCAAATCGTAGAGCTTGCCAAAGTCTAACATCTGCATTTGTTCGTCAAAAAGGGAAAATTCCTACAATATTACCACGAATAGTTCCTATCGCAGATGTAGAGGAAGATGAAGTATTTTTAAGTGGAAGCACCGAAGTTTTATCATCTTTATCTCCTGTAATCAGCAAAATGGAACGAGCTTTACTTTTAACACGTCTTATAATGCAAAAACCTGTTGAATATGGAGTAAAACAAATTTCGTTGGCTCAATCATACAGTTTGGCTGAAAATCTATCAGAACTTATTGACCTTGCGTACAACGAAAATCTTGATTTTTCGCAAATCAAAAACATTGTCCCAACCGAATTTGCAGAGCATTGGCAAGAAACTTTAAAACTATTGGATGTTATTATTCAATATTGGCCACAAATTTTACAGGAAAGAGGAGTTGTTGATTCTATTGATAGAAGAAATAAGTTACTTCAAGCAGAGATAAATTTGTGGAAAAAGGAATTAAAGGATCAAAAAATTATTATTGCTGGTACAACTGCGGCTTTTCCAATACTCAAAGAACTCGTAAAAACAGTAATAAATATGCCCAATGGTGAGGTCTATTTATATGGAGTTGATAAATATTTAGAAGATAGCACATGGAATAAAATTGATGAGAATCATCCCCAATATGAAATAAAAGAGCTATTAGACTATCTTCAGATTAATAGAAATCTAATTTCGGATATTAATAATCAGAAAATAACACCTAGAGAACAACTTGTTTCTGAAATTATGCGACCGGCAGAAACATCTTCATTATGGCGTCAACTTTTAATTAATCCTATTTCAGACGATGCACTTAAAAATATACATTTTGTAAATTGCGATGATATTCGCCAAGAAGCGCAAGCAATAGCATTAATAATTCGTCACAATTTAGAAGTACCAGAAAAAACAACTGCTTTAGTAACATCAGATAGAAATTTATCACGACGAGTTATTGCAGAATTAAAAAAATGGGAAATTATCGCAGATGATTCTGCCGGACAACCGTTATCTCTTACTCCTATTGGAATTTATTTAAGACTAATCATTAATGTATTAATTGAAAATTTTTCGCAAAAAAGTATATTAACTCTATTAAAACATCCATTTACTTCTTGTTCAATGGAAAGATCTGAATATAAAAAACTTATTTACAATATAGAAGTTTTGTGGCGAAAGGAAATAAGTTTATCTGAAGAACAACAAAAGTTTTTAGATTCTTTTTATTCTACATTTAAGTCATTAATAGATTTATACCAAACTCCTAAAATATCCTTAAAATCTATATTTATTGAGCATATTAAGGTTGCTGAAACATTAGCAAACACTCCAAACAAAAGTGGAGAAAAAATCATATGGAGAAAAGAGGCCGGAAAAATAGCCGGAAAGTTTGTTAGTGAATTTCTTGCAAATTGTGAAATAATGAATAACATTTCCCCAAATGATTATTTACCATTTCTTGAAAAAATGCTTATTGAACAAAATGTACGAACTAATTTTGGAATGCATCCGCGTGTAAAGATTCTCGGACCAATAGAGGCTCGTTTAGCACATTACGATACAATAATTATTGGTGAAGTAAACGAAGGTACTTGGCCTAAAATTCCAAATGCAGATTTATGGATGTCCAGACCAATGAAAAAACAGTTTGGATTTCCCTTGCCTGAACGTTCAATAGGGGTGATGGCATCAGACTTTGCTCATTTGTTGCATTCTCCTGAAGTTTTTTTAACCAGAGCAGATAGAATTGACGGTACTCCTACAAATAAATCTCGTTGGTGGTTACGTTTTGAGACGGTTTTATCGGCAAATTATAATGAAAATAAAGAATGTTATGCACATTTATATGACACGAGGTATTCATTCTGGGCTAAAAATTTAGAAAGAGCAACACAAATTAAAAAAATAACTCCACCTTGTCCTACACCAGATGTTTCTATGCGTCCTCGAAAATTATCTGCAAGTAATTTTGAAAAATTAATGAGAGATCCATATACAATTTTTGCAAAATATATTTTAAAATTATATCCTTTAGAGGAGTTGGATAAAAACTTAGAGTCTAGAGATTTTGGAAATCTATTCCATAAAATTATAGAGGATTTTAATAATAAACATAAAGAAGGATATCCTGAAAATGCGAAAGATGAAATTCTTAAATTAGGTGAAAATTTATTTTTTGCAAAAAAGATAAGTCCAGAAATTAGAGCTTTTTGGTGGAGCAAATTTGTAAAGATGGTTGATTGGATAGTTAAAACAGAGACTACATATCGTCAAGATATAAAAATAATCCACAACGAGATAGAAGGAAACATTAAATTTATAGCTCCAGCTGGTGAATTTATGATAACAGCAAAGGCTGATCGAGTTGATGAAACCATTGATGGAAAAGTCAATATTATTGATTACAAAACAGGTAATACTCGTTCTAAATCAGAAATAATAACAGGAATGGCTCCGCAACTTTCCATAGAAGGTTTAATTGCTCAAAATGGTGGATTTAGCGATGTAAAGGGGATGCCGATAAAAAGCCTTAGAAATTGGAAATTAGGAACAAAAGAAGTTTTATTAAATGAACAAGAGAGTCAAAAATCAATGGAAGTCATTAAAGAACGTATTCAGAGTTTAATAAGTCTATTTGATTTTAAAAGTACAGCTTATTTAGCAAAACCAAACCCGTCTGAAGCACCTGAATATTCAGATTATGATCATTTATCTCGTTATTTAGAATGGTCTGTAAAGGATGAGGAAAATGATTGATATAGAAGATATTAAAAAATTACGCCAAGAAAGGGGAATGTTGGCAACAAATCAGCAAATAATGGCTGCAAATCCTCAAAATACAATATGGGTTGAGGCATCTGCTGGAACAGGAAAGACTAAAGTTCTTTCAGATAGAGTATTACGACTACTTCTTAATAATGTTAATCCAATAAGAATACTTTGTTTAACATATACTAAAGCGGCGGCTGTGGAAATGAATACTCGTATTTCTGAGCGGTTGAGTAAATGGTCAATAATAAGTGATGATAAATTAGAAAAAGATCTATATTCTCTTTTAGGGGATGAAATTAATAGTATTGATGATTTAAAACGTTATAAACAGACAGCAAGAACACTATTTGCAATACTTTTAGATACTCCCGGAGGAATAAAGATACAAACAATACATAGTTTTTGCCAAGAAGTATTAAAGCGTTTTCCATTAGAAGCAGGTATATCTCCATACTTTAATGTGTTAGAAGACATTGGAAGAATGGAGGTTTTATCGCGAATTCAAAAAGAATTGATAAATGAAGCTCAAAATAATTCTTCATCTGAAATATCTATAGCTCTTCAATATTTAATAGATAACATATCTGAATTCAAATTTCCTAAAATCATGGATTCTATAATTATAAACAGAACAAAAATTGCTGACTTACTACGTAAATACAATAATTTTAATGATTTTTGTAAAAATTTATCTCAAAAAATTGGAATAAGCGATGACGAAACAGAAGAAAGTCTAATTGCGTCATTCATGAAAAATATATGTATTTCTGATTTAAGAGCAAACATAAAAGCATGGTTATGTGGTACTCCAACAGATATTGAAAAGGCAGAAAAGTTAGAAATTATATTAAATAAAGGTATAAGTGTAGATGATTATGATTATTATAAAGGTTTGCATTTAAGCAGAAAAAACGAAGGATTATCGGATAAAAAATTAGCCACAAAATCGGCTCAATTATCGGACAATAACATATTAAATAGATTACATAATGAGATAGAGCGTCTATTAATTTTGGAAGAAAAAATAAAAAAAGCACACCTTTATCAATCAAGTAAAGCTATGTTCACAATAGCAAACGATTTCATAAATAGATACACTGAATATAAGCAACAAAATTCAATACTTGATTTTGATGATTTAGTGTTAATTACTAGAGATTTATTATCTGATAATTCGGTTGCATCATGGGTTTTATTCAAACTTGATGGAGGAATAGATCATATTTTAGTTGACGAAGCTCAAGATACTTCACCAAATCAATGGGAAATAATCAAATCACTAAGTTCAGAATTTTTTGCAGGAGAAGGAGCTAACGAAAGAAATCGTACAGTTTTTGTCGTTGGAGATAGAAAGCAGTCTATTTATAGTTTTCAGGGGGCAGACCCTGATAAGTTTGATATAATGTCAGAATATTTTGCACAAAAAGCGGCATCATCATTTAAGAGAGTCAATTTAGCTGTATCATTTCGTTCTTCTGCCGCTATTTTAGAGATGGTCAATCAATTGTTTTCATCAGATGAAATATCTAAAGGTGTTGTTGCAAAAGGCGAAAAAGTTAATCATATTCCATTTAGGACAGGAGAATATGGAAAAGTAGAGTTATGGCCATTATTCATTGCCGATAAAAAAGAGAATAAGGCTGAATATTGGCTTCCTCCGGTAGAAATGAGTTCTGAAACATCAATAAAGAGTAAAATAGCAAAAGCCGTTGCAGAAAGAATTCAGCAAATGGTTACTAACAGTCAAAGCTCATCAAATCCCTTAACCTATAGAGATTTCATGGTATTAGTCCAACTTCGTAGAAATTTTGTAGATGAATTTGTTAGAGCGTGTAAAGATATTGGTGTAAATGTTTCCGGCGCGGATAAGTTAAAATTAACAGATCAAATAGTTGTACATGATTTAATATCTTTAGGAAAATTTCTACTTCTACCGAATGATTGTTTATCATTAGCAGAAATTTTGAAATCTCCGCTGTTTGGTCTTAATGATGATGATTTAATAGAGTTATGTTATAATAGAGGTGATGCTTTATTGTGGAGCAGATTGGGTAATAATCATAAATATATTGATATATACAAACAGCTTCAACAGTTATTAGACATGACGGATAATGTGCGTCCATATGAATTATACAATTATGTGTTAACGAAAATGAATGGTCGTTATAAATTTATTGAAAGAATGGGGATAGAAATAGAGGATGCATTAGATGAATTTATAAATTTAACAATATCGTATGAACGAGAAAATATTCCAACACTACAAGGTTTTATTAGCTGGATAGATAGCAGTTCAGTCGAAGTTAAGAGAGAAACAGAACAAAAGGATAACAATGCTGTTAGAATAATGACAGTCCATGGATCTAAAGGTTTACAGGCTCCAATAGTATTTTTACCGGATACAGTTCATTGCAAAACATCTAAAAGCGAACAGGCGCTGCTATGGGATAACAATATGGCTTATTATCCATTGAATAAAGATAGTTATGATGAAATTTGTAATCGTATAAAACAAGAAAATTATCAAAAATCATTAGAAGAATATCGTCGATTACTTTACGTAGCTCTTACTAGAGCAGAAGACAGACTAATAATATGTGGTTATTCTAATAGCGAGGATATTAACGAACAATCGTGGTATAAAATGTGTTCAGAATGTTTAAAGCTTAATGGCGTGGAAGAAGGAGATAATTTTATAAATGAGGTTCCTGAACTGATATCCAAAAAAATAGATATAAGATCTCAAAATAAAATATTACAATATGAAACAGAAGATTGGATTTATCAAAACGCAAAAGAAGAAGATTTACTATCAAAGCCGTATACACCATCAAAAATAGAAGATGAGGAAGATATAGATTCTTCATCACCACTGAGTGAAGAAGGTAATTATTATCGTAGAGGATTTTTAATACATAAACTTTTGCAATTTTTACCACGCAATAAATTAGAGAGAGATAAAATTATTGATGAATTTTTATATAAAAATGCTAATGAATTTAGCGATTATCAGAAAAAACAAATAAAGAAAGAAGTATTATCTCTTATAAATAATCCTGAATTTACCGAAATTTTTGGTGAAAATTCATTTTCAGAAGTTCCTGTTTTTGGCGAGGTTGAGGGTAAAATAATTTCAGCACAAATTGATAAATTAGTAATATTACCGGAAAAAATTATGATAATAGATTATAAAACCAACCGTCCCGCAGCACAAACTTTAGATCAAACTCCTAAAAATTATATTATTCAATTAGATACATATGCAAAATTA
The DNA here is from genome assembly GCA_045577985.1 of Alphaproteobacteria bacterium. Lineage (GTDB taxonomy): Bacteria > Pseudomonadota > Alphaproteobacteria > RF32 > CAG-239 > RUG410. The sequence goes on from JAZNJJ010000003.1 coordinate 61,327, forward strand.
ATAAAGAAAATATATCCAAACAAGTTGATAGAAACATACATATTATGGACTAATGAAACAAGATTAATGCGAGTATCGTAAAAAAAGTATTGTATTTATTTTATGAGACTTTAATATCGAAACAAAATGATTATATAATATACTAGTAAAATAATTAGGAGATAAGAAATGACACAACCATTAACAGATAGCCAATTTTCTGAAAATGTATTAAATTCAAAAGGATTAGTTTTAGTTGATTTTTGGGCAGAATGGTGTGGTCCTTGTCGTCAATTAGGACCAATTCTAGAGGCTTTAGATAACGAACTCAATGGTGACGTTAAAATATATAAAATGAATGTAGATGACTCTCCTGAAACAGCTAGTCAATTCGGGATTCGTAGTATTCCTACAATGTTTTTATTTAAGGATGGCAAACAAATTGATACAAAAGTGGGATTAAGCACACAGTCTACAATTAAAGATTGGATTGAATCTCATAAATAATACATGCACTTTAGAATAAAATCCCCTCAATCGGGGATTTTTTCTATTTTTTAAGAATCTTCTTGATTTAAATAAATATTTGTGTTAAACAAAACGCGAAATTTAGTTGGCTTTTATGTATGAGCGCTTGCGCCACCGTAGTAAAAGCCTTTGTTGATACGCTTTGCACATCAAAGCACAGAGAAAATTGAAAGGAATTACATCATGAGACATGGTGATGGACATAGAAAATTTAATATGCCAAAAAGTCAAAGAAGAGCTTTGTTCTCTAATTTAACAAACGCATTATTAACACACGAACAAATCACAGTAACATTAACAAGAGCAAAAGAATTAAGAACTTTCGCTGATAATATGATTACTTATGCTAAAAAAGGTGATTTAAATAGTCGTCGTTTAGCAGCAGGTTTTTTGCGTAATAATGAGGTAGTTTCTAAGCTTTTCTCAACTTTAGCAGAACGTTATAAAGAGCGTAATGGCGGATATACTCGAGTATTAAAAGCTGGATTCCGTTATGGTGATTGCGCTCCAATGGCAATTATTGAATTGGTTGATAGAGATGTAAATGCTAAAGGTGCTAAAGATTTAGCACGTGTTGCAGCAGAAAAGGCAGCTGCAGCTGAAGCAGAAAAAGCTCAAGAAGCTTCTGCAGAATAAATTGTAGAGTAACAAAAAACACCCCTATACTTAGGGGTGTTTTTTGTATGTTATAAGTTTTAATACGCTTTCCAAATAACACTATTGTTATTTCCGGAGCAAACATCTACAGCAACATCAATGGGCATTGGTGTTGAGAGAACAGATCCTTTTGCACAAGCAATGGCTCCTTTAGCATTTATTGTTCCTTTGCATCCTGCGTAAAGATCATCTGATACTACTTCTTCACCATGTCTTGCAGACACATAAATCAATCTAATACCTGATGCTTCCCAATCATATGTAGATAATTCTATACAAGCCTCTTCCGGAAGGCCATAGAATGATAATGCAAATGTTTTGTCATCTTTGGAATACATATCATTTATAGAAACAGATGTTAACGCAACTCTCCCGCCAAAAACATTGGTCATCGCATAACTACCAGAGGATAGTTCAAACATTTCCTTTGGTGCTAAATTTACTTTATATGCAATTTTAGGGCTTAAATTACTATAATTTTTATACCGTGAATAAAAGGTATATGTATTTGCTATAATTTGCGAAACTTGATCAATGGTTTTATTGATTTTAAACTTCATCATGGCTTTAGAATATCCGGCAATACCTCCCACGGAAAGTACACCGATAATAGCGAGCACTCCTAGCATTTCAATCATTGAACGACCTGATTGGATGTTGGTTCTACACATTTTATTCATTTCAAATTCCTTTCAAATGTCCGAAAAAAAGGATCCTTTTTTTCGGACATTTTTTAGAGTATAAATATTTTTTTAACATATTGAGTTTACGATAAAGAGGAAAAGAAAAAAGTAGTAAATTTATGTCCGAAAAAAGGGATCCCTTTTTTCGGACATTCTATAAAACTATACATACAAGAAAAGCCCGTTAGAGGGCTTTGCAAATTATAATGAATTTCCTTTATCTGTCGACATTGCCGTAATATTCATTCTATTTATCTTTATTTGATCAGCCCTAACACTTTCGTTAGTTCCTTTCGCAATAGGACTAAATCCTTTTTCTACAGCATATAAAACAGATCTTGAAGGAGACTGCACATTTTCACTCTCTTTCACCGAACTCAAGACAGCACCTTCATATTTATTATCATTACCATTAAAATAAGCCTTTGCATATGGTTCCGCCGCTACAGTTACATATTCTGCTCTAGCAATTAAAACCGGGTTATCGGATGCAAAACGCTGTCTTAATGTTGATTTGTTATTTTTTTCAGACATATTCAAATCCTTTAATATTTAACTATTTTGTCTAACAATAACATGTGTAAAATATTTTGTCAAGAGTTAATATGGTTATATACAATTATTTGTTATAAATTTGCACATTTCATTATACAATAAAATGTGCATATCTTATATTGTAAAAAACAAAATAAAGAAATGAGAAGATTATGTCCTTGTTTAAATCTGTTGCTACATTTGGCGGTTTAACTCTTATTAGTCGAATAACTGGCTTTCTTAGAGATATGGTCTTGGCTAATATGTTAGGAGCCGGAGCTTTATCTGATGCGTTTGTGGTTGCCTTTAAATTGCCTAATTTATTCAGAAGTTTATTTGCAGAAGGAGCTTTTACGAGTGCTTTTGTACCGTTGTTTTCGCAAAAATTAGTGGCAGAAGGGAAGAAAAAGTCAATATTTTTTGCAGCCCAAGCAATGTCTGTTTTAGTGATATTTGTCGGTCTATTTGTTTTAATATTTGAGTTATTTATGCCTTTTGTTGTTGCCATTTTGGCTCCGGGTTTTAGAGATGATCCTGAAAAGGTATCATTAGCAATACAATTGTGTCGAATAACATTTCCTTTTTTGCTTTTAATATCAATAGTTTCATTTCAAGGGGGGATTCTCAATTCATTTGAAAAATTCGCAGCTCCGGCATCTGCACCTATTATTCTTAATTTAACAATGATCTTTTCAGCTTTTATTTTTGTTCCGTTCATGCCAACTGCAGCGCACGGAATTGCGTTAGGAATAACGACAGCAGGAGTGCTGGAAATTTTGTGGTTGAGATATTTTTTACATCGCATAGATATAAAAATTCCTCCTTATATTCATATCGCCAAAATATTGCAAAATCCAGAAATACGCACATTGTTTAAACGTATCGCTCCGGGCGTGGTTGGTTCTGGAATCTATCAAATAAACATGATGGTTGATACAATTTTAGTTTCGTTAGTTGGAACAGGAGCTATATCATGGTTATATTATGCCAATCGTTTACAACAACTTCCTTTAGGTGTTGTTGGTGCTGCAATCAGTGTAGCCCTTTTACCTATTTTATCCAAATATCTTAAAAATAACCAAATTGAAGAGGCTAGACAAACTCAGGATAAGGCTGTTGAATATGGTGTTTTGTTATCTTTTCCCGCTGCAATTTTGTTAATAGTTTTGGCTGAGCCAATAGTTTCTTTGTTATTCCAGCATGGAAAGTTTACTTCTCTAGATGCAATAAAAACATCTCAAGCAGTTATGGCTTATTCTATAGGTCTACCTTGCTATGTTATAACAAAGGCACTTATGCCTAACTTTTTTGCTCGAGGAGATACTATAACACCTGTAAAATATAGTGCGGTCGTATTTATAGCTAATTTATCTTTTATTTTACTGCTAATGGGGAAATATGGGCATGTAGGTATTTCAATTGCTACAACATTATCAGCGTTTGTTTCGCTGTTTCAATATATATATGGATTAAAAAAGAGAGAATATTGGTTTGTTTCAAACATTCTTATAAAAAAAATTATCAAAATATGTTTTGTTTCTGTTTTTATGGGTATAATTATTTGGATAATAAATAGCCAAATATATATGAACTATTCATATATATCTAATAGCAAAACATACCTTTTTATTTATTTGCTTTTATTAGGTGTCTTAGCTCTTGCAATTTTTCTGATAATGGCTAAAATAATCCATATATTAGATTTTGATGAAATCCTTAAAACGATAAGGAGTAAAAATGCAAAAGAACGATGAATACTTAAATAAAGATAAAGTTGAAAAAAATATCTGGTTAAAAAGAATGGATAAAATCGTAAAGATGCTCCTAACCTATCCATATAAGGAAAAGATTCGTCAAATATACATGAGATTAAAAAAAATAAAATTAAAGAAAACAACAATTCGTTTTATAAAAAAAATCTCTAAATGGATTTCGTCATCATGGAAAATAATTTTAACGACGGTTCCCTCATTTTTGTTTTTTTATTATCTAATAGGAAGTACATTTGTTGAAAATATGGATGTTTCTACGGGATACGCCATACCTACTGAGAAAACATCTAAATTTGAGACAACAAACAGTATGGCCTTCATAATAAAACGAGAAGTTGATGGAAAAATGTGGACACCAAATCTGCCAATAATTTTTCCGGCTTATGCTTTAGATAATATGCCTAATTTTCAAGTGGGTATAATTGAAGCAGTTCGAGATATTAGCTCATCAATGAGGAAGTTTATAGGAATTTCTGAACAACAAAAGAAGGATATTGAAGAAGCATACACTTTGTTACGTTACTCTCCATATGTTTGGTTGCTTTCTAAAAAAAGTGCATTTAGCATAGCCCCTTCATCTAATTCGCAATATCGCAAGGCGGCAAAAGAATTAAGAAAATTTAACCAAGATGGTGTATATGTGCCAACAATAAGTGATTTAGATAGAATTTTACAAAAAATAAGCAAGGGTTTACTAGAATTAACTCATAAGAATGAAGAACATCAGCAAGAGAATTCTTCTAATTGGGTAGATTTTAAGGCTGATAATTTGTTTTACCATAATAGAGGATATGCATTTGCAATGTGGCAAATAAGTAAGGCTCTAGCTTTTGATTTTAAAGAAATCATTCTTTCAAGTGAAGCTTATACAGAATGGACTTATTTGATTTCTTCACTAAAAAAAGCTTCTGAGTACAAAACAATTGTGATTCGAAATGGAGACCCTAACGGAATTTTTTCTCCCAACCATTTAATAATACAGAATTATTATTTGTCGAGAGCGCTATCTTCAGCAGAAAAAATTCGTAATTTATTATCAAAGGATGAAAATGCAAATTAAAATCGAAGATTTATCTGCAAAGCAAATTATAAACTTTTTTCCTCCTCAACCCTTGGCTCCTATATCAAGTGCAATATTGTTTGATGTACAAAATCAAGTTGATAATGAATTTATCAAAAATATTCTTTCCATAGATGGTGTTCAATATTGTTTAATTACTGACATTCTAATTGCTATTAAATATACGGATTCAAACAATGTAGATGATATAAAATCTCTTATTTTGGCAGAAATAGATGATTTTATAAATGAAAAAAGGGAGTTAATATCTTTAGTATCTCCCATAAAAAGTCTCCGACTAATAGAGGCTATTGCAGATTCGTTTATTAGACCAACATTGAACAGAGATAATGGTGATATTAAAATACATGATTTTTCTAATGGAATTCTTAATATTCAATTCACGGGACACTGTGCAGGTTGTCCATATGCTCAAAATACATTAAACAATGTTATTGCTAAAACATTACTAAAATATATACCGGAAATAAAGAGTATTTCTCTAAAGGAGTAATTATGAAACTAATGAAATTTTTCACATTTTTTTTATTTTTAGTTGTTACACCTTTACACGCAGAGATGATATCCAAAAAAAAAGATGGTGCTATATTTGTAGATTCTGCAACAACTTCAGAAATAGAAGAATTATTTAAACAACAAGATTTCACAGATTTTAGTAAAATCAGAATGAAATTTCCTCGTATATACATGAAAAAATTACCATCAGATTGGAAAAATATTGAGGATAATGAAGAAAAACATAAAACATTTATACGAATAATGATTCCGTTAGTTCTTAAAGTAAACGAAGAGATATTGAAAGAGAGAATACTTGTTGAAAATATATTTGATAAATATAATAGTGGTGAAAAACTAACCGAAGATGATAAAAATTTAATAGAGCAAATGGCCATAAAATATGATGCATTTACCCGTCTTAAAACGGAAGAACGTATGCCTGTTTTAATTAAAATGTTATTAGATAAAGTAGATGTTGTACCTTTATCATTAATGATATCAACCGCCGGAATTTATACAAATTGGGGTAGTTCTCGTTTTGCAATAGAAGGAAATGCTTTGTATTTGGAAGAACTATGGTATCAAAATGAAGGTATGAAACCATTAGATGATGAAAATGCTGAGTATCGCTATAAAGCATATAATTCCTTAGAGGAGTGTATATATGATAAAGCCTTAAAACTCAATACTCATATAAATTATGACTATTTTAGAGAGGCTAGGCGCATAAGTAGAACAATGAAACGTCCGCCATATGGTGCTCAACTTGCCGCAAAGATGTTAAAGGATAGTAATTTGCAAAATATTGCTGGAATGATTGATTATACATTCTCTTACTATCATTTTGTAAAAACTGACTATTTTCCTGAATTGAGGGATGTAAAATGAGTTTAAGAATATTTCCAGTTTTATGTAATAAGGGATTTATGGATAATTATTCATATATCATTGAAGATGAGGAAACAAAAACAGCAGCTATAATAGATGCATCGGAAGAAAAAGCAATCACGGACCAGTGTTCGGAGCTGGGGGTTGTTCCTTCTTACTTGCTTATCACTCATCATCATGAAGACCATACAAATGCAACTATAGCTCTAAAAAATAAATATAATTTAAAAGTTGTTGGTTCAGATGAAGAAAAAAACAAAATACCTGCTATTGATATAGCATTACAGGATAATGAAAAGTTCTATTTAGGAAATTCTGAAGCTCAGATTATTTTAACGCAAGGTCACACAAATGGCCACATTTTATGGTATTTTGCGAATGATAGTATTTTATTTACAGGAGATGTTCTCTTTAATTTATGTATTGGAGGATTATTTGAAGGTACACCAGAACAAATGTGGAATAGTTTGCAAAAAATAAAATCATTACCTGATGATATAAAGTTTTATCCTGGGCATGAATATACAATGTTTAATATCAATTCATTAAGAACAGATAATACTGATTGTAACGAATATTTAAAATTTATCACAGAAAAAAGAAGAAAAAATGAACCAATCGTTGGAATAACATTAGGATTAGAGAAAAAATGCAATCCATATCTTAAGATTTCATCAAAAACAGAATTTACGAGTTATTTTAGAGGATAAAATGTTTTTTAGCTTAAATAAAAAAATATTATATAGTTTGTTTGTATTTCTTTTGTTTGTTGTTTTTGTATTTTTAGTAATATTTATTAACTTATATTCACAAAAACTACAAGATAGTCAAAATTTAGTATACATGAGAAATCAATATGTTGTTGATTTACTGTATGATAATATAAAACTAAAAAAAGAGCTAGCAAATTTAAACAAACAATACCCTGAAATAGTTTCATCTAAGATTGCTAGAACATCTCAAGATATAAATCTTACACAAAAAGAATTAACAAGAGAACAAAAGTTAAATGCGGAACTACAGAAGAACTATGATAATAATAGAGAAGCAATAATAACCGGAGCTAAAATTGTAGGATTTAGTTTATTCATCGTCATTTTATTCATATTATTACTAATTTTTTTACTAGACTATTGGGTAATAAGACCCATTGAAAAACTAACAGATGTAAGCCGTAAAGTTTCTATGGGAATATTTTCAAGCCGAATTCAACTTCCGGCAAAATCAAGTTTTTATGATGAATTTACAATTTTGTGTAATACATTCAATAATATGCTCGATAATGCTGAATACAATATTGAAGCAACACGATCCCGTGAAAGATTTTTACAACAATTAATAGATGCCATTCCTGATGGAATAAGGGTTATTGATAAAAACTATAACGTTATAATGGCCAATACGTCTTTTTACAAATTATTAAAGATAAAAGAAAGTTGTGTTGGAAAGAAATGTTACCAAGCATATGGTTATAATTGTGATGCTTGTCCTCAAAGCAAATATAATTGTCCAATTAGAGATTTACAGAATAATAATCTAAACTATTTACATACAATACATGAAGTAGATAAAATTCCATTATACGTAAATGCAGCAAAATTACGTTGGAAACAGGATGATGAAGATTATTATATTGTTGAAGCAATTCATGATTTAAGTAAAGATGTTCGCTTTTCTCATCAGCAAAAAGTATCTTCTTTAGCTTTTTTATCAACATCAATCGCTCATGAAATGAAAAATAATTTAGGGGCTATTCGTCTTATTTTGGAGGGTTTGATCGATGATAAACATAATGATGTTAATAAGTTTCCTGATTTAAAAAAATATTTAAATTTAGCACACGATCAATTAGTTGAAACAGTTAAAATTCCAGAACGTCTTTTACGTTTAGCACAGTATTCAGAAAATGAAGTATCTCAAATAGATGTTGCAAGTGCTGTTAAAGATATGATTTTAATGATAGACTATGATGCAAAACGACACGGAATAGCAATAATAACAGATTTTGATAGCAAAGTGCTTTTGTGGGGTAATGAAGCAGATTTTAAAATGATAATTCTAAATTTAACACAAAATGCAATAAAAGCCATGCCTAATGGAGGAGAATTGAGAATTACCGGCAAGAAAGATAGAAAACACATATTAATAAATATATCAGACACCGGAGTCGGCATTGATTCTGACAAAATAAAACATATATTTGAACCCTTTTATTCTGCAAATGATCAAATTAAAAGTTCAGGACTCGGTCTGGCAATTGTAAGTAGTTTAATCGAAAAAATGAAAGGTCATATAAGCGTAAAGAGTAAGTTAGAAAAGGGTACAACCTTTTTAATAAAATTACCAATAATGCAACAAAGTCAGAAAAAAAAGAAAAGTTAGATATCACATTTGCCAGAAATCTCATGATCTAAACGGTTTTCTTTAATACCATAAGGGTCTTGATGAATAAGAATTTGAGCTGTTGGAAATAATGAAATTATTTGATTTTCAATGTGTTCAGATACAGAATGTATTTTTAATAGTGATAATTCGCCATCAAATTCTAGATGAACCTCTATAAACATTCTTATTCCTGAAACTCGCGTTCTAAAATCATGAAATCCTTTTACTACTGGTTCATTGTTTATAATATTAATAATTTTTATTTTAACATCATTATCAACCTCCTTATCTGTAATTTCAGAAAGGGCATCATATGCTATTTTTAGAGCATTAAATATTAAATAAACAGCAATAATAACAGCAATAAGTATATCTAACCAATATAAATTGTAATAATGTACAATGCTTAGAGATATGAGTATTGAAATATTTGTAAGTAAGTCTACAAAATAGTGAGCTCTGTCAGCTTTTATCGCTTCGGAATTTGTCTGTCGTATTACGTAGTTTTGTAAAATTATAAGAGTGCATGTAAACAGTAAACTGATAAACATTATAATAATACCAATATTCGTTTGTTTTATAACAACAGGAGTTATAAATCGTTTTATTCCGTCATAGAAAATAAAAGCTCCAGAAGAAGCTATAAATATTGCTTGCAATAAGGCACTAACAGATTCAGCTTTACCATATCCATAGCGATGCATACTATTTAGAGGTTTATTAGAATACTTTATCGCAATAAATGTAACCATAGAAGATAAAACATCGGTTAAACTGTCAATTGTTGATGATAGAATAGATAAAGATGATGTAAAGTATACAGCAACAGCTTTTATGATACACAAAATTATAGATGTTAAAACACTAACTAAGGCGGCACAACTTTTTAGTGTTTTAATTTTTTTCTCATAATTCATATTGTTCAAAGATTTTCTCCAATTTATCTTTTTCTATTTCAAGCAATTTATTTGATAAATATTTAGCAATAAAGTTCAAATGTTCATTATTACTAATTTTTACAAAATTAAATTTTGCAAAATATTTATTATCGGCTTCGTAAAAATCAATATTTATATTACTTTCATCTTCTATTATTAAATTTAATGAGTTAAGTAATTTTAAATTTGAAGTATTATCAATAACGTTAATTATTGGTGTATTTAATAAATTTCGCATCAAAATAACAGCACGTTTTTCGGCTTTCTCATCATCATTTGAGGCAATCAATCTTCCATATCTTAAATCCCAAAGATTGCTATACGTCCACTTATGCCAATCCAAATCCATATCGATAAAATCAGCAATAATTTTCCAAACCTGAAATTTGTTTTCAAATTTAATATACGCTGCTTTTGCCCCTCTTCCTAAATCAATATTTATATCTCCTAAATCAAAACTTTGAATTAATTTCTCTCCATTTTTTAATTTGATATGAGTTACTTTAGATTTTTTATCTTCAATAGGTAACAGATTGAAGATTTCTAAGTTTTCTGCTTTATTACTTTTTTTCTCAAAGAACTTTGCATCAGCAATAGTTGTAATCAACCTACGAATTCTTTCTTGATAAATTGGTAAATTAGAGAAATTCTCAAGAATCCATTCTCCATTTTGCTTTACAAAAATAAGAGAATTCATGTTTGTTTTTAATTCGATTTTATCAATTTTATTTATATTTTTCATCACATTTGGAAAAGCTATTTTTTTCTCAAAGCTATCTATATTACTTCTATTTGTAAAATAAATAGATATCGTACTCAAAACAAATATAGTCAAACATAGTATGAATAATTTTCCTAGAGTTTTATCAAATTTAAAATTACAATAAAAATTATTACTTCTTATTATCTTTATAATTGTTTTCGAGAGGATAACTAACCCAAAAATTATTGGAATTAACCATATATTAAAGAAAGAAATTAACATTGAAACTCTATTAATTGTTTTAAAAGCATTGTTTCGTAAATTTCCTAACATTTCTCGTAAATCGTTCAATTCAGTACGAACATTGCTTATGAGAGCTAGTTCATCAGCGGTAAAATTGTCTCGTTCCTCAAAATTTTTTTTGTTCCAAATTTCTTGTATAGAAAGCTTTGCTTTATTCATTTTTTCAAAAATATCTTCTTCATTTTTCTTAAAATCTAGTGATAGAATTTTACGCATGGTTTCAATATCATCAAATTTTCTAGATTTCATTCTTTTTCCTCTAAGGGATATCAGATCATCATCTTTTGCTAAATAATCTACGGCATTTAGAATAAAATTAGCATTGTCATTTTGATTCATAATGTATTCATTTTCGAGCATCATTTTTTTATTCATCCAAAAAGAATCATAAATAAAATCAGTATCTCCAACAACTATCAAATTAAACTGCTTATCAGATTCTGTTCCTTGAATATTTGCAGCTATAAATTTTTGGTTATCATCAGTTTGAAAATATTTTAAAATTTGTTGAGGATTTAAACCATCTGTAACAACTTTTCTCGTCATAATTGAAGATAAAGAACTTGCTTTTAATAATGGATAAAATTTAATTTTTCCACTCTCAAATGCTTCTGCTAATGGTGAAAAAACAGATGCAGATGCAAACATCATTTCTTTTAAATTTTTTGTAACCGGATGAAGAGGATTCATATCCTCACCGGACACTTTAAACTGAATGATGTCCTGTGCAAAAATAGGATTCGTTTGATAATTTGTAGTTGCGTCGACCATTATTGAATTTTTTAAATCTGCAACAACATATTGATTAAAAAACTTGATTCCCCAAAACTGTTCTAATTCTCCAATATTAGAATTTTCTAAGTTTTTATTCTTTAATGAATATAGTCTAGAGGCTTCATTTGCCGGATCCATTAATAACAAAATATTTCCATTATTCATAGAAAATTGTTTTATTTTATTTATAAAATCATTAGTGATATTTTGAGGGAAGAATATAATTAAAACATCAATATTGCGATCAAAATCTGATGTATTTACAATATTTATGATTTCATAGTTCTCTCGTAGTAAATCAACTATTTTCCAAGATTCTGTTATTATTGATGCATCATTTTCTAATTTTCCAAAAATAGGCAACCCTGTTAAAACACCGATAGTTTTCTTTTTATGATAAAGGCTTCTGATTTTAGAAGTTAATTCTTGCTCAATAGCACCTTGATTTTCATGTGCAAAAAACGGAATAACTTGTTTATTTTGTAAAGAGTCCTCTATGGTCATACCAAATAAAGCATTTTGATTTAAATCTATCAGAGGTATTGCTTGAACTCCATTGGCTAAAGCGATATCTTCATCTTCACTTAAAAAGTTAGGATAATATACTTTATAATCAAAATTTTTTTCAGCTACATTTTTATATTTTTGCAAAAGAATTCGAATATTATCAAATGTTTCTCTTAGATTTGAATTTCTTTGTCCCAATATAGGAGAAAAATAAAGTTTTACAACAATAGGTTCAGGCAAGTTTTTCAACACGTATTTTGTTGAAGAAGACAAGGTAAATATTTTATCATTAGTCGCATCATATTGGATGTTTCTGGTTAAATTATTTGCTAAGATATTAATCGATAACAATATTACTAATAACATAATCCATGCAACAATAAAATATTCTCTACTTGTAGATTTTAACCAACCTGATGTTCCTGCAGTTTTGAAGTTTACAATAAAAATTGTTGTAAAATTAAAAAATAAAATAATAGAAATAAAAAACAAAACATCCCGTAACTCTAATAGCCCTTTGGATAACGTATTAAAATGGCTTAAAAAGCTAAATGAAGAAATAACATCAATGAACATATCAGGTAAAAATAATCTCAAAGTGGAAAGAATGTATTCGATCCCACTCCAAAAGAAGATTAGATTCGCAATAACAGCTAAGACTAAAGCGATTACTTGATTTTTCGTGAGAGCAGACATTGTTTGAGATATAGCTAACATACATCCAGCTAGTGTAAAACTAGCAATATAACTTAATATAATTATTTTATTTTCAGGATCTCCCAATATATTTACTGTAATCCAAAACGGAAAAGATAAGAGCAAAGCTATACCGCAAAATAACCACGAGGCGAAAAATTTTCCCCAAACAAGAGATGAAATAGAAACAGGTAAAGTCGCAATTTGAACAATTGTTTTGCTTCTAAATTCTTCTGCCCATAAACGCATGGAAATACCGGGTAAGAACAAAAGATATAACCAAGGATGAAAACTAAACATAGATAATAGATTCGCATTTCCTCTATTAAAAAAATCCCCAAAATAAATAGCAAAGGAAGAATTTAAAATTAAAAAACTCAATAAATAAACATACGCTAAAGGTGAGATAAAGTAACGATATAATTCATTTTTTGTGACAATCCATATTTTCTTCATACTAGTTATCCTCAATAGTTAAGATACGGAAGGCATCAGCTAAATTTTGGGTGTTTGTTTTTTGTATAATTTTTTCACAAGTATCATCAATAACAATTTTTCCTTTGTTTATCAAAATAATACGACTACAAACATATTCAGCTTCTTCTAAAAGGTGGGTTGAGATTATAATAGTTTTATCCGTAGCCATTTGCATAATTAATTTACGCATATAGTCTTTTTGATTTGGATCAAGTCCGTCAGTCGGTTCATCTAACAATAAAATTGGTGGATTACTTAAAATACTTTGAGCAAATCCTACTCTCCGTTGATATCCTTTTGATAAGGTTTCAATTTTTTGATTCATGACTTCATTAATATTTGCAATATTAGCAATTTCATCGATTCTATTTTTACTAACATTTCTCAATTCCGCCACATAATTTAAAAACATTTTTACAGTTAAATCTGGATACAATGGTGAGCCCTCAGGCAAAAAACCAATATTTTGCTTTGCAAAAAGAGAATTATTTTCAATATTTTTTCCCAATATTTCAATTTTACCCGACGAAGGAGCCAAATATCCGGCAATCATATTCATTAAAGTAGATTTTCCGGCTCCATTAGGACCTAAAAGAGCAATGATTTCTCCTTTTTTTGCCTGAAATGTCAGATTGTTGGAAGCTTTTATATTTCCATACCATTTATTTAATTTATATACAGATATTGAAACATTATCATTTTTTTTCATAAAATTCTCCTCCGGTCATTGGTTCATATGCTCCCGTTGTAGTCGGAAAAGTTATAGGTAAAGAATAATATCTTCTGACCGCATTGAATGCAGTTGATTGTGCTCCTATTGTTGAAAGCTCATCATTGATATCACTAATATTTTTTAATTCATAAGGTGAAAAACAATGTTTTAAAAAACGCATCAGAGAAGGGTTTTTAAGACCTTCACCACAAACATATATATTATCAGGTATATCTGGAATAAATTTACAAGCAGACTGATATATTGCGTTTGCAATAAAATAAGAGGCAGTAGCTGCACCATCTTCAAGAGATAACCCTTCCAGATGTTCTTTCTTATCACTGAAATCTAAAATATCCAAAGATTTCGGAGGTTGCTTTTTTAAAATCTTTGCGTTTAAAAGTAAATTAACAATTTGCTCATCAATATTACCTGTAATAGCAAGCTTTCCATTATAATCTGTTTGCATATTCGCATGTCTAAAAGTCCAATCTTCAATTAAGGCAAGTCCAGGTGAACAATCAAAGGCCATCAGTTCCCCCGATTCTCCTATATATATAAGACTGGATACAGCTTCTAAATCTATAAACAATATAGGTTTTTCACTTCCTAATGCAAGCGCATTAAGAAAGGCAGGGGATAATGGAGAAGCTTGACCACCTGATAATAAATCGGCCTTATGAAAATGGGTTATAATGTTTTTATTTAATCCTGAACATATAATTTGACCATTTTCAATTTGGTAGGAACACTTATTTTGCGGATCATTACAAATAGTAAGACTATCAATACCGATTACATCTACATTGTCAATATCAGTAAATTCTTTTATTGTATCAACATAAAATTCACTAATCATCTCTCTTATTTTTTGAACTTCCGAATTTTTTTCTAAATATTCAAAATTTAAAACTCTTTTTCCCAATACAGATCTAATTTCATTACTTAAATATTCAGGATAAGGAATTATTGATGTTTTGATAAACTCTTTTACATCAATACCATCTGTATTAATCAACGCCAATTCTATTGAATTTAAAGATGCTCCGCCATAAAGACCAAGAGCTGTTAAATTTTTTATTATCATATAATTATCTCTACTGTTGCAATAGATAAATAATATGATAATATACGTTAAAATTTAGTATAAAGGTAAGGAACAATGAATAAGTTTAAATCAGAATTTTTGAATATTATGCAGGAACGCGGTTTTTATAATCAATGTACCAATGAAGAAGGTTTTGATGCATATTTATATGAATGTGAAACAAAGGGAGTGCCCGCTGTTGGATATTTAGGTTCTGATCCAACCGGAGATAGTCTTCATGTTGGTCATATTGTTCCCTTAATGATGATGCGATGGTTTCAAAAGTGTGGCCACAAACCTATAACTTTAGTAGGAGGAGCAACTGCTCGTATAGGAGACCCTTCTGGAAAAGATAAACTTCGTCCTTTTTTAGATGAAAGCACTTTACAACATAACATTTCCGGACTAAAAAAATCATTTATGAAATTTTTACAATTTGGAGATGGTCCTAATGATGCTATCATGGTTGATAACTGGGATTGGTTTAAGGATATAAATTATTTGTCTTTTTTACGAGATATAGGTACGTGTTATTCTGTGAATCGTATGTTGACTATGGATAGTGTAAAGAGCCGTTTAGAACGCGAACAACCAATGTCATTTCTAGAATTTAATTATATGCTTTTGCAAGGATATGATTTTTGCGTGCTACTTCAAAAATATGGCTGTAAAGCTCAAATTGCTGGAGCAGATCAGTGGGGAAATATTGTGTCGGGAACAGAGTTAGGACGCCGTAGATATGATACTGAGTTATTTGGTTTTACAAGTCCGATTTTAACAGATTCATCTGGGAAAAAGATGGGTAAATCAGAAGGTAACGCTGTTTGGATAAATGATGATAAGCTACCTGCATATGATTATTATCAATACTTCAGAAATATAGGCGATTCAGAAGTTGGTAAATGTTTGAGAATTTTTACTGATTTACCGATTGATGAAATTGTACGTTTAGAGCAATTAAAAGACAAAGAAATTAATGAAGCGAAGAAAATTTTGGCATTGGAAGCCACAAAAATCTGTCGAGGTGAAGATGAGGCATTAAAAGCTCAACAAACCGCCATAAATATTTTTGAACAAGGATTAGCCGGAGGCGAACTTCCTTTTATTTCTGCTGATTTAACTTCAGGTATAAGTGTTTTAGATGCTTTCTTGCAAATAGGATTTGTTTCAAGCAAGGGAGAAGCTCGCCGCTTAATAAAACAGTCTGGCTTAAAGATAAATGATAGAGTTGTTGTTGACGAAAATTATATAATAACAACAGATGATTTAATAGAAGGAAGTGTAAAACTTTCACAAGGCAAAAAGAAAATAGGTTTAATAAAATAATCTTCTTATTCGAAAAAAACTCCCTGGTTATATGAGCTAGGGAGTTTTTTTAATAAACTTTATCAAACACACCATTATCAAATTTATAAATAGCATAATTTTCATTAAATTCAGGGGTGCCATTATGAAATAATTTTTGCCCAAAATCTGTTTTTATACTGTTATCATTTATTTTTGTAGACAGTGCATTATATTCTAAAGAGTTTGCTTGTTTGACAACACTTTCCCATAATTTAATTGCTGAATAACCATATAGTGATAAACCTTCAGTTTCAAAACCGCTAAGTCTCAATTTAACCAAAGTTTCTGCAAATTCAGGATCCTCATCTTTTCCTCTAAGTTCCATAAAATACGTTCCATTAGCAAAGTCTCCTAAATAATTAAAATATTCATTTGTTGCGGCATATTTATTTGTAAATATAACAAATTTATCATTTTTTTCTTTTAGCGATTTAGCCATTTTCTTTATATTTTTAGAGGTTCCTAATATAAAAGCAACTTTGTTTCCATCAATATTAATCATTTCAGCAAGTTTATCATAATCCTTATCAGTCATATCATAAGTATATGATTTTAGCACTATAAGTTTTCCGTGCTTTCTAAATTCTTCAAAAATTGCTTTTGCCTCTTCTGTTCCTTCAAGATCTTTACTGTTGCTTATAATTGCCACTTTTTCTCCGGCAAATGTAGAATTATAATAGCTGAAAAAATCGGAAGCCTGTTGGTTTGTAAAACCAAGCATTTTAACAAGACCTTTTTTTATAGTTTTAGCTTGAGAATAGTTTACCGTTGTTGGAATAATTTGGAAAATTTGCGATTTTGCATAAATATCGGCTACTTTTTCAAAAGAGTTTGCACAATAAGGACCAATAACCAAGTTTATTTTAGGATTTTTCATTATAGATAACATTTGAGCAGTAGAAACAGCAATGCTATCACTACATTGATCGTCAATAGTCATCAATGATACTTTTTTTCCAAGTAACCCACCGCCATCGTTTATTTCACTCACAGCTTTTTGGGCGCCTTTTAAAAGTTCAATACCCTGCTGTGCATAGTCTCCAGCTTTAGGAGCTACCATTGCAACAGTAATATCAGCCTTTGTTTCATGGCAATTAAGTAATAAGACCATAAAACATATTATATTTAATAAAATACGCATATTCAAAAACATAAATAGTTAACTCAACGAGAATATAATATATGAAAATTATAAATGCAATACAATAATATACTATTGCCAATTGTTGGGGAATAGTATATAAATGAAACGATTTGGAGATGTTGAATGACTGAAGTAAAATATATTGAAATAAAAGGAGCTCGTCAGCATAATTTAAAGAATATTGACGTTAATATTCCTAAGAATAAACTAACCATAATAACAGGACTATCTGGCTCGGGAAAATCGTCATTAGCATTTGATACAATATACGCCGAAGGACAGCGCCGTTATGTTGAAAGCTTGTCTGTATACGCTCGCCAGTTTTTGGATTTAATGAATAAACCTGATGTAGATTCGATAGAAGGTTTATCTCCCGCAATATCTATAGAACAAAAAACAACATCTCATAATCCTCGGTCAACAGTTGGAACAATAACAGAAATATATGATTATATGCGTTTATTATGGGCTAGAGTTGGAACTCCGTATTCTCCTGCTACAGGATTACCCATAGAAGCTCAAACTATTTCGCAAATGGTAGATAGAATAGCTGAATATCCACAGGGAGCAAAGCTAATCTTATTATCGCCTATAGCTCGAGGCAAAAAAGGTGAATTTAAAAAAGAATTTGCCGATTTGCAGAAAAAGGGCTATCAGAGGTTAAAAATTGATGGTGAACTATACAATATAGAAGAACTACCTGAACTAAACAAAAATCAAAAACACGATATATCAGTTGTAATAGATAGAATTATAATTAAAGATGGCATAAAAACCCGTTTAGCTCAGTCTATTGAAACAGCATTAAAATTAAGTGACGGATTGCTATACGTTGAAAATTTATCCAATAATGAACAAACAACGTATTCTTCGAAATTTGCATGTCCTGTTTCTGGTTTTACCATAGAAGAAATTGAACCTCGGTTATTTTCATTTAATAATCCTCAAGGAGCTTGCCCAAAATGTGCGGGATTAGGAGCCAGTCTTTACATGGATCCGGAATTAGTTGTTCCTAATGAAAATTTGAGTTTGGCAAATGGGGCAATTGCTCCATGGTCCGTTAGTTCACATTCAATGTTTTACAGACAAACTTTAGATTCGTTATGCCAATATCTTGATATTTCAAATAAAACACCATGGAAAGATCTACCTGCATATGCTCAAGAAACAATATTATATGGTTCAGGAAATAAATGTGTCCCTATGGTTTATTCTAGATTTGTAACAGACAAGCCTTTTGAAGGTGTGATACCAAATATGGAGCGTAGGTTCTTAGAGACAGATTCAGGAACTGTTCGAGAGGAGTTATCTCGTTATCAGTCAGCGGCTCCTTGTGAATGTTGTCATGGAAAACGGTTAAAATTAGAAGCTCTGTCTGTAAAAATAGGCAATAAAGATATTATTGATGCATCTGATATGTCAATAAAAGATGCTCTTCTATGGTTCAAAAAGGTAGAAGAAGAATTAACTCCTCAAAAGAGGGAAATAGCACGAAAAATTATAAAAGAAATTGTCGAGAGGCTCCAGTTTCTCAATAATGTAGGGCTTGATTATTTAACGATGTCCCGCCAATCCGGAACACTTTCAGGCGGGGAGGCTCAACGGATTCGTTTAGCTTCGCAAATTGGTTCAGGTTTAACGGGGGTTATGTATGTTTTAGATGAACCTTCAATAGGTTTACACCAAAGAGATAATGATAAATTATTATCAACATTAAGACGACTACGAGACATTGGAAATACGGTTATCGTTGTTGAACATGATGAAGATGCAATGCGCTCAGCAGATTATATAATAGATATGGGACCTAAGGCAGGTAGTCAGGGTGGAGAAATTGTGGCAAAAGGAACTATTTCCGAAATTCTAAAAGATAAAAACAGTTTAACCGCACAATATTTAAATGGCACAAGATGCATTCAAGTTCCATCTATTCGCAGAAAAGGTAATGGCAAGTATTTAGAACTCTTTGGAGCAAGGGTAAATAATTTAAAGAATGTAAATTTAAGAATACCTTTAGGAACATTTACATGTGTTACGGGAATATCGGGAGGGGGAAAATCTTCTTTGATTTTAGAAACTTTGTTTAAAGCAATAAACAAAGAATTAAACGGTAGCAGAGTGCCTCCCGGTCCATACGATAAAATAACTGGACTTCAAAATATAGATAAGGTTATAGATATTGATCAATCTCCAATAGGAAGAACACCTAGATCTAATCCGGCAACATATACGGGAGTATTTACATATATTCGTGATTGGTTTGCAGGCTTACCTGAAGCTAAAGCAAGAGGATACACATCAGGTCGTTTTTCATTTAATGTAGCCGGAGGAAGATGTGAAGCTTGTAAAGGCGATGGAGTAATGAAAATTGAGATGAATTTTCTTCCTGATATCTATGTGCCATGTGACGAGTGCCAAGGAAATAGATATAACCGAGAAACTTTAGAAATAAAATACAAAGATAAATCAATTGCTGATGTATTAGATATGACTATAGATGATGCATATTATTTTTTTGAAAATATACCATCTATAAAAAACAAGCTAGACCTTCTTAGACGTGTTGGGTTAGGATATATCAAATTAGGACAACCTGCGCCAACCTTATCTGGGGGAGAGGCTCAACGAATAAAATTATCAAAAGAATTAACAAAAAAAGCAACGGGAAAAACATTATATATTCTTGATGAACCTACAACGGGATTGCATTTTGAAGATATAAAAAGATTATTAAATGTACTGCAAATGTTAGTTGAACAAGGAAATACCATTATTGTTATCGAACATAATTTAGATGTTATAAAAACAGCTGACTATATTGTAGATATTGGTCCTGAAGGAGGAGAAGGCGGTGGTGAAATAATCGCAACGGGAACTCCTGAAGACATAATAAAAATCAAGCAAAGTTATACAGGTAAATATCTAAAAGGAAAAATATAATGCAAAAACATATATATATAGTTCGTCATGGCGAAACAGATTATAATTTTCAAGGTATTTGCCAAGGTCAGAAATGCAATATAGGCCTCAATGAAAAAGGAAAAAAACAAGCAGAAGAATTATCAGTTAAATTAAAAGATAAGGGAATTGAAGCAATATATTCAAGTCCATTGTTACGTGCAATTGAAACTGCTAACATTATAGGAAAACATCTAAATTTAGAAGTTAAAATCAATGAAAATTTAATAGAAGGTAATTTTGGTATTGCCGAAGGAAAAACAATGGAAGAAGTTCGGGATTTAGGTATATATTTACAATGGATAAGCAGTGATCGACAATATGATTCGGTAAGTTATCCAGGAGGAGAAACTAAGCGACAAATTATTAAAAGAATACATAAATCCCTACATGAAATTTGTTCGAAAGAAAAAAGTGAAAAAATTTTACTCGTTACACACAGTGCAATCGCACGCTTAATAAATTGGCAGGCAGGAAAATATATTCATGGATTACCAAACGGATCTGTATATGAGTTCATATATGATGAAGGAAGTATAAAATCAGCTAGTGAAAGATTGTTGCTTTTATCGTGTTGTGCTCCTTGTTCATGTGCTGTTATAAAGACTTTAGCTGAAAAAAAGTATGATTTTGCGGTTGCTTTCTATAATCCAAACATAAGGCCATACGATGAATATCAAAAACGTTGTATTGAAAATAAACGTATTTGTTCAAAATATGGAGTAGATTTTATAGAATTAGAATATGATAATGAACGTTGGTGTGAATTAACCAAAGGATTAGAAAATGAACCAGAACGAGGGGCTAGATGTTCTATTTGTTTTTATATGAGATTAAAAAGAGTTATGGAGTATGCCAAAAATCACGGTTTTACAGACATTAGTTCGGTATTAGGAGTTTCTCGATATAAAAATATAAATCAAGTTAATGATATGGCTGAAAAAGCAAGTTTAGAAATGAATTTTCCATATATAGAAATCGAAGGTAGAAAAAAGGGAATGCAAGAACTTCGACAAATTTTAATAAACGAACTCAATTTATATAATCAAAATTATTGTGGATGCAAACCACGAAAATAAAAAAAAGGAGATATAAAATGGAAAAAATAATACCGCAAAAACTACAAAAAGGCGATAAGATCATGATCGTTGCTTCTAGTAGAGGGCTAAAGTTAATCAGTCAAGATGTAAGAGATATTGCCATTGAGCGCTTCAAAAAATGGGGGTTAACTGTAGAGTTCGCGCCTAATACTACTGATGAAAATTTTGATATTATGGGATCTGCATCTATTGAAAAACGTGTTGCTGATTTAATGTATGCATTTAAGGATAAAAGTGTGAAAGCAATTTTCACTGTCATTGGAGGTTTTAATGTAAATCAAGTAATTTCACATCTTGATTACGATGTAATTCGTCAAAATCCAAAAATAATATCAGGTTTTTCAGATATTACAGCTCTTTTAGGTGCAATAAATGCACAAACCGGTTTAGAAGTATATTATGGTCCTCACTTCAGCTCTTTAGGAATGAAAAACGGATGCGAATATACGTTAGATTATTTAGAAAAAATCCTATTTAAAGACGAAGAAATAGAAGTAAAAGCCTCTGTAGAATGGAGTGACGATGCATGGTATAGAGATCAAGATAATCGTGAATTTATAAAAAATGAAGGATATTGGGTAATACACAAAGGAAACGCTGAAGGCAAGATTGTGGGTGGAAATCTTTGTACATTCAATCTTCTTTTAGGAACAAAATACCGTCCTTCTTTTGATGAGAGCACAATTTTATTTATTGAAGATGATGAAATGACGTTTGCTCAAGAATTTGACAGAGATTTACAAGCTCTTTGCTATCAAGAAGATTTCAAAAATGTTAAAGCATTAGTAATAGGACGCTTTCAAAAAGTATCAAAAATAACAAGAGAAATGTTAGAATTTATAATAAATAATAAACCGGAATTATCTAACATTCCTGTAATTGCTAATGTTGATTTTGGACACACAACACCGATATTAACTATCCCTTTAGGCGGATATGCTAAATTAGAAAATGGAATTTTAACACTAAAGAAATAATAGGTGCAAAATGTTGTTGGGAATATTTTTATTATCAATTCTGTGTTGGGGATATATTTTTTATTCAAAACGAGTAGAAAAGAATTTTGGTGTAAACAAGTATAATCCAATAAAAAATAAAGGTGAAAATATTCCCTATATACAATATCGTTGGCTTCAAATTGCTCAATTTGGTTTAATTTCAAGTATAGAATGCTTATTTGGAGCCGTCATTGGAATAACACATGGTATTGTTACAATGATATGGTGTGTGCTAGGATCTATTTTTATAGGAGGGTGCTTAAATTATTATTGTGGAATGTATTCTCTTACACACAGAAGCAAAAATATAAATAATTATTCAGAAAAAATATTCGGAAAAACAACATATTATATTACAAGTATTCTGATAATGTTGTTTTTAGTTATTGGTATTGGAACTATATGTGTATATCTAATGAATATAAATTTTTATACATTTTCGATATCTAAAATTGGATACATATATTTTATGGGAATAGTTTTTATTGCTATATTACCTTTAAAATACTTCACTTATTGTTGTATAGGAAATGCTTTAATATTCATAGTTTCTAGTTTAATATTTGCATTATTATCAATAAACAACATTATAAATTCATCGATTTTTACCAATACAGATTTCAACAACTTAAAATATGTTTATCCTTCATTATTTTTCATTGTCAATGCCGGTGCATTAAGTGGAATACAAGGACTTCAAAGTGGTTTAATCTCTGGATATGTAAAAAATGAAAAGATGGGAAGAGAAATTTTTTACGGCGCAACAATTATTCAGGCTGGATTTGTTATTTTGTGGAGTATATTACTGATTTCTTTGGAACCATCATATAAAGCAATTTTATCTCTCATTCAGAAATCACATTCTCCATATTTAGTTGTTGAAAGTTTAATTATGCCAAAATACGGAATTGTTGGAGAATTGTTACTATACTTAACAGCTATAAGCCTTTGTATTTTATCTGCAAGTAGCTTGTTTAGAATATTATTACAAATGGCAAAAGATATTAAATTAATAAAATCCCAAAATAATATTGGTGCTATTTTAACAATAATCATACTCAGTTTTTTATCTTTTGAATATTACTTCGGTATGAAATATTATGCTTTCTTTAACCAAATAATTTCAGCTTATTTATTTTTATTGATATCCATATTTTTGAAAAAGAAACATAAAAAATATTCACTGGAATTATATTTTTCAATATCACTAATTTTTATGTGTATTGCATATGCTTTAGTTGTCTTTGCTAATCAACCCCATCTAAACGCCATAATAATTGGCATAGTATCGACAATCCTCTTTATACTCATACATTATATATATTTTTCTCATAAAAAGTTACGATAATTGTGTCTTATATAATGCAGCATAGGCACCATCATTCTTCAGTAGTTCATTATGAGAACCTTGTTCAACAACAACACCATCATTTATAACAAAAATACAATCAGCATTTCTCACTGTTGATAGTCTATGTGCAATAACTAATACAGTTCTATCTTTCATCAAATTATCTATAGCTTGTTGAACGACTGCTTCAGATTTATTATCTAAAGCAGAAGTAGCTTCATCTAGAATCAAAATAGGTGCATTTTTGATAAAAGCACGAGCAATTGCAATTCTTTGTTTTTGACCTCCGGATAGCATGACACCCCTTTCTCCAATCTGAGTATCTAAACCATTTTCTAATGTTTCTATAAATTCATCTAAACAAGCAGAATGAATTGCATTTTTTAATGTTTTTTCAGAGACGTCTTTTCTTCCAAATAAAATATTTTCTCTAATTGTTCCACCAAATAAGAAATTATCTTGAAATACTATTGATATATTTTCTCTTAAAGATTCGAGGTCAATATTCTTTATATTCACGTCATCCAACAAAATCTCGCCACCTACGACATCATAAAATCTAGGAAGTAGAGCCGAGATAGTTGTCTTTCCACCACCTGAATTCCCAACTAAAGCAATCGTTTGTCCTGATTTTATTTTTAAGTTTATACCTTTTAAAACAGGCTTATTTGCATTATACTCAAACGAAACATTATTATAGCAGATATTTCCTTTGCATTTTTTCAATTTAATAGCTTTATCAGAATTTATTATTTTTGAAACTTCATTTAGTTTTTGAAAAACACGTTCAACTGCCATTAAAGAAAAAATTACACCATTATAACTATTTCCAATAGATTTGAGAGGATTATATAACATTACCAAAGATGTTATAAACGATGCAAAATTACCGACAGTAATTTGTTTACTTATAATCAGATAACTACCAAACCAAATAACAAAAGCAATTCCGAAAGACGAAATAACATGCATTATTGGAGATATAATTCCAGTTTTTCTGATCATCTGCAATGCTAAATCAAAAACATTATTAACCGTATTTACAAATTTTCTTTTACAGAAATCGAATAAATTATAGGCGGTAATGATTCTATTTCCATTAAAAGCTTCATTATAGTGGGTTAGTAATGAGGCTAGGGCATTGGCATCTTTACTAACAACCTTTTTTAATCTTTTTCGTGCGCGAGTAAGAGGATATAGAGCCCCAAATAAAACTATAACTGCGATAATGGCTAATTGCCATGAATTATAAAACAATACAACAATTAAAGATACTGATGAAAAGAAACGAGTAGTAAATAATTTCATATTATTTAATAGACCACTACAAGCAGCTTCAGCATCATTATTAAAACGGAATAAAATTTCTCCAGAATTTGATTTATCAAAAAATGTTGCATCATTATGCAGTAGTTTGTTAAATAATTTTCTTTTTACGTCTAGAGCTATTTTATTTCCAACCCATGTATTCAAATATGTAGCAATATACGTAAACAAAGCTTGCAAAACACTAAATACAACAATCATTAATGGAATATACATCGTCCAACCAGTTTGTTTTTCAACAAGAACTACATCCATAAACGGTTTTAATGACCATGCAATTACCGCATCCATTGCACCCACAGGGATTGTGATAATGACAGCAATTAACGCCCGAAACCAATATGGTTTTACATAAGGATAAATCAGAGCGTAATTTTTAAGTGTATATATAGTCAATAGCTTATCTTTTATTTTGTTTTTATATTTTATAGTAGCAAAAATTAAACCGCAAATAATTAAATATGAAATGATAAAAGAAGGTATAATAAATGGATTTTCTGAATTGCCATAACAAAAGAAAGCCAAAGAAGTAGTTAATATTAAACCTGTTAAGAAAAAAGCTATAGTTTTTTGTAAATTCATATTTATTTCTCTGTACATATACACCAATTAATTTTCTATAAAAGTAATATATTATTTTTTACATTGTTACAATAAGAATATTCAATATATGCAATTTCTTAATCATTAATTGATATTGTACCGTTAATTAAATGGAGGATAATATGAAAGTTGATGAAAGATTATATCATTTAGCGGAAAATGTTTTGAAAAATTCACTAAATTTAAAAAAGGGTGAAACTATATACATCGAAACATTTAGTTCATGTACAAAAGACTTTCTTAATGAGCTTATAAAAGCAACAATAAAAATTGGAGCAACACCTTTTTATTTCCATAATGATAATAGTTATAAAAAAAGTTTGATGGAAGGGGCAACTTCTCAACAAATTGAAAGATATACTTCGTTACACAAATATTTAATGGAAAAATCTGACTGTTATATTGCGGTTAGAGGGTATGATGACATATTTGCTCTATCAGATATAAAAGATAAATATATGGAACAATATTGCAAGATTTTTGATGAGCAAGTTCATATGCGTACACGCTTGCCTAAAACACGTTGGTGTGTGATGAGATACCCTAATAATACAATGGCTGCATTATCACGGATGTCATTAGAAAAATTTGAGGATTTTTACTTCAAAGCCTGCCTTTTAGATTACAAGAAAATGGGAAAAGCTATGAAGAATTTGAAAAAATTAATGGATAAAACAAATTACGTTCATATAAAAGGTAAAGATACCGATTTAACATTTTCTCTTAAAGGTCAAAAATCAGTAATTTGTGATGGAAAAATGAATATACCTGATGGAGAGGTATATACAGCCCCTATAAAAAATTCAATAAATGGTTATGTGCAGTTTAATACAGACACAATGCATGATGGTGTATTTTATTCAAACATTCGACTAGAGTTCAAAGATGGGAAAATTATTAATGGAACATCAAGTGTAAACAACGATAAGTTCCAGAAGATATTAAACACAGACGAGGGCAGTCGATATATTGGTGAATTTGCTCTAGGTGTAAATCCGTATATAACATATCCGATACAAGATATTCTTTTTGATGAAAAAATATGTGGCTCATTTCATATGGCAATAGGTAATTCTTATGAAGATGAAACAAATAATGGCAATGTTTCATCAATACACTGGGATTTAGTTAAAATTCAAAACAAAGAAAATGGAGGAGGAGAGATTTGGTTTGATAATACTCTTATTAGAAAAGATGGTGTTTTTGTTATTTCACAATTAGATAACTTAAATCCCGAAAATCTTAAATAGTATTTAATATTTATATGATAGAATATAACAAAATACTAGTATGGAGATAGAAAATGGCAAGAATTAATGATGTATTTTATTCTGATATATATATAACACCGGATAAGCAGGTATTTGTACCAGACTCTAGATCAGAAAATGGCTTAACACAGATTCAAGCAGATGATTTTAATGATTTTTATGAATTACTTGAAAAAATGTATCAAGGAAAATCAAGTTATTCAGTGATTTATGAAGGTTATTTCTTTCGTGTAGAAAGAACAGTTTCAATGTATGGTGTTATGTACTGTATGCGTAAAATGCCAAAGAAAGTTCCTGATTTAAATAGTCTAGGTTATCCTTTGCCTTTAATTAATTACTTAGCAAGTTTAGGTAATGCTTCTGGTTTGATATTACTCGGAGGAGCAACAGGATCAGGAAAAACAACAACAATCTCTAGTCTATTACGAGAGTTTTTAGTACGCCATGGTGGTTTTGCATATACAATTGAAGATCCGTTTGAAATGCCTTTAGATGGTGAATATAAATCGTTAAATGGTTCAATGGGATTATGTAAACAAACTCAGCCAATAGAGGATTGTTGGGGTGCTTCTTTGCGTTCAGCCTTACGTTCTCGACCACGTTATATCTTTGTTGGTGAGATTCGAACCCCCGATGCGGCAAGTGAATGTTTGCGTGCAGCAACATCTGGACACTTAGTTCTATCAACTATTCACGCTAACAATGTATCTGATGCTATTGATGCTATGGTAAAACATGCATCCGCAGGTGAAATGAGCGAAGAATTGGCATTTGACTTACTTTCTCGAGGTATTTTAGCTGTAATTCATCAATCATTAGTTGGTGTTGGCAAAAAACGTCCGGTTGTTCAATATTTATTTGCAAACCCGAATAGTAATCAGGGTGATCAAACTAGAAATATTATAAAGAGTGGAAAAATAAATCTTGCAACAACAATTGAAATGCAAATGACCAGAATGTCTCAAGGAAGACCATTATTTGATATTGTTGATAGACAATAAAGAATAATTTGCCCCCAAAAAAAGCCCTTAAATAGGGCTTTTTTTATTGGAAAGTCCACATAACAATATTATCTTGAGGCATACAAATATCCCGTGTGGAATATTTCTTTACAGGTAGTGAATTGTCTTCTCCCCACGAGAATTCAGTTGTTTTTTCTGAGGTAATAACGGTTATCTTTTGCAATAACAACTGCTTATCTTTTGCTATAGTCATCTCACTTAGACTAATACAAGCAGATTTATTGAGATTTTTTAACGTAATATCAAAGCTCATGTTATTAGGTAGACTAAAAGCTCCATCAATACCTTGTCCTATTTGGATATCAAATTCTTTTAATTGTTTTAAGTTCTTATCCAATAGACCATTATCAATAGCACTTTGTGTTGATAGCTTCCAATACCCCGGTTGATCCCTATAATAGTTTACAGTTTTATCAGCTATCTCAAAAATCTTATTATGCAAATCTCTATGAGGATTATGTAATAATACATAGCTCAATACAATACACGCAAAAACAAGGGCAAACATGATAATTAAACCGGATATACCACTAAGTCTAGCCTTTTCAAAATCAATGTGTACTTTCATTCTTTTAACCTTTACCCATAGAGCTTGTAATTTGATCTTGCATATCGAAAGTACCAAATACGGCCCAAGCAATAATACCGGAAACCATCAACATTGCAGCCATATTCATTACTTCAGCTCTTTGCTCAATCAAAAATACAGATTCTTCAAGCCATTCGTTAGCAAGTTTATCCAAGGCCTCTTCAAAGTTGTCCAATTCAGAATAGATCTTTAAATCAGCAATAATCTGTTTATCTGGAAACTCTTGACCTGCTTTATCTAATGCTTGTCCTAAGTTATCACCGTTTTTAATATGGAATAAAGCACCATCAATACGTTCTTTCAAATATCTACTAGAATCTCTTCTTAATGATGTTAATGCCACTGAAACAGGTACACCACCTTTTACCAACGCAGACAAAGCCAATAACCAAGTAATACCCGTGAAGATTTTATATAAAGACCAAGGTGGATAGTGATCAGCTTTAACTCTGGCTTTTCCTATCCAAAAACCAATTGTGGCATATATAGTTCCTCCGATAACAGGAAAGATTGAAAATGCTAATCCCCAATTTTCTTGAATCCATTCAGATAAATCAATCAACGATTTTGCCGTTCCAGTCCATACTGTATTAGGTGCTGCACTTAACATAGGAGGCACCATGTAAACACCAATAGCATACAAAATCAATACAGACATCATCAGTAAGAACGAAGGATAGGTAATAGCACTAATAATAGGTCTAATCATTCTAGTTGAACCTTCGGTAACTTTAATTAAGTTAAGTAAAGCACTTTCCAAATCAGAAACATCACCAACTGATAGCATAAGTCTTTCGCGGTTTGGAGCCCAACCTTTTAAACAGTCAGAGAAAGGATGACCTTCTTGTAAAGCACGTCCCCATGCTGCAACAGAAACGGCTAGAGGATTATTAGGATGTTTACCCTCTTCAGAAAGACCATTATAAATCATTTCCAAGGCATTCATTAAAGAGAACCTGTTTTTTAATAACGCTGCAAGTTTTCTATATATTTTCAACCGCCCTTTACCAGAAAAAGCGCACATAAATTTAGCGTATTTTAAAAGCCATTCATTATTATTATGTAAAGCCTTACTATAGGCACTTTGTTTTTTTACTTCAGGCATTTAATCCTCCTAATAAATAGGTCGTTGATCTAAAAGACCGCACCAACGTTCAACTTCATCTAAATCGATGTAACCTTTTAGCATTCTTTCAATAGCAGCTTCTCTTAGAGGTCTTCCATCAAGTTCACTTACCCAATAATCAATTGCACTTTTTGTATCGCCCTTAACAATTAATTGTAAAAAGTGTCCATCAGGTATAATAATTTCAGGGACGGACATACGTCCAATCACTCCTTTATGATTGCAGTATTTACATCCTGGACCTCGAAGATACGTATTTTCAATTCCGTAATCACCTAAGGCTGTTTTCAATCTTTCATAGGATGGATCAGTCATTCTTTCCTTGATTGAAATTCTGCAATAAGGACAAATTTTACGGAATAAACGTTGAGATATTAATCCTTTCATAATTTCAGGATCACTCAACATATAAGGTTGCACACCCATATCTCGTAAACGTGTAACAATTGCCGGTGCTGAGTTTGCGTGTAGAGTTGACCACACACTATGACCGGAAAGAGCGCCTTTGAACACCAAACTAGCTGCCGATAGGGAACGAATTTCTCCGACCATCATTACATCTGGGTCAGAACGCAAAGCAGCAGACAAAGCTTTTGTAAACTCTTCATCTTTCTCTTCTTCGGTATTAGCGTTTGTTACCGGCATTTGTCGCGCTCCTGGGATCGGATACTCTGGGGGATCCTCCACGGTAATAACATTGATTTCACCATTTCTTTCTTGAATAAGTTTAATCATATTACGTTGAAGTGTTGTTGACTTACCCGAACCTGTAGGACCAGCAACAATATTAAGTCCTACGGCCGTTGCGCGTAAACGATAAAATAAGTTAAGTTCACGTTCTCCTAGACCTAAAGATTTTAAATCACCATTTCCTTTAGGGTTATCATCTGCGTAAAGCAAACGCATAACAAGGTATTGAGAACCAAAAGCCACAGGGTTAAATTGTAAACGAATAGCTAACACGTTATGTGGTAATTTTAGTTTACCGTCAGTACCACGTAAAGGTGTAGAACCTAGTTTTTGTGCGCCCTGAAATTCATTTTGAGCATAGTTGGCATCAGAAATATCCGCAGAAGCGAATGCTGCACGAACGAAAGCTTCACCCCATTCTTTTGAGTACTCAAGCTCTCTTTCCATCATACCGCTAACTCTAAACAGAACAACAGATGAATCCGCCACAATAACATGTACGTCTGATACTTTTTTTGCGGATGCTCTGTTAATAACACTTAGAAAGTCTATCTGCATTTGATAGTCTGCAGATTCTTCGGCAGAAATATTAATTTGACCGGTACCACGTTCCGCAAAAGCATAGATAGCCGCAATTTCTTGAGCAGACACATATTTAGGTGCATGCATCAATAATTTTCGGCGTTTAGCAATTGCTGTAAAGTTTAAAACTTTACCATCGAAACGGTGAGTTTCGTCAATTAAGTATGTACCATCAGAAAATAATGCGATCATGCGGCGAGTTTCGCTATCTATACTGACCTCGCCATCTTCTAAAGTAAGTAGTTTATTTTCATTCGCAAATAGCGAATGTAAAATATTTTTATTATCATCTTCGCTATCATCTGTTGCAATATCGGAACTTTTGGAAGCGTTACCAGAGCTTGTGCCTTGTTCTTTTGCATTTTGAACAGGGGAAGGAGATGATTGTGTTACATTGTTTGTTGTGGCTGCAGAAACACCAGAAACAGCAGACTGAACTTTTTCAGTCGCTGTTTCCAAAGAACCATCTTTTGATGTGGCTATTTTATTTTCTTCTTCAGCCATTTTCTAACTTATTTCACAAACATTCCATTTCCAAAAGAAACTTGTTTAGATGAAGCTCTTTTTTTGCTAGAACTAGAGCTAGATGTTGAAGATTTGCTCGAACTACTAGAACTAGATTCTCTTTGGGTTCTCTGTCTATTTGATGTACTAGAGCTAGAACTTGAAGAACTTACATTTGCACCTCTAACATTTTTAACATCAGATTTAATGCTCTTCTTTTCTGTAGATTCAGGTGTTTTATCAGCTCCGTTGAATGTAACAACAGGCTCATATTCCATAACTGTTCCACCTGTATACAAATAACTCTTCACACCTTTATTATTAAATGCAATATAGTTATCTGTAATAGCTGTAACAACTTCGCCACCTTTTAACATTGAACCTTTATGAACAATAAAAGTTGTTCCATCTTTACTAACAATTTTCGCAATAATATCTCTACCTTGACCGGTAATATCCATGATAGCATATTCTTGAGACATATCAATAGCATTTTCGTCTAGGCCACTTAATGCCATATCTGCGAAAGGATTAGCCGAATTGCCAGCTTTAATCTTCTTAACCTCATCTTCAGAATCAACCAAAGACTGTCTTAATTGACTAACCTGAGCTTTATATGATGTAATAATTCTCTCATGAGCTGATTTAGCTGCTTCAGCTTTCTTATTAACAGAAGTAGCTTCTCTTTTTATTGTTGCAATTTTATTTTCGAAATCAGCAATTAATTTTATACGTTCATCTTGCAATTCATTGATTTTTTGTTGCAATTCAACATTTTTAGCAACCCAATCTTGATTAACTCTAAGCATTTCGTTCATATATTCATTAAGAACTTTTGCTTGGCGAACTTTTTCTAATTCAATCTCTTTTGCCTTAATTTTTTGCTCTTCAGCCATAAGCATTGCTTGTCGTTCAGCCTCTTCATCTTTAATACGTTGCTCAGCTAAACGTTTCTTTTCTGCTATTTCTTCTTGAGCTTGGATTCTAGCTGCTTTCAGAGCCTCCACTTTATTTTTCAATTCTTCGCGTTTTAATTCTAAATTCAATAATGTTGTTTGTTTTTCAATATTAGACATTTGATTAAACAAATCACTATCAACCTTAGATAAGATTGCATTACCAAATCTTTCAAACGGAGATTTTGGAGCCTCAACTTCAGGAATAACCTCTGTTGTGCTAGGAGCAGGAGCTTCAGAAGCAGGAGTTTCAGAAGTAGGAGCTACTTCAGGTTGAGTTGTTTCTGTAGTAGGAGCTACTTCTTCTGTAGTATTTACATCAACAGTTTCTTCAGCAAAAGGATCATCTTCTACAACAGGTGGTTCGCTAGAACTTTCAGTACCTTCTGCTAATATATCTGCAACCTCATCTGTATTTTGAGTTTCTTCTGTTCCCAAAATATCTCCAGTAGCTGGAATTACCTCATCGACGGGAGCTTGTTGAGCTTCTATCTCTGCTTCTGTTCCCAAATTAGGAACTGCATCTTCCGCAAAACAAGAATTGTGCATAGCTATCATTATTGCAAACGCCAAAACAATCATAACTATATTTTTATTTTTCATATTATAACTCATAAATTTCTCCCTTATAGCTCCAATTTCCAGAATTAATATCATATGTTATAGTATTAACAGTTAACCCTGAAAATTTCATTAATAATTCAATCCACATTAAAGGATCACTATTAGACGTAAAAGAATACCCCATAACTTTGTATCTATTACCTCTTGGTGATTGCCACGTAGTTGGTGACATTTTTATATCTATACCAAGACCTTGATTTAAGTCATTGATAATATCAATCAATTCTTCTTCTTTATACTCTGGAGGTGAGTTTAATGTACTTATTTCACCAATAGGTACGGTCACCATAAAAGTATTACCATCTTTTGCAATAACTCTGGATGAAAACTCAACTCCTGAAACATCAAGAGCTTGCTCCATCCACATCATTCGACCTAATTCTCTTTTCCAAGATGTTACTAAACCTGTTGCTGGCTCACAAGTAACACCTTCTAATTTCCATCCTGGAGTTACAATCTGAACAACCTTTTTTGTTGCTTCAAAGCAATTTTTCATAACATCAATAGGATTCTCCAGTTTTTCCCATGGTTTAGGTTCAGGAGGAATAAATACCGGAGCCTCAACCTGCTCGACTGGTGCAATTACCGGCGCATCAGGAGCGGTAAAAAACATACTCTGTAAGCTTGAATAACCAAACCAACCAATGATGGCAAAACCAATAACAATGATAACAAGCATAATACCATCATTATTAGCACTTATCTTATCCAGCTTAACAGTTAAACCTTTTTTTAATAGTTTTCCTATTTCATCACTCTTAGTGTCTTCAATACCCCACTCAGGAGGAGCAAAGATCATATCCCAATCTGGCACTGCCAACATTGAAATAAATTGATCTTTTGCATCTTTTTCATCAACATAAAGAGTATCACCATCTGATAATATCACATCGTTTCTAAAACAGATATACCACCATCCGGTATCAACTTTGAATACACCAAGAAAGGAAGTTACGTTTCCCAATCCTGAAACAAGAGACACTGCAGCAGAAGGAATGCCACGAGTAAATCCTTGAGCTGAAGAAGCCAAACCAAATTGTGATGATTTACCTTTTCTTACAGCATATAAATCTGCACCTTCAAGAATATTTTCAGCAGCTTCTTTAACTTCATTTAGTGGATTATCTTCATCCAAGAGTGGTTGCCAAAACAGACTCGCTGCATATGTCACCCCATCCTCAGTAAAGGACGATTTCCACGCTTTTTCTTCAGTTTGATCTTCAGCCACGAGTGCCTCCTATGTTTAATTCATTCTTGATTCAGGAGATAATGGAGATTCCAATACAACAGGAGTCAACATAATAACCAAAATCGTTCTATCCTTTTGAGCTGTAGAAGATCCTCCTAACAAGTTATTTTCAGGAGTTCCTACGCCTTTTTTATCGGCAGTATTTTCAACACGTTCATAACCTGCTAAAATAAGTGTTTCGCCAGATTTCATAGCAACTTCTTGGGTAAATCCACGTGTTTCGATAACTGGATTTTGAATATATTCGCTATCCCCTTCAGTAGCTTCTCCTTCTTCATTAGTACTGGTTGATGTAACATTAACAGAATCTAATGATAACAAATCAGACAATGTTAAGTTGAAAAACATCAGGATTCTTCCATGATCCAAAATTCTTGGTAAAACACTCATAGTGAAACCTGTTTCAATTTCTTCGGTTTCAACAGATATATCGTAAGAATCACTATCACCACTATTTGTTTTAGTAATTTCAGATATATAGTTTTGAGTTTTAACAACTTGGATTGGAGCCGGTTTGTTATTCATTGTAGTAACAGTACCACTTGTAATCAAATTCGTCTGACCTTCTTCAGAGAGAGCTTGCATTGCTGCATCAACACTCCAACGGCTAGAACTAATACCCATTGTTAAACTACTAATAGAGTTTTCTAATGCGCTAGTAGTTGAAGCACTAATATCTTTTATCGAACCACGTCCACCAAAAGTAGCTCTTAAGTCTAAACTATACTGATCAGCATTAGAAATATTAACTTGAATAACTTTAACACTAATAGCAACTTGCTTAGATACACGCATATTTTGTTCATTAATATACTTTGCCACTCTCTTAATATCTGTTGGTGTAGCTGTTAACGTGATTGTTCCATTACCTTTATCCATAACCAAATTTGAATCTTGAGTAATCATAGATGAAATTGAGCTTTGAATATTTCCCCACATATCCATTCCATCAACAGAACTACTTTGGGATATACTAGCAGCACCGCCAGATCCTCCTACTGATACACTTAGAGAAGGGTTGGTTGGTAAAGAATACAATACAAATGTCTTTGTAATATACTTATAGAAATAAATTTCATTTTTTTCATATTTCCACCAAATACCAAAGCGATTAGCTACTTCATCTAGTAATCCGCTGATAGGACCTTTATAATTTAAAATCATACGAGTAGAATCAGTCCATTGAGCACCAATATCCTTCATCGATGGTTGGTTGTGATCTGCGTTAGAAATTGCATCTTCTTCCAGTTCAGGAGCATAACGAACTGAGATAGATGTAATTTTATTAATCATACTACCTATTTCGTAAAGAGTGATTGGTCTATTACTAATCAATGTAATACCATCAGATGTTTCTAAATAAGCAGGAACAGGCTGTCCCTCAAATTCAATACTACTTGTATCACCAAGCCAAATATCATCCTTAACTCTAATAACATCATCAGCTATAGGATCACCTGGAATAGCAGCCTTTTGTTTTAAATCCAACGCATTTTCCGCTTGTCTTGCCATTTGCTGGTCTAATTCAGGAGAAACAGAACATGCAACGGTAATGCCAAGGATTCCGGCAATAGCAAGTTTAAATAAATTAGTCATACGCATTTTCGTCCTCCATAGTTTCAATTACTAATACACGGTTTCCTTTATAAAATGTTGCAACAGGAGCAGGTCTAGCTCTAGCGAATGCTCTAACTAATGCAGAAGCAACATCTGCAAAATTACCTCTAAACATAGCTCCAGCATTTAATGTATAATTACGATTTGTTTTCCAAATCAATCTCCAACCAGATTCTTCGCTCCAGTTTGTCAAGAGTTCTTTTAAGCTTTGACCTTCTTCCGCTAACCAATCTTTAGTTGTATCTTCTTCTTCAGAAGTAGATTTATTTTCAGTTTGTGCATTTTCAGTATTATTATCTACAGATGTTGAATTTGTGTAACCTTGTTCATTAGTTGCTTGAATGTAAGCAGCATTAAACTGATTATTAGGATTACCCTCTCTTTCCATTATTGCAACTTCATAGTCAACAACTTCATCATCTATGCTAGGAGGAATTGCTGCAGACATATTATTTCCAGCTCTAGCCTGAGTAATACGATGATCTCTTGGTGTGCGTTCTCCATATTTACGAAAATCAGCAGCTGTCTTTGTGTAGTTCACATATTCAGGAGCATCTTCGCAAACACTGAATCCCTCAGGAGTTTCAACACAAACCTCATTATATTCCTGATTACTAGTACAGATGCCATCTTCACATTCTTCTTTTAGATAGCTTTCGTTACTAATACATCCAGAAAGTCCCAGAACACTGAATAATAAACCTACAATTGTAAGTTTGTTAAACAAAATATTTTTCTTTAAATTACATCTCATCGTATTTTCCTATAATACTTGTTGAAAATTAATTTGCACAAACAAGAATCAATACCAAGGGTTATCTCCTTTTTTAACCGCTTTAGCCAATTCTTCTTCTGTTGCATACCGCACATTTCTAATAATAAAAGAGTTTGGTTCTCTATCTGTAAAAATTATATTAATTTTATTATAATCTACACTATTATTTATTAAGATTGTGTATAACAGGTTCAAACGCTTTTGTTGTAAGGCTTTGTTTGAATCTCCGTTTATACGAATTTCAATAATAACATTTTCATTTTTTGTTACATTTTCTGAAAAAGCGTGCAACCATTCTAATGTTTGACCTGATATTTCTGCTCTATTTGGCTGAAATGACAATTTTAACTCGGTAGGAGCTATATTGTTTTTTGCATTATCCAGTCCAAATAATTTTCTAAATGTAGAACTTTGAGAACTCTTCTTTTCTGTTTCGTCAGAACTATCATTTTCTTCAATCACATTATCTTCAGATGTTTTCTTGGTTCCCCCTGAAAGCCATGATACAATTCCCTCAGTTAGAGAAGAACTCTTCTTTTCTGTTTTTTCATTTTTTAATGGTTCTATAGGAGTTGTATTTGATACGGCATTTGTTTTATCTTCATTATCTTTATCTTCAGATAATGCCAAGTCTTCAAGAACTTTCTTTTCAAGCTTTTTATTTTCTTCAGATGTTGCCAACTTAGGAGTTAAGTTCTCTTCATTCAGAATATCTTCAGGGATAGGCAGTAAAATATTATCATTTTTTATTTTATATACAACTTGCGTTTCATTTTCTGATTTAGCTACATCATTTTGAGTTCTATCTAATGCCGAAATATTATCTCTATTAGCTTCATTAAATTGTTCAATAGTATTTCTTGTTATATGTTTATTTGCAACTTCTGCAACTTCCCATGGACTATCTTCTACTAAAGGTAATGGTTGCTCTAATTCAATAGAAGTTAAAGCTTTTTCGTTTTCGGACCCTAAGTTATCAATAACAACATTTGCCGACGCTAAGGCAATTTGGCTACTTTCCGCTTCGCTAGAAACAGAAACACTAGAAGCAGTTTTTTCAAAATTATATACTAAAGGTATTTCAAAAACAGGTGCAGATGATACATCAGCAATAACGAGTTCATTGTTAACATCTTCATTACCTTTATTGATAATACCTATTTCTTCTTTTTTTTCTTCCATAAGAATATTGGTATTGTCGGCTAAAACAATTGGAGCATCCTGAGTTGCGTTCTCGTCTTCTGGTTCATATAAAACAACTTCAGAATTTTGAATGTCAATAGGGACATCTTTTATTATTTCATTTGAAGCAAACTTTTCTTCTTTTACCTCATAAGAAGTTAAATCATCTTCATTTTGAGCAAATAATTCTATATTTTTGGTCTCTAACTCGGATACAACAAAATCTGCTTGTTTATCATTATGTGATAAAGTATTATAAAACTTAGTGGCCGCAAACACTGCAGCTAAAGAAAATATAAAGCTTCCTAAAAAGCATTTCAAACCAAATTTTGGCATCTCTAAACCTTATAAATGCAGGAGTATGTACGCAAAACCGGAGCGCAATACACCCGTCTTCGGATTGAGGATACAACTAATTGTGTTAAAATAGAGTTAATGAAGAATCACTGAATTAAACAAAATTTTCGACATCTGTTTTCGAGCATTTAAAATAATTAAAATGTTATCAAATTATTTACTTTTTATTGTTAAAATCAGCTAGTGTAAGGCACTTTATAAATGTGAATTTTTTGTTACAAGACTTTTTATCTCGTAAAAACAGCATGTTGTTCGAATATTAAAAATCTGGAAGTTTTACAGAAAATGAGTTAATATAAAAGTGTGATAGAATTCTACTTAAGGAGAAGAAAAATGAAATTTATAAAAAATAACATACTCAGCATCACTACTATGGTATTCTTATTTACCATAGTTATGATGGGTGATTCTTATGCAGCTACAGTGTTTGGTGCTGCTCGTAATAAGTTGGTTGAGCTGTTTAAAAATGCCAAGATGATTGTATTTGTTATTGGTGGTTTTGGTTTAATTGCTTTGGCATTCCAAGCTATCTTTGGTAAAGTAAAATGGCCTTGGTTTGCAGCATTAGCATTCGGTTTGGCTGTAGTTGCTGCTGCAGGTGCTATCGTTAACTACGCCGCAAATACAAGTGGTGCTGCTTCTTTCAATGATAGCATAGGAACTTCTGATTACGATGGTACAGGTGCATTGGGCACAATGTAAGTGAGTTTGCACTTTCTTTGTTTTATTCGGAGAGGGATAGCCCCTCTCCGAAAAGGTAGTTGCATTATATCTTCTTACCAATATAAAGAAATTAGAATTTTAAATACTAATAAGATTTTCTTTCATTATTTTACTTGAAGCGAGTTTTTTTCTTTTTGTTAAAATAGAGTTAATGAAGAATAACAGAATTAAACAAAATTTTCGACATCTCTTTTCGAACATTTAACGATATCTGTTTTCGAACATTTAAAATAATTAAAATGTTATCAAATTATTTACCTTTTGTTGTTAAAATCAGCTAGTGTAAGGCACTTTATAAATATGAATTTTTTGTTACAAGACCTTTTATCTCGTAAAAACAGTATGTTGTTCGAATATTAAAAAGCTGGAAGTTTTGCAAAAAATGAGTTAATATAAAAGTGTGATAGAGTTCTACTTAAGGAGAAGAAAAATGAAATTTATAAAAAATAACATACTCAGCATCACCACTATGGTATTCTTATTTACCATAGTTATGATGGGTGATTCTTATGCAGCTACAGTGTTTGGTGCTGCTCGTGATAAGTTGGTTGAGCTGTTTAAAAATGCCAAGATGATTGTATTCGTTATTGGTGGTTTTGGTTTAATTGCCTTAGCATTCCAAGCTATCTTTGGTAAAGTAAAATGGCCTTGGTTTGCAGCATTAGCATTCGGTTTAGCTGTTGTTGCAGCAGCAGGTGCTATCGTTAACTACGCCGCAAATACAGATGGTGCTGCTTCTTTCAATGATAGCATTGGAGATCAAGCACATGCCGGTTCAGGTGAATTGGATACTACAAATTGGTAGTAACACTTTGTTTTATTCGGGGAGGGATTATTCCTCTCCGAAGAGACAATTATCTTATGGAGGTTATTATGTTGTGCATTAAAATAGGGAAATTTATTTATAATAACAAATATACATTATGTTTGTTTCTTTCTTTATTTTTATTCACAACAGATGCTTTTGCCGCATTTGAAGCTTTGGATACTGCCGGAAAAACTATATTCAAAGGTTTAAGAAAAGTTATATACCCTGCTGCCACTATTGGTATTGCTTGTATTTGTATTGCCGGAATGTTTGGAAATTTCAACTGGAAATGGCTTGCAGCTATTCTGATTGGTGTATTTGTTATTGCAGTTGCGACACAGGTTGCTGGTTTGACCGGGGCAGAAGTTAGTCTGGATGGCGGAGATTAGGAGGGTATTATGAAAAATAAAGTATTTTATCTACTTTTATTGTTTGTCGGTATAATCCTCACTCCAAATAATGC
Source organism: Alphaproteobacteria bacterium (assembly GCA_045577985.1). Classification (GTDB taxonomy): domain Bacteria; phylum Pseudomonadota; class Alphaproteobacteria; order RF32; family CAG-239; genus RUG410. The sequence continues at coordinate 101,894 of JAZNJJ010000003.1, forward strand.
TTATGCTGATATTTGGGATAGTTTGTCAGGTAAAGCGGATGAAATAGGTAAAGGCCTGTCTAATGTTGGATATATTATAGCTGGATTTGGTCTTATTGCATTTTCTGTTGCCGCCATTTTTAATAAAATATCCTGGAAAACGCTTGCTTATATCATGATAAGTTGTTTTATTTTAGGTATTACAACAATGGTTGTGGGAGAGATTACTGGAGAATCAGAATTTATCGGTTATCTTGATTATTCTTCGTCAGCAAGTGCAAATGTTGAAACTCCTGGTGATGCTCAGAGTGTTTCCGTAAAAAAGTAAGGAAGCAAATAAATGAAGTATTTTCTTTATGCCATCATATCAACTTTCTTTTATTGTTCAACGGCAAATGCCTATATTGATGATCGGCAAACAGGGGAAGCTGAAGCTACAGCCGGAGAACAAAATTCTAATTTGTACCGTTTAAATGCTTCAAGTACAATGTCTATAAAAAAGCTGAAGAAATTAGACGAGTTATATGCGAAAGAGCAGATTTCAGGAAAAAGATTGACTGAAACTGATATCGAAAAGCTTTTAGATTTAGATGATAATAAAACACAAAAAGAGCTTGATTTGGCTCTGAAAGATGCGATAAAAAAGACTAAGAATACAAGAGATTTGGTTATTTCTATTGATATAGGTGTTTATAATCAGTTCAAAAATTTTCACCAAATATCTATAAAAGATAGAGAGATAGCTAAAAATCTTACAAATAATTTAGGGAGGCGCAAATGAGAGAGGATATATTAAAAGCAGTTGCTCAACCACCTAAATTTTTGCTTGCACCAATGGTTCCTGGAATTATTAATTTAGGCATACAGTTTCCAATGTTGTTTATGGGGATTGGTATTGCAGATATGAATCCTTTGTTTTTTGGAACAACCATAATAATGGCACATTTGGGATTAGTTGTTGCCGGTGTTAAAGAACCTCATTTATCTACGATGATGCAAGCTTATGGTCAAACAAATAAAATAAGTAGCAATCTTTATGCAGTAAGAGGAAATAAATTTGAGCCATGAACCAGTATGATATTTTTAGTATTTTTGTTGAAGGGCTTAGTAACGTAGAAGTTGCTGTGGCTCTTATTGGTATAGCTTCAGCAGCCTCTTTTGCTGTGTTATTATCAACTAAATTTGGAAACTGGATTCTTCCTCAACCTCGAGAGTCTCGTGTGTCTGACTTTTTGCCTTTTACTAAATTGATGTCAGATGGTGTAACTATTCAATGTAGCAATAATTCGTATGCTCGTGTATTTCGCTTAGACGGTGTAGATTTGTCTTCTGCAACAGCTGAAGCTATATATTCAATGATGGAAGCTCGCAAATCTTGGATTGATGATATGGCAAACATGCAAATTGTATGTCGTGTCATAACAACAAGAAATCGCACATCATTAGAAAGTGAAAAAAGAGATTTTGGTAATCAGCTGTTAGAAACAGTATCCGAAATATGGTATCAAAACATGAATAGGGTATATAGTAATAAACACTATATTATTCTTTCTGTGATAGATCGCAAAGATGCATTAAAAGATTTGAATTATGCATCACAAAGCTTGATTTCAACACTTGGAGAATATGGCGTGAGCCCTATGTATGAAACAAGTGATAGTAAAGCAGTTGATGGACCTTTTTATCTATTTTCGCAATTATGTAGTCCGGTATCCAAGCCAGAACCTAAGGTTCGCAATACAGAAGGTGCTCGTTTATGTGAGATGCTCACCGCAGATCATATCCATTTTACAAAAGAAGAGGGTATTATAAAATTCTTTTCCGGAGAAAAAGAAGTATATGAAATTGCAATGGGTATAAGAGTTAGTGGTGACGCAATGGATGAAAGTATGATTTATTCATTGAACGCTATTGATTGTGAGCTAGTTATTTTGCATAATATTCGTCCAATGTTTAGAGCTGAAGCTAGAATGCTCTTGGTTCAACAACAACGAATGGCGGCAGTAACAAGTTTTTCTGGAGGTGTTGCTGAACAATATGATGAGGCCTTGGCTTCAATAGATGATAGTGATAGCAATTACCAATCATTGTGTGAGTACTCCATGACTATTATCCTTAAAGGAGAAAGTATGGAAGAAATAAACTTTGGAGAGTCTGAAGTTCAACGTATTTGTCGTGCATTTGGTGTAACACCTGTTCGAGAAGGTTGGGTAAACCAAGCTGTATTCTTTACACAATTTCCTACATATGATACATATCCACGAACATATCGTTATCTCTCCCGAGTGATTGCAATGGCAATTACATTAGATAAGCCTGCAGAGGGATTTGGTAAGAGTGACTGGGGACAAGGAGCAATTTCTATATTCCGTACAATGTCCGGATCAGCATATAGATTTCAATTCCATGTATCTAGTGAAGAGTCAGCCGTTGCCCACTGTTGTATTATTGGACCTACAGGTCAAGGTAAAACAACGTTACTTACTTTCCTTGCTGGTCAGGCAATGAGACATGGTGATTTGAAGGTGTTTTTCTTTGATAGACACTTAGGTGCTCAAATCTTTACACGAGCAGTAAAAGGTGCATATATAGGCTTTGACGGTGATGAAAAGAATGTTGCCTTAAATCCGTTTGACTGTGCAAATACTCCTGAAAATAGAGCATTTTTAAGACGATGGTTAAAAGCTATCACAATGGTTGATGATGCATTGGCAGATAGAGAGGTTTCTCGTGCTGTAACGACTGCTTTTGATTATTTACGTCCTGAAGAGAGATTATTGAAGAATTTATATAAAAGCTGTTTTTCTCCAACAGGAAATATGCGAAGAGAATTATATCGTTGGGTGAATCCTGAACAATATGGTGCAATTTTTAACGGTCAAGATGATAGTTTAGACTTGAAAAGCCGTCGTTTCATGGCATTTGATTTTACACATATTTTTGAAGATGAAAATTTGGCACCTGCCGTAATTAGTTATATTATGCACAGAATTCAGGCAGAAACAGGTGAAACAGGTGTTCCGTCTTTAATTATGATAGATGAAACGGCACCAATGTTAAAACACCCTATGTTTAGAGATTACTTTATCATCGGTTTGCAAGAGGGACGTAAAAAACGTCAGGCATATCTCTGTGCATTCCAACAGCCGAATATTGTAGATAAATTAGGGGTTGGTGAAGTTATTCGTGGTCAGTGTCAAACTGTTATTTTCTTCCGCAACCCTCAAGCACAAGTTGAAGATTACGCAAACTGGAACTTAACACAAAATGAATTAGATTTCATTTTTGGTAAAAGTTATCGAGATTTTCCTTATGCAATATTATTATCACGTCCTGTTACGGGAGAGTCTGTAATTTTGGATGTTAACTTAGGTGGTTTAGGTAAATATTTGCGAGTTTATAACTCCGGACGTAAAAATGTTTTATTAGTTCAACAACTAATAAAAGAATACGGTGAAGATGGATTTGTTACAAAATATTTAAATATTGCCTAGGTTTTGGAAAAAAGATTTATTTTTAATGAAAAATATGATACGATATTTTTAATTAAGTATTATAGGGAGGTTATCATGATTATAGACATAAGAAAAATATTGTTCTTGGCTGTTGCAAGCCTAATGATAACAACTCTTCCAATAAAGGAATGTGCATCATTTCCTCTGCCATCCGCGGATATAAAAAGAATGGTGGAAAATGCTAAAAAAACGTATAATCAGATACTTGAGATTAAACAAGAAGTAGAAAGTAATATGCGTATCGTCCAAGAAATTCAAAATGGAGGATATGCAGCAGCAGCTGGTGATTTATTTGCAAAAATTCAAAATGGAGACTATGACCGATTCGGAGCTAACGTAAAGGGGGCTGTTCAAGGATTAAAACAAGGTGCAAAAGATGCTCAATATGCCGCAGCAGACAAAGAAAAAAGAGAAAAAATGGCTCAAGAAGAGGCTAATAAACTAGCACAGAAAAAGAAAGCTGAAGACCAAAAAGCTGAAGGCGAAGGTAAAGAGAAAACCGAAGAAAATATCGAAAAAGAGAAAGAGAATAAATTCAAAAAAGCTTATACTTGGTTAAAAGAGAGCAAGCTAGGTAAAGGTACAAAGTCTACATATAATTTCATTAAAAATAATAGAACGCTGACATCTAGTGGATTGGCCGCTATAGAAGATGCACAGGAAGGAAACTGGGGAGATGCCGTGCTTAGAGCAGGGTATGGTGCAAGTAATATATATGGCATGGATGAAAATACTAGCGATTGGATTAGTAGTATTTCAACGATTGGTGGAACAGGTTATAATATAGGAACAAGTGGGGGGGACGCACTTGATATGCTGAATGATGCCGTGAATAATAGTGCATTATGGGATAGTGCAGGATTCGTTAACGACGAATATTATGATTTTAGAGTAGAACAAGAAGAACAAGAAAAATTTGATGCTTGGCAAGAAGAACAACGTAAAAAACAAGCGGAAGAGTTTAATAAATGGAGTGAAGAACAAAAAAACAATACTCCAAGTTTTGGGGATGCACCATCCACTGACGATCTTACAGACAGTATGACATTTGATTTCTAAAGATAATAACCAAGGAGTAATAATATGACTAATACTTGTAAAAGAATAATCAAGATGTTTGCTTTAGCAATTATTGCTATCTGTGGTTCATTATATTCTGTGCCATCAGAGGCTGCAGGTGAAGACGTTAATTATGACGGTTTGTATAATGATCGACAAATTGTTCCAAACACAATGGCCATAATATGTAAAACAGATGCCGATGATATGGTTGCAGATGTTACAAGAGCATACAATTGTGTGAATAAAATTGTAACCAAACTGAATAATTCAGATGCCTCTGTAAAGAAAGAAGGTAAGGATGATTTAGCCAGAATAAAATATGAAGAATTGAACAACATTTTAGGTATGGCTATTACCAAAAGTGCAACAATTTCTAATTATGAAGAAGTGCAAAACTCTATGATGGAAGCTAGCGCTCAAACTCAAACAGAACATGACGATAATGCATCAATTGCAAATACAACAGCTGTTTTAACTGATGTTATTAATAGTATGCGAGATTTATATGCAGAAAAATTAAAATATCAAGCATTAGCAGGTATTACAAGCATAGACCCGGGAGTTATTCAAGATTTTGAAACAGAGGGTAGTGAAGGTGATAATGGTGAAGATAATAATAGCGGAAATAGTGGAGAGGGAGATACTACACCAGGAGCCAGTGTTGAAGGTAGCTCAACAACTACTACCGCTACAAAAGAAGTTCCATTCCAAGGATATTTAAAGTGGGTTAGTGATAACCAATGTGTAGAATTAGTTTGTACTGGAACAGATGAGTTAAGTAAAACGTGCCAAGAAAATTATCAAATTTGTCCTGATGGACGTTATTTAGACCCACATAACCCTAACATTGTTATTGCATGTGAAAGCGGATCTTGTACAGAGATTGATTTAAATCAAATATCGTCTACATCAAACCAAAATATTGAATATTCAAGTGGAAATTATTGTAAATCAGGAAATTCTTTAATCAAATGTCCGGATGGTTTTTATAAACAAGGTTTAAATTGTTACGAATGTATGGGAGGATATTGTGCTCTATCTATCTGTCCGGAAGGATTAAGAGAAGCTGAACAAAAAGCAAAAAATGATATGGAAGGAAAAGGTTATTTAGGTTCAAATGTGAGTACAGATAAGGTACTAGGAGCCGTTGATTATACAACAAGGTTGGTTGGCGGAGAAAATGCTGACACCGTAAATAGCATATTTAGCGGAATAATTAATAACACTGATCGCAAATTTTCTAATCCGAATAGCAGTTCTTTAGGTAGAACACCTACTTATTCAGGTAAAACAAAAGAAGAAAGAGATGCTGCAAATAAACGTAGTTCCGGTGATGCTAATTCAAGAAATAGTTCTAGCTCCAGAGACTCAAGAACAAGCGAAGCAATAAATGATACCAATAGTAGTAATAATTCTTCTCAACCAGATACAAAAACATTGAATACAAATTTGAGAACGAATAGTGGAAATACAGTATTTACAATGGAAAATGATGGGAGCCAAAACGTATTTTTACCGGTTTCAGAAACATTGAATTTTGACAAAGGTAATACGTCGGATAAAGATAATACGTCGGATAAAGGTAATACGTCTGATGCTACACCATCTACGAAAAACTCTGGTACAGATACAAAGCCAAAATTAGATATTAGCGTTCCTAAGCCAACTTTGGTAGATTCAAAAGACGCATGGGCAATGTAGGTACGTTTTATTATAATTATAAAGAGGGAGACTGAATATGAGAAAAAATATTGGAATAATATTCGCAATGATATTAGTCTTATACCCTCGTGTATCTAAAGCAGACCTCGATTTAGCGTCAATTGTACAAGATACGTTATCAACTGTACAAGAAAACGTTAACAAAATAGTGAAGCAATATACAGGTTTAGAGATAAATCTCCAAGAATTAGCAAAGAACAGAGATGCTCTTAAGGGCTTAAAAGATCAAGCTTTGCAATTAGCAAAAGATCAGGCTGCAGCTTTTGTATGTAATATAAAAGTATCGGATTTAAATTTGAAAGGAGTAAAGGATAAGATCAAAGGAAATCAGAGTACAGCAGAATTAAAAGCCGCCGTTCACGAAGAATACGTAAAAAAAGGTAAAGTATTGGATGATATAAAACAAGCAGAAGAACAAGTCGAAAAAAATAACCAATTAATGGCTGAAAACATTGCGGCAACATTTGCTAGATCGTTAGTCAACCGAAAAAAAATTATGGAAGAAGCTAAAACTTTAGAAAATGAAGAATCAAATGCTTTATCTGATTTACCTTCAATTATTGAAAGATATAAAACTATAAATGCTCGAGCCAATAGTCGTTGGCGTACTATTTTGGAGGCATCTGTAAGTTTTGAACAACAACTTGCTCAAGATGATATTATGCAGATGAAACTGCTAGATGAAGAAACTGCTTTAGAAACATTAAAACAAGCTCAAGAACAGGCAGAAGCAACTCGTAGAGCTAGTGAAAAAAGAAGAGCTGAGAAGCAAAAGAAATCTATCAGTCTAGGCGAAATATATGGTGCCGGATCAAAATCTCTAGATGCCTTAGGCAGAGGCGATTATGCTGGAGCATTCGGAGCAGCAGTTAGCGGTTACACATCGTATTATGGTCATGATTGTCCTGAAGGTGATAAAGAATGTATAAGCACTGCTGAAAAATTAAATCGAATTTCTACGGGAGCATATGCAACACAAAATGCTTACAAAGATGCCGAGCTTGGTGATTATAAAGGTGCATTGAGTGATTTAGCATATGGTGCTAGAAGAGCTGGAACAGAAGGTATGCAACAATATGGTACTGCTGTAGATGCTCTTCTTCGAGGAGATTATGTAACTGCAGCATCATACGGACTGGCATCAAGTAATTACTATGGAAATGGTCAATGCATAAAAGGTAATAATGTCGTTGCATGTGATGATGGAATATATGATTTATTTAATGGTAAAGTCGTTGTATGTAAAGATCGTAAATGTGTAGAACAAGATGCACCAAAAGATGATAATAACAAAGGTTCCGATAAAGAAACAGAGGATAAGGAGCAATAAAATGAGGAATATTCTTAAAAATTCTTTGATTTTAGCAGCAATTATGCAAATTGCTCTAACTTCTAATTCTCACGCAATTGTGAAGCTTGATTTTCCCGGACCAATCTCTGATGCCATAAATCAAATACAAAAATTTGGCGAAGGTGTTGAACAAAAATATAATGCTGTGATGGAAACTTTAAATACAAAAGTACGTCAAGCTGTTGGAGCGGAAGGTGCCGCTTTATTTAGTGTATTTGTTAAAAAGATAGAAAGAAATGTTGTTAGAGGAGTTATAAATCAGGATTTCAGCGTAAACGGGTTATTTGGTGATGTAACTAATATGAAGTTAGATTATGCTACTTACAAGAATTTAGCAGAAGATTATTCAGGTGCACTACAAAAAGAAAAAATGAAAAAAAATCAAGATATAAATGCTGAAATAGCTAGATTGGAAGCCTTATATAAAGTCGAAAAAGACCCTGAAAAAATAGATGAAATATCTAAACAAATTGCAGAATTACAAGCTCAAAAACAAGCAAACTTGAAACAACAATCATTAAGAGATGAAAAAATACAAGAATATCAAGAAAAGACAAGAACTCTTTCTAGTTCTCTACAAGACCTCAATGCTGCAACAGAGCATGAAGAAATATTAAAGAAATTAGAAAACAGATCTCGAGCAATGTTCGAAGAAGAGGAAGATCCTGAAGTTGAAAAACAAGAATTAGCCGGATTAGTACAAAAAGATATTTCAGAATTCTTTATTGCTGAATATGATCATGTTGGTAAGGATAACGTAAATAAAGTTATGAAAGTTCGTAAAACAGAATACTACAAAGCATTCCTCAATATGTATAAATCAACGATAACAAGTGATAAGAAAACGCAAGAAATATCAGAAGATTCGGTAACCATGGTTGATACATCAACTCAAGAGGCAGATGGCTTATATGGTGCTATGGCAATGCGTATAGGTGCGGATATCCAAACGGCAAAAACAGCAGCCAGATTTACAGAACTTTTACTTGCAGAAATTCGTTTCAATACAACACAAGATATGCAAACATGGCACGATAAGTATAAAATGTACGATTATGATAAAGATCCAACCACGTTTAATTTAGATGATTATGTTTTGAAAGAAAAAGACTACAAACAAGATTTTGTATCTAAACAGATATCAAAGCAAAAGAATAGTATGTTGGATAAAATTAGTAATTGGCAAGGACTATAAGGAGAGACAGACATGAAAAAAATAGCATACATTACATTAATTCTGTTTCTCAATATCCTTATAATAAGACCAGCACATGCAATCTGGCCTGATTTCACACCATTAATTCCCGTTGCTCCTCAATTATGTGTGATGTGTACTCCAGCTGCTATTACAGAGGTTTCAACAGCCATACGGCAAGTTAACCAAATGCGTTCAAAATTTGATCAATTTACGAATATGAGTAGTTTGAAAAAAATGTTAGCTGATTATACAATGTCTATAGGAAAAGGAATCTTAGGAGGAGCATTACAGAAGATTCGTTCCAAAAAACAAGTTATCTCTTATTCAAGAACAATAGAGGAATGTGAAGTAGCCGATATTACTAATGAAGCATCCGTAAAACAAGCTTTTATGAAATTATTTTTACAGTATCCTTCTCGAAAAACAGAAATTATGGCTGCTTACAAGAGAAAAGGTGAACAGTTTAAGATTGATACAACTCTAGAAATGTATATTACTGCAAGAGAAATGGAAAAAGAGCTTAAACAAATGATCTCGGAATTGGATAATATTGAACGTTGCATTGTTGCCGGAGAGGATTGTAGTGAACAAGGAATGGAACAATATAACTGTCAGCAAAGTCCAGAAAGTGCAGAAGCTGCCGGAGATGGCGGAAATGAAGATAATTTATGCTTATGGAGAAATGCCGTAACCGCAGTTAGTTTATATGATAAAATTATGCGTTATAATGAATTTTTAATTGCAATGAATGCTCAATATCAAGCTGTAAAAGGAATTGATGAACGTGTTGCTATCATGAAATTTACAGATTTGGAAGAAGACCAAAAGAAACGAGGAGAAAAATTCCTACCTAAAGTACAAGATAATTTATCTTCATCTATAGCAAAACCAAAAGGTTCCTCAGGAGGAGATCTTCCTGATAAAATAGATGTAAATATTCCTTTAGTTGTAAACACACCATCTTCAGCTGAACATAATAGCTCTACAGTTGAAGAACAATCAGTTGTTGTAACAAATCCGGATTTTTACGTTACTCCGGATTATTTAAAGCAGTAAAGAACAAGTTGGGAGTAATAAAATGATAAGAGATAATATTAAAATATTTACTTTAATCGCGGTTGTTCTTTGCTATTTTGGTGTTTTAAGCCAAAAATCAATGGCAATAGCTGCTAATTGTTTATCAAATATATCTCAAGATATTGGCAAATTTTCTAGTCTCTTTGAAAAGCCTGAAGGAGCCGGTATCGAAAGTCCTCTCGTAGGGAAAGAAGATGATTATGCCAGTTTAGAAAAAATTACGGAAGTTCAGAAGTTTTTGGACGAAGCAAAAAAAGCTCACAATTTAAAACAAAGTCTTCCTAATTATAAAAAATCATTTATCTCCTATAATGAAATGGTTGCTTATAGGGATAAAACAATAGAACATCTGAAAATTTCAGAAAAATGCATACAAAATTATATTGGAGGATATTTTGATAGTGCGGCAAGTTCTTGGATGGGATCATCTTGCGGTTATAAAAATGATAAAATGTATTGTCATTATTCTCCGGAAAAAAATGCTTCTGATGCCACGGAAAGTATAGGATCATATGATATATTATGTCCGGATAATGCATCATACAAATGTTATGTACCAATTACAAATAATTTTAAGGATCGTTCAGGTATTTCCGGATATTTATTGGCTTTATATAATCAAGCTAAGATTGATAGTACTCAGAATGATGACGAGAATAATGATTTATACATATCATCTTTAGACAATGAAGATACTAAAACTTTATCAAAATCAGAGTTAGATAAAAAGGGAAAAGAAGGTCAGAATGAAGATGCAATGTCTAATTTAAAGAAGCCATCAATGGAAGATGATATGAAAGCGGAGGCTCGAGTTAATGAATTATTGAATTGGACAATTGGAGCTGAGGTATCTAAAGAATTATCAAATGATTTACGAAGTGGAACATCCAAATTTGGAGGAGGTAGTAAAAGATTTCCATTATGGAACGATCAAATTAATTTCTATGATCAATACGTTGATGGTAAATATAATAATATAAAAGATTATATCCAAAATGAGCCTTTACTCAATTTACTATTGGATACATCAGATTCTGTAAATAATGTCTTTCCTTATCAAGATGTTGTAAATGAAGAAGGTATTGTTACATTATCGGCTACTCAACAACGTATATCTGCTGCTACCTCAATAGGTACACTGCGCTCAGCAGCTGCCGATGGAAAAAATACTTCAGATGAAATAGAACAAATGTTAGAAGATGAAAGATTAAAATTATCTGCTTTAACATTAAAATATAAGAAAGATTTGGAAAATTTGAATAATAAAAAAGCCTTATTATATTCTTCGCTAGATAAAAATAGTACAAAGCTGAGCGATTTGCGAGATGAATACAATAATAATTTATCTATAATAAAAAATGCCGATAGTAATACTTTAAGATCAAATGATGCTTTAAATAAAAACAAGAAATTCTCAAGAAATGGTTTAGTATCTCCTTTTGAAAATAAACTTGCAGAAGATAATTCTGAAAATGCAAAAAACAGAGCTAATGCCTTATTAGAAAAAGATAGATTAAAAATCCAGATAGCTTCTTTAGAAAAAAAAGTAAAAGACCAACAAAAAGAATTAGAGGATATTAAGCAAAATATAGAAGACGTTCGAATTAAATATGTAAAAAATTACAGTGATTTGGAAAAAGAATATAAAATAAAAGTAGATACAACTATTGCAAATAGAAATAATACTGATTTAGCAAAAAAGATTGCAAAAGCAACAATAACCGTTTCTCCGTTAGCACAAGCTTCAAAAATTCTCCAATGTGTACGAGATTATGCATCTAAGCAAGTAGATGATGCAATCAAGGAAATTGAAGTATTGAAGCAAGATAAAAGTATTTATTATCCAGAGAATGTATCAAAATTACATGAAATTCATAAGAACATGATAGATAAGATAACTCACATAGGTTTAGAAGATTTATCATCTTGCAGCCTATTAATGGAGTTAAGTCAAAAGGTTATACCTAGTGTTCCTGAGGATCAACAAAATGAACCCCGAGAGATTGGTGCAGGTGAACAAAATATAATGGATATTCTTTCGATATTTGCCAATATATGTACAGATGGAATATGTGAAACGCCTGATACAGAGTATTTCGTAGGTATCGTTGGTAAACCAAGAGATTTTATGGCGCCAATGTCTCCTGTTGATTTTGCATCAGCACCTTTAAGAGAAATATTCCATTTTGATATTACCGATTATAATAGTGTTGTAAAATACTATTCAAATAAAGATAAAATACATGATAATAAAAACGTAACCATAATAGGTGAAAGTTTTACTGAATTAGATATTCCAGAAATATGGAAATATATTCTTAAGCATAGAGCATACGTTGAAAAAGATATAGACTATGCAGATTTTCTAAATAAAGGATCTCCAAAAAATAATTTAGTTCGTTCTGGTATATATCCATGCCAATCAAACGGTAATACTGTTGATAGGGGGGCATTGTCATATACAATAAATGATACACCAGATAAAGAAAGCTACGGAACTTTAGCAAAGTGCAATGATGTAGATGTAAAAGCAAAAGGTGGTCGTATAGGTATATATGATAAGGAGGCAAGAGCTCAAACATCTGCGGGTGGAGATCTTCAATTAAGCGGGGACGTATCAAAGAGTAGTGAATTAGGAACTCTACTTGATTATGTCGATGGAAAATTAACATTTAGACAAGAACTGCAAAGTGCTTTAGATTATATTAATAAAACAGAAGAGGTCGAAGGTAATTACAAATATTATGCATTTAATAGATATTTCCTCGATAGAAACCAATTTGGAGACTATTTAAATCAGTTTGAATTAGAGCAAATAGCTGAAGAAGCTATATTAAATATGGAACCTCAAATAGAAGAAGTTAGAAAAAGTCTAAATGAAATATTTGAAGTTTTTGGCGCGGAATTAAGTGCTGATTTTGACTTAACTAAAATTGATGATTATAATTTAGCTGTAAAATACCTTGAAGATTATAAAGAGAAAAATCTTCAAGAGGCAAAAAATAGAATAGATTTGATAGCTGTAACAACAGATAATTTAATAAATAAAAAATCTAAATTAAGTCATCAAGTTAAATTATTTGAAAAAGATTCGGATGAAGCTGTTTTCTTAAATGGAGATGATGATTTAGACGAGCTGGAAGAGAAAATAAAAACAAGTAATGCTGATGCAGCAATCACAAATGAATATCAGGAAGCTGGCTCAGAAGAATTTGCTAAAAAACTTGAAGAACTCAAAGCTCCATATTGTGCAGCATATCCTATAAATAATTAATAAAAGAGGTGTAATGTGGCTGAATTAGATGATGGATCAAAAAAGATATTACTGACAGATAGGAATGGTATAAATAAAAACAGTTATCAACCACAATTTATAACGGATGATGATAGTTCGTTATCAACATCAAAAGAAATGTATTTTAGATGGTTATCTCGTCTAGTAATGTTTTGTGCGATTTTATCGTTATCGTTTTTTTTATGTGCATCACTGGTAATATTCCGACTTGCACCGGAAATCATGGTCGAACCTCTTTTAATAATAAATCAAAGTGATTCTCAAACAATGGTTCGATATGAACCTATTACGCCTAAAATGCCGTCTTTGAAACAGTTTACAGAGATGTATATAAAACAATATGTTATAATGAGAAACACTGTAATTAATGATCAACAAGAAATGCGTACACGTTGGGGTCCGGGAGGAATTGTTCATTATCTATCTGCACCGAATGTTTATGCTCAATTTGTTGGTCAAAATGCGATGAAAATTGATAAGATGTTTGACAACGGATACTCAAGTGAAGTTCGTATTGATGAATTAGGTAAAGTTAGCGAAACATCTCCTGCTTGGTATGTTAATTTCACGATTTATAATTTATCACGTGCCAGAGAGGGAAAGGATGGAACTTTAACTCTTAAGAAATCACGTTACAAAGCCTCAATTACACCTCGTTTCATTCCTGGACGTAGAATGATGGCACCTCGATTAATAAATCCAATGGGATTTACAGTTTTAAAATATAACCAAGATGAAATAAGAGAGTAATTTGTTTAATCAATTTTAATCTTTTTATTTTAATATAGTATGCATAGGAGTATCTATATTCTCTGTGGATGTGTCTGAAATGTAGGAAAATCCTAGAGTGTGTAGTTATTACACAAATAATGTAATTAAAAAGAGAGAAATTGAAATGTATAAAAAAATTTTAATATTTGCTTTATTTTTGATTTTATCTGCATGTAGTTTATTTGGTTCTTATTATGAGCCAGAAACAGTAGGTATTGGAAAAGATATAAATGAGTTAAAATTATCTCCATGTGCTTGCATGCAAATAGAAATGATAAAAAATGTTCCTGATTGGTTTTGGGAAACTATTTAGTTAAGGTAAAAAAATGGCAGATCAACTTGGTACAAATAATACACAACAACGATTAATTAGTTCCGGACAGCAACGAACAACATCTTCTGCTACACGAAAGATAAATCGTAATGAAGATAGTATAGTTGTAAACGCCAGTGAAAAAAGATATTTATGGACAGCTCGAGCTTTCGCAGTTGTAACAGCGATTAGTTTGTGTTGTAATTTAATTTTGTTATTAACAGTATCAAATATTCTACCATTATATAGAGTTGAACCATATCTTTTAACCTTATCAAACAAAGAAGAACAGGTATACCGTATTGTACCATACAGTCGCAATATGGAAGCTCAAAAATCAATAACAGAAACATTTGTCAGAGAATACGTATTGTTACGTACAACATTATTGGCCGATTTGGAGGAGATGGAATCTCGATGGAAAAATGGCGGTGATTTACAGGAAATGTCATCTGCTATCGTTTATCAAGATTTTAAGAAAAATACAGGTAATGTTCTTATGCAACGCATGAAACAAGAAGGTTTGACAAGTAATGTTAAAATTATTACAGTTAATGAAATAGAAGAGGCATTATGGCAGGTTGAATATAATGTTGATTATTTTCTACCATCTTCATACACACCAAAAACTATCAAGTATAGAGCAACAATGAAAATACAGTATCAACCACGAAGAGTACAATATAAAGAACGATTAAAAAATCCTGTAGGATTTAAAGTTATATCGTATGGAACAAAGCAAATAAAAGAATAACTATTGGGGATAGTAAAATGAGAATGAGTTTGAAAAAAATAATATTAGTAATAGGATTATCCGTTGTTTCGGCCTATCCAGCTAATGCTCAGCTAGTAGATAGCATGGATCAATATGCTGAGCAATCTCGAGGAAACTATCAGCCAATGAACCTTAGTTATGCAGGGTTTAACAATTCTTTAGGCATGATACAAAGTGCATGGCAAGACCCTTTGCAAAACTTGGGTGAAGGTCAAAGTAAACCTGCATATTCAAAGTATTATTGGTCTCCTGATTTGGTTTTACCAATTCGCTTAAGAGAAGCTATGATAACTTTAGTTAATTTTCCTGAATGGGAGATGGTTGAAGATATATACATAGGAGATAATAAATCATTCGCAGGTCAAATTTCAGGTCCTAATACAATTTTACTATATCCTCAAAGTGGAACAAATGTAGGTGTTGATACAAATATAATTGTGTTTGGTCGCTCTGGTAATAAATACGTTTTTTATGTAAAGAGCGAAGGTGTTAATACGGAAAGATTAACAAACTCTATTATTGATATTGATGTTGTCGGTGGAAACGGCACATCGGGAGGTAGTCCCAGTAGCAGCTCAAGTTTATTAGGAGGATCAGGACGGATAAATGCTAATAATTTTAATGGCAATACAGGAAAGTCTGTTGCTTCTACGTTTACTAAACGTTTTCAAAAAGAGGATTGGTTAAAAAGTATTCCTTTAGATCCTACTAAATTTAGATTCGATATTGAAATATATGTTCCAAATCCAGATGATGTAGTAATTGCACCAGAAAGAGTTTGGAGAGATGATATTTTCACATACATTGATTTAGGTGAAAAAGCATTAAACATGATTCAACGTCCAATAGTAACAATGATTGTTGAAAGAGTAGAAACTCCTGTCGGTTTTAGAACAAAAGGTCCGAATAACCGTCTAATCATTGTCGAGGGTGTCGGAGATATGGTTATGCGTAGTGGAAAACGTATGATTTGCTTGAAACTTCGTCGTTCAGATGAAGAAGGGTTGCAATATGTTAGCTATGCAGATGATTCTAACGATTGGGATGTAGCTCCTGCAATACCAGGATCAATGCAAGGAAATTCTGATGGTAATGGCTTAAATTCTGGCAATAATATGATTGGTATGCCTATTCCTATTATGGGTGGCTCAGATGCAGATGGAAACGCTGAAAAAACAAGTTCTAATGCGGTGAATAGTATGTATAAATTACCTGATACAAATTCATCTCAGTCAAACTCTCAAAATGCTGAAATTGATTATAGTAAAATGGTTAGAATTGATCGTTCAAATGGAGCAGATTTACAAAATCCGTATCCTCAATATAAATACGGAAGTGCTTTTATAAATCAGGGTAGTGAGAGTTTATCCATAGAATTAGGTACAGATGCTGATGTTAGCAATTTAGAAAGTTTATGGAGAAACTTATCAGGAAAATATTCATCTCTGTTGGGAGAATACGAACCATTCTATTCTGTTGATGCTCCTGCGGATGGTCAAGGAAAAGAATTATTTCACTTACGAGTTGGACCAGTTGAAAATCTTGATAAAGGAGATGCAGTTTGTTCTCAGTTAGGTAGAAATGGTGTATTTTGTAGTGTAGTAAGGGTGCAATAATAATTTATGAGTAAAGAGCCATTAACACATTCGGACAGATATGTCCGCAAAACGAACAGAATAATTCTAATAATAGGAATTATAGCATTACTTGTTTTCCTATTTGGCTTAGCATTATTAAGTACTGAAGAAGTCGAACAAGTTCAACGATATCAGGTTGAAACAGGTATTTCTGCGGAAACAAATTTTGGATTATCTTCGGAGGGAAGTAATGAAGCTGAAATAGAATTTGATGATTCGGAAGAAATAGGTCGTCCAATAACAATGACACCAAATCCAATAAATATGGGGCAAGTTGTTTTAGGTAGTGATGCCACAAACGTTTTAACCATAGGTACAAATGGTAAGAGTGCAATTAAAATCATATCTGTAGAACTTGAAGAAGTTGCTTTTGAAGGATTTACATTTGAAACAAATTGTAAAGACAAAGAATTAAGAGGTAAAATAACATGCAATGTTACAATGAAGTGGACACCAACAGTTGCAGCTAATGTTCAAAATAATTTCAAAATTATATGGCGAGAAACAAATGTCTCTGATAGCAATGCAAAACACGATGAAGTTCCTGTTTTTGGAAATTCAATTAGAAAGGAAGATTGCAATTTCTGCGATACTACAGGAGTTACATCTGGAAATATAGCAATAGATTCAGGTAAAAATTCGCGTTTAGCTATTGGACCAGATGGAAGAGTTATCGGTACGATTGGTGAAGACGGTATAGTTCGAGATGCTAATGGAAATGAAATCGGTAGAGTTAATGCCGATGGTATGATAGTTGATAAAGATGGCAATATAATTGGAGTTGCTTCTACAGAAAAACTTATAATGGATGAAAATGGCAATGTTATAGGTTATGTTGATGCTAACGGAGTTGCACACGATGTGGATGGAAATGTTATTGGAACAATGTTAGCAGATGGCACCATTGTTGATGCAAACGGTAATAAAATTGGTAAAGCCGTGGATTCAGGATATGTATATGACGATAATGGCAACATCATTGGGCGAGTTTTATCAGACGGATCTGTTATTGACTTAGATGGAAATGTTATTGGAAGAGTGAACGAAAACGGCGAGGTTGTCGATATGAATGGCAACAAGATTGGTCATGTGGCCAAATCTGGTGAAGTTGTTTTTGATGCCAATGGTAACGCTATTGGTGTTGTTATGCCAAATGGTGACGTAGTGAATGAAAATGGAGACGTTATTGGTAGAATAGATGAGAACGGTAATTTAATTACAAAACAAGTTATTGGAAAACGAGGATCCACCGCTCAGTTAGCAGTTGATGAAAATGGTAATGTCATTGGATACATAGATGGAAACGGTAATGTTGTCGATTTCAATGGTAATATTATAGGAAAAGTAGATGAAAACGGAAATATTCTCGATAAAGATGGTAATATTATTGGAAAAGCCAGTGAAGAATGGATGGATTTAGCATTAGATGAAAATGGTAATGTCATTGGGTATATCGATAATGAAGGATTAGTACATAATAGTTCAGGAGAGGTTGTTGGTTACGTAGATGAGAACGGCAATGTAATAGGTAATATTACTCAGCAAGAAATTATAGGAAAACAATTAGATATAGGCTCTGATCAAAATTTAGCTGTAGATGAGAATGGTAATATAATAGGAACTATAGATGCCAATGGAAACGTACTCGATTCCCAAGGAAATATTATTGGTAGAGTAGATGAAAATGGTAATATAATTGATAAGGATGGCAATACCATTGGTAGAAGAGGATCAAGTCGACGTTTAGCAGTTGATGCAGATGGTAACGTCATTGGCTATATAGATGAAAAAGGTAATGTTATCGATTTTAATGGTAACATGATTGGAAAAGTTGATGAAAGTGGTAATATCATCGATAAAGATGGTAATATTATTGGAAAAGCAAGCAATGAAGCTCGAGATCTAGCTATAGATGAAAATGGTAATGTCATTGGGTATATAGATGAAAATGGTTTTGTTCATGGAGCAGATGGAACAATTGTTGGAAAAATGAATAAAGACGGAAGCATTGTAGATAATAATGGAAATGTCATAGGAAAAAGAAAAACAGGACCTTCAAAAGTAGCTGTAGATGAGAATGGTAATATAATAGGAATTATAGATGCCAATGGAAACGTACTCGATTCTCAAGGAAATATTATTGGTAGAGTAGATGAAAATGGTAATATAATAAAAAATAATGAAAATGATACAAATAATCAATTTATTGGAACGAAAGGACGCAATGTTCAATTAGCCGTGGACGAGAATGGTAATGTCATTGGCTATATAGATGAAAAAGGTAATGTTATTGATTTTAATGGTAATGTTATTGGAAAAGTTGATGAGAGCGGAAACATTATAGATGAAAATGGTAACATTATTGGAAAAAGAGGAGCTTTAGCGCAATTAGCGTTAGATAAAAATGGAAACGTTATAGGTTATGTTGATGCTAATGGAGTTACAAGAAATGCTAACGGACAAATCATTGGTATTGTGGATGTCGTTGGAAATATAAAAACATTTGGAACCAAGATAAGTGGTGCAATGATCAATAGAAATTTATTACCGATAACTCCAAGTGGTAGTGTTCTTGGTTCAATTAATAACCGAGGAGAAGTTGTTAAAGATAATAAGGTTGTCGGGAAAATGCGTCCTAATGGAATAGTTACCGATATTTCTGGTGCGAGAGTTTTAGCAAAAGGCGTAAATCCTGGCTATATAGTTAATTGGGGTTGTGATTATAGTAAAAAATTGGATAAAGATGGAGTTGTACGGCAGGATGGAGCAGATACAAATTATAAAGTATTTGCAGATGGAACAGTCTGGTCTCCTGAAGGGCTTTTTGTAGGTAAAGTTATAAGAACAGGAAGTGTCTACGATAATAAGTGTAATTATGTCGGTGAGGCATCCGCAGATGGATATGTCCGCGATTTAAACAATAAAGAAATTGGTTGTTTGAATCCAGATGGAACAGTATTAGGTTTAGACGAACCGAAAATAAAAGGACATTTAGTGAAAAGACGTTCTGTTTATTCTATAGATTGGGATAAAATAGGTATCCTTGATGAAGACGGTAGCCTTCGAAATAAAGAAGGACGGTTAGTCGGTTGTGTTAATGATTATGGTGATGTTTACGACAAAGATGGGGCTTATATAGGAACAACATCAAAATCGCATTATGCTTATAGCTTTGACGGAAAATTTTTAGGCTTTTTCGATGAGTATGGAGATATTTCAATACCAGGAATAGATGGTGCTCACGTATATTTGGATGATTTACTAGCTGATAAAAATAAAAATATTGTAGGGTATGCTGCTCCAGAAATAAATATTCTTATAGATGCTACAGGAAAAAAATTAGGTCATCTTTTTCCAGATGGAGTTGTTTATAACGATAACGGCGTTGCTATAGATAAAATAAATGGAGGAAAATCTGGTTTCTATAGCGGAATTGCGGCAAAGTTTTTAAAAACAAATTATGTTATAGATATGGACGGCGTAAATATTGGTTTTGTTAATTATGATCAAAATATTGTAAACAATAAAGGATCTATAATAGGAAAGATAAATTCAAAGGGACAACTATTTGATGATAATGGCCGTCAAATAGGAGGAGTTGTAAAACAAGGGGCTGTTCGCGGTTATGATGGGTCTTATCTAGGATATGTTATCCCAACAGGAGAAGTTATTGAATTAGAGACGGTTAAGAATAGTGGTGGGCAGGTTTATCAAAAAGGCGATATAACCGGTTATGTCGTTCCTGATGGGCGTATTGTAAAAGATGGTAACATAATAGGAGAAGTCCTTCCACAAAAAGTTATGATTGATGTTTTAGGTAATTATGTCGGTTTTGCTAATGCTAAAGGTTTTGTTGTTGGAACTGATAATACATATATTTCCGTAATTTTACCAGGTGGTGTCTCTAATAAAAATATTGTTGCGTTACAAACTGGTTTTGTTATTGATTTTTCAGGCAATTTAATAGGGACAGTATTACCTACGGGACAATTTATGAATAATCAACATTACATTGCCGGAAGAGTTCTTTCTGATGGTAAGGTAATTAGCAACGAAGGTAAGTTGTTGGGAGAAGTTATTAGCGGAGATATAGTCATCGGCAATGATGATAAAGTTTCTGGTTTTATTGGATTCGATGGGAAAATATATCAAAATGGTAGGCATATAGGAAAGATAATCACTGATGGCTTAGCAGTTGATAATCAAAACAATATTATTGGACACACATACGTAATAGGAAACACTGTCTTATCAAATAGTGGTGAATACATAGGTCGATTAGCAGCAAATGGACGCGTTATTGAAAATAAGAACAAAGAAATTGGTTATATGAAGAGTAATGGTTCATTCATAGACGCAGATAAAAATGTTTCTGGATATATTTTACCTGAAGTAGCAAAAAGTCGGAGGAATTAATTATAATGGCTAAAACAAATAATTATATAAAAATTGCTCTAATAACTATAGTGTATATTTTGATTACTATTACCAGAGTAAGCGCGGCTGAAATAACAGCTGTAGACTTTCAGGGAAATATTATTGGTCAAGTTATTAGTACTGGTTTAGTTATAAATTCCAACGGTGAAAATATTGGTTCAATAACAGCAGATAGTTTAATTATCAATGAAAATAATGAAATCATTGGCGGTGTTGTTCCTCAAGGAATTGCAATCGGTAATGATAATAGAATGCTTGGAAAAGTACACAGTGATGGCGTTGTACGTAGTTTAAGTGGAAAAGTATTAGGTAAAGCTCTACCCAATGGTATTGCTGTTGATGATAATTTTACAATCATCGGTTCAATTTTATTTCCAGGATTAATATATTCTTCTGAAGGTAAAACAATTGGTAGATTAACAGGTTCTGGAACATATACAAATTTGGATGGTCAGGAAATAGGATATGTTTCTGCAAATGGGTATGCATATCGTAAAACAGGAGATGACTATGTTTTAGATGGAATATTAATATCATCTAAAATGGTAGTTTCTAACAATGGAAAATTTATAGGAAGCATTTCTCCGTCAGGAAGAGTTATTGATTTTGAAGGAAAGGATATTGGTAATGTCCATGCAAATGATTATGTTTATAATGATGCACTAAAAGTTATCGGTAAGGTTGTTAGAACAGGTTACGCATTTGATTTATCAGGAAGATATATTGGAATAATTAGTTACAATGGTGCTGTTATTAATGGAGATAAAACAGTTGGTTTTTATCGTTCTGATGGGAAAATTATCAATGATAAAGAAACCGTTATTGGCTTTTCTGTTAACATATCTGCAACGGCAAATGACAATAAAGGAAAATATTTAGGAATATTAGTCCCTAATGGCTTGATTGTACGTGGTAAAGAAATAATCGGAAGAGCCGGAGCTAATAAATATGTATTTGATAGAGAAGGTAATAAAATCGGAGAAATTATTGAAACAGGTCCAATTTACGATGCTTTAGCGAAATTAAAAGGAGAAAGTATGCGTAATGGAAATATTGTTTCTTTAGGCGGTGGAGTCATCGGACAAATAAAAGGAAGATTTGCATACGATAGTAATGGTGTATTGATAGGTGGATTATCAAAGGATTTATTTGCCATTTCTTCAAATAATAATCCTCTAGGTATTGTTGGTGTAGATGCTTCTATTCAAGATGGAGCAAATAAATCGAAAGCCTCTCCTTTTGGTTATGTATTTAATTCTGATGGAAAAATAATCGGACAGAATCATGAATTATTACCTATATATGGATTAGAAGGCCTTCTCTATTCATATGTTAATCCAAACGGGGAATTATATCGCAATATCTCTGATGTAAATATAACACAAACAGGTACCTTAATTGGAAAAAATGGATATATCGGAAATATTCTATCTCCATTATATGCTCTTAATTATGATGGAATACGCTTTGGTAATTTTGCGAATAATAATTTAATTATGAACAAAAAAGGTGGAATAGATTATAAAGTTATTCCCGGTAATTATGTTGTTGAATCGCAAGGCGCTCTCGATCAGAGATTAACGCCTATAAAAGGCTTCTCCGGAAATCGGCGAATAGCGTTAAATTTTGGCGGAGATTTATTAGGATACTCAAATAGCTCAGGTGAGGTTGTTGATTTAAATGGGAATATTTTGGGACATGTAATTTATGGGGAGTATGTTGTCGATAATAACAATTCCGTAATTGGACAATTAGTACCTTTTGTTACAGTTAATAATGAAAAATGCCAAACACTTGGAATAATAAATGGTCAAGGAGAAATTCTTAACAATAGAGAAGTAGTTGTAGGAAAAATGCTACCAAATGGTCAGGTATTATCAGATGTTGGTAGTTATGTTGGTTATACTCTCTTCAATACAGGTCTAATAGATATAAACGGAAATTTTGTCGGTACTCAGAATTTAGGTGTAGGTGTAGATTTTAGTGGTAAGAATTTAGGTTGTGCAAATCGTAAAGGTTTAATTTATGACAACGATAACGCTCTAAAATATAGTGTGATAAATATGGAACCCGCAATAGATTTTGATAACAAAATTATAGGAAACATTATATCTAATGGAAGTATTGTTGATAATAACAATCAAATCATTGGTCATATGCAACCTAATGGAGATGTTGTCTCTAAATCGAAAAAGGTACTTGGAAATGTAATGAAATATAAGGTTGCATTTAGCAATGATAATAAGTTTCTAGGAATGATACATCCTTCTGGAGAAGTATTAAATCAGAATGGAAATAAAGTGGGACATATAAATTTTGATGGAAGCATATCTTCTGATGGAGAAACAATTGGTTATGGATTATATGACTTTTATGTATATGATGAAAACTTTATAACTTACGGATATATAACTAAAGATGGTACAATCTTGAATTTTTTGGGTAGTAAAGTTGGTAATATAGATAAAGGTTTTGTCGTTAACAAGAAAAAACAACTAGTTGCAAGAATTCATAGAGATTTCATTGTAAGGGATGTAAGTAATAATGCCGTCGGAGAATTACAATTAGATGGAAATATTGTAAATTTCTTGGGTGAAAACATCGGATATTTATCTGAAAGTGGAAGTATTTTAAATCCGGAAGGACAAGAAATCGCTAAGGCCACTCCTCTGCAGTATTACATTATACAAAGCCAAGAGCAATCAGAAAAAGAAGAAGATGAAGATTGGCAAAAGAATAATAAAAAAGTTCAGATAACTGATTATAAAGAAGAGGATAATATAACGAAAACTTCTGGGGAAATGTCTTCGGGAAGAAGAAAAATAGTAGGTATTGCAATAAGTCCGGACGGAGATGTTTTGGGTGATATATATGATGACGAAAGTGTAAGAAATAAAGATGGCGAACAAATCGGTTTTCGTACTCCTGACGGTATTATTGTAGATATGAATCATAATACTATTGGTATTGAGGATATTAAACATACATCAGCAAGTGAAATGTTTGTCCCAGCAGGTGCTTTTGGTCAAGGTAACCCATACGGCATAGGCTCTCAACCATCAAATTTAGGACCAGGAGGTGGATATGGACAAGGGGAACGATATGATCCCATAAGAGCAAACGCGCTTAACCAATTACAACAAGCTCGTCGAAGCGATATATCTGTAGGAAGAGTATCTACTAATGTAAAAATGTCTAATTTTACAGGCTATGAGGAAGATGGTTGGCCTGGTGTCGGTAAAAATATATCTACATGGAGAGTAGATATGAGCCAAATGATATTAGAAGATAAACCAATTCCTGCTGTATTATCTCGTTCTGTATACGCCTCAGAAGGATTTGGCAGTAACATTCCTGTAACAGCAATTGTGGAGAGAAATATTTATGCTGAAGAAGGTCGAAATATCGTCATCCCAGCCGGCTCAAGAGTTATCGGTGCTTTAGGTGGAGAAGGTGGTACTGGTGGAAGCAGTGGTGGTGCTGTAAAGATTGGTATAAGCTGGCGTCGATTGATTCGTCCGGATGGTTCTCAGTTTACATTCGGAAATGCCCAAACAGCTGATTCTCAAGGTAGAGCTGGAGCAATTGGATATTTAGACGAACAATTACTGAAAAAATATACTATGCCAACTTTAACAACCATTGTTGAAAGTGCCACAGCTTATCTAACCGCAGCGGGAGAAGGAACTACAACATCAGACGGAGGTTCAACGGAAAGTTCCAAGAGCCAAGCTGCACAAGATGCACGTGATAATTTCTTAGAGCAAATGAATACAATATTTGATGATATAATGAATAGAAAAGCAAATATTCGTTCAGTTACATATATTCCTGCCGGTACAAGAATAATAATATTCCCTAATGAAGATTTATGGTTAAATGATGAAAAACGTGATAAAGAAAAAGAAGTTATAGACGAATATAGAGGAGGAAATTCAGGGCTTACAGAGAAAAGACCTGAGGCCGTAGGGTCAAGAGGTGGAGCTACGGTAACATATGATGGTACTTATAATGAAAATGTTCGTCCCGCAGGAGGAGGCTTGGTAGAAGAAACTCCTGCTCAAAATCCTAATCGTAGAATAAGACAACTTCCTCCTGCCACAATACAACAAATGCCGGCAGAAGAAACTACAGATGATGTACCTGCTTTATTATAGGAGATAAATATGAGTGATTTTTCAGTATTAGAATCTGTTTTACGCCCATTATCCTATTGGTATACACAGGATAATTTGGAAGAAGTTGCCATAAATCGTGCCGGACAAATATGGCTTCGTATGCGAGGCAAACGAGCATATCCGTGGGTGATGTATAAAGATGAGAAATTATCAAAAGAATATTTAACAGATTTATTATATATCATTGCTAATACTTATGAAATCAAATTTGATCCATTACAGGGATCACCATTAGTATATGCAACAATTCCTGGAGATCACCGTTTTTCAGCCATCTGTGGTAGAAATATCATGTATGATGAAGAGGATTTAACAGGAGGAATAGCCTTAACTATTCGTATTCATTCGGATGATGTAGCTTTTGGTCTTGAAGACTATGGAATGAGACAAGGTGAGGCCTTAAAAAAATTAAATCCGCTAAAAGATATAAAAGTTCCTGATGATGCATATGAACGTTTATTGTTGTATATCAAAAGAGGAGAACATATTCTAGTTAGTGGTGCTACTGCTACAGGTAAGACAACTTTCTTAAATAACTTGCTTAAAATATTAGATATACATAAACGTATCATAACAGTTGAAGATACTCGAGAATTAATAGTTCCACATCCTAATAGAGTTCATTTAGTTATGTCGCGTACAGATCAAACAAATGATATTGACTATGCAAAAATAATAGACCTTGTTGTGCGTTTTACACCAGACGCTATCATCGGCGGAGAGATTTCAACAAGTAATGCTAGTGGTATTTGGCAACTTATGGGATCTGGTCACGATAATTGTTTTGCAACGATTCACGCCGAAAGTTCTCAAGAAGCGTATCTCCAGTTTATAAAACGTATTATGGCATCAACAAATGGGGCTGTAAACGTTGAGCAAACACTAGACGAAATGAAAAGAAAACTTCATGTTGTTCAGATTTGTAGAATGGGTAATCAGCGCGCAATTACAGAAGTAACCTAAAAGTTGTTAGGCATTAAGGAATATATTTCAGCCTTAAAAAATTCGAGCCCTATTTTCTTTTCGGAACTTGTTATTATAATATCATTCAGCGCTGCCGCATGTGATTTAATTTCATCCAAAGTTTTCTGTAATACTTTATCCAATTCCTCTTTGGATATTTTATCCGCCTTAGTCAATATTACCTGATAAGGCACTGCTGCATCATCTAACATCTTCATGATATCTTTATCATCTTTTTTTAATCCGTGTCTGGAATCTATCATCAAAAAAACTCTTCTAAGATTAGGTCTTCCTCTTAAATAAGTTTTTAATATTTGTTGCCACTGTTTTACAAGTGTTTCTGGTGCTTTTGCATAACCATACCCTGGTAAGTCAACCAAATATAATTTATTATCAAAATTAAAAAAATTCAGTTGTTGCGTTCTACCAGGTGTACTTGAAGTTTTTGCTAATTTTCTCTGATTGAATAACGCATTTATTAAACTTGATTTTCCAACATTAGATCTGCCGGCAAACGCTACTTCATCAATTGTGGCCTCTGGTAATTGTTCTAATTTTGCAACACTAATAACAAAATTGCAGGGACGCAAAAATTGCGCCTCTGCATTTTTTAAATCAGCAATCGAAAACTTATCACTCATTTTACACCATTTCTATGCATTATCAATTTTTGTTGAATTATAGATAAAACATTACTTAAAGTCCAATAAATAACCAAACCGACAGCAAAATGAGCAAACATTATCGTAAATATTATAGGCATTAGAGCAAACATTCTTGCTTGATCTCGATTCGCCGGAGCTGGATTTAGTTTTTGTTGAATGTACATTGTTAAACCATAAATAATAGGCCAAATACCAATATCTAGCATTGATGGAATATATACATTGGACCAAACCGAAATAGTTAAAGGGTCTGGAGCTGACAAATCTTTTATCCAACCTATGAAAGGAGCGTGTCTTATTTCTATAGCAATATTTAATACTTTATACAAAGAGAAGAATATCGGAATTTGGATAAACATTGGTAAACAACCAGAAGCTGGATTAATCTTTTCCTTTTTATACAAATCCATAGTTGCACGTTGTAAGCCCATTTTATCTTCTTTATATAATTCTTGTAATATAACCAATTTAGGTTGGATTTTTTTCATCTTTGACATATTCTCATATGATTTATTTGCAATAGGGAATAAGAAAATACGTAGCAACGCAGCAAATAATAGAATTGCCCATCCCATATTGCCTATAAAATTATATAAAAAGTCCAAGATGTAGAAAAATGGTTTTGTTAAGAAATAATACCATCCGAAATCCACGGCTAAATCGAATTTCTTAATATTTTCTGAATACTTATCAAGGAGTTTAATTTCCTTTGCACCAGCAAAGAATTTTGAATCAATAGAAGAAGCACTTCCAGGTTGAATCTGTAGAGAGAGTCCTTTAAAATCAGTTTGAAAGAAATCATCACCAATTTTTCTTAGTGATACTTTTGATTTATATACATCATTGAAAACAAAAGCACTAAACCAATATTTATCAGAGAATGAAATCCATCCACCTGTTGTATCAAAGTTTTTTGGCTCATCTAATTTTTTCATATCTGCATAATTTATTTCTTTTAAATCATTATCCAATATTGCTGTAAATCCTTCATGTACAATTCCACCTCTTTTTGCAATATCAGATATTCTTCTACTCAAAATACCATAAGGAATCAAAGTAATGGTTTCATTAGTATTATTTTCAATTGTCTGCTTTATTTCGAATAAATAATTATCGTCCAATGATATATTATAAATAAATTTTACACCTTCGCCATTATCCCAAAGCAAAGTAACTGGCGATGTTGGAGTTAATTCTCTATCCCCTAGAACAGTCCAGATAGTTTCTTTATTTGGTAGTTTTAGATTTTTATTTGATGATAACCAACCATATTCTGCATAATAGGAATTAGACGTTTTAGCTGGAGATAACAATTCTACTGGTTTACTATCCGCATCTATAGTGTTTTTATATTTAGATAACAAAAGATCATCAAATCTAGCTCCTTTAAGTCTGATTGAACCTGTTAACACATTATTTTTAATGCTAATTCTTTCATCTTTTAATTTTACTTCGGAAGCATCTTCAAAAGAGGGTAACGTTTCTTTATTATCCACTATTTGTTCAGTGTTTTCTACAGGAACCGAAACTTCTTCTTCAACAGGAGTTTGAACAACTTGTTTAGGGAAAAAGTAATTAACACCAAAAACAACAAAGGCTGACAAAATAACAGCCACATAAAAACTTTTTAAATCGTCTTTCATTATCTAAAACTCCTTTGATATATAAACATTATTTTATCTAAAATACTTTTGTGTTAAAATCAAGAAATTATAATTACTTATGCTTTGCTTCTTTTTTGGGAACAGGATCATATCCTGAGCCACCCCAAGGATGACATTTTACTAGTCGTTTTATGCCTAAATATATTCCTTTAAATATTCCATGTGTTTCAATAGCTTCAATCATATATTGCGAACAAGTGGGTCTAAACCGACATACACCTGGAAAAAATGGAGATATGAAAATTTGATAAAATTTAACCATTAATATTGGAATTTTCTTCATTATCGGCTTTGTCTCTCAATAATATTTTATTTGTCTTTTTTAAGGCCCAAATGATATCTTTTTTTAGATCTTCAAAAGAACAAGAAAAAGTATTATATCGCCCAACCAAGACATAATCAATCATGTTAAGGGTATACTCATCATAAACTTCACGCATAACAGCTCTTAAACGTCGTTTTGTTTTGTTTCGAATATGAGCTTTACCTAGTCGTTTTGTCGCAGTAAAACCTACTCTTGCCTTTTTATTATCATCAATATCAGAATATAAAGAAGGAGCCGCCTGAATCATTACATTTTTTGAAACCATTGTAATGTTTTTGGCGGCTCTTAAGAAATCTCTTCTCTTTTTCAGAACTAGAAATTTACTCATTTAAAAGTCACTAAGCAGATAATCTTTTACGACCTCTAGCTCTGCGTGCAGCTAACACTTTACGTCCGCCAGCAGTAGCCATACGAGCTCTAAAACCATGGCGACGAGCACGAACTAATTTACTTGGTTGATATGTTCTTTTCATTTTAAATCTCCGGTTATTTATTAATTATTTAAAGTCTAAAAGCTAGACTCTCGGTTATTTCAAGAAACTTATAAACACATAAAATCAATAAGTCAATAAAAAAAAGCGACCACTGAGGTCGCTTGATAAGGATAAATGCTAATTTATTTTCTATCACCCATTATTCTAATTAAAGCAATAAATAAATTTAAGAAGTCCAAATACAATGCTAATGCTCCAGATATTGCCTTTCTGGACGACATCTCTTCATTATCACCAGCAATATACATACCTTTTATTTTTTGTATATCATATGCTGTAAATCCTGTAAATAATACAACAGATACATAGGATAACATATAATACATTCCACTACTGTTCATAAAGATATTTACAATTGACGCAATAATAACACCAACCAACCCCATCATTAGAAAAGAACGAAATGCTGTTAAATCTCTTTTAGTTGTATAACCAATCAAACTCATTGTTCCAAACATTGCAGCTGTTATTAAGAATACACGAGTAATGCTAGAAGCAGTATACGCAATAAGAATAGTGCCTAAAGAAGCTCCAACCAAAGCAGAGTATGTCCAAAACAGTATTTGTACTGTGGCAAAACTACCGTTTCTTAGTGCAGAATAGAATTGGAAGATAAGGAATAGTGGAGCAAAGGTAACAATCCACCCTATAGCTGATAATCCGGTTATCTGTCCTGCTGAATTTATTTTGAGCATATAAAAAAGTAATGATGTATTAGCAATAATATATGCACTTAATGCTGTAATACATAACCCCATACCCATATAATTGAAAACTTTTAACATATATTGACGAAGTCCTTCATCAATAACTTCTATACTTTTACTTGGTATTTCTTTAGTTTGAAACATAAAAACCTCCATATATTTACACATAAAGAATATAGGGTGTGTAAAAATAAAAATCAATAATAATAAGAAAAAGCTTGGAATTTTTTTTAATATGGTATATCAGCTAGTCAGGAGAAAAAAAGATGTATAGTGAGAGATTTCAGCAATTTATAGAAATGTGGCGTAAGGATTTTGCCATAGAGAGAAGTATGAATGAAAAAGTTTGCGAAGATCGGGATGGTAACCCGATACCATGGTACACATATCCGGCTATAGAGTATATTTCGCAATTTGATTATAGTGATAAAAAAATATTTGAATTTGGAACGGGATATTCGTCAATGTATTGGGCAAAACGTTCTAAAAAGGTTGTAAGTATTGAAGATAATGTTCAGTGGTTTGAAAAGTTTAAAACCGAATTTAAAGCTGAAAACTGGCAAATGCGTTATTGTGATGAAAAGATGGGGTATGAGGATACTATATTTCAGGACAATGAAAAATATGATGTTATAGTTGTTGATGGAAAACGTCGGGCAGAATGTGCAGCAAACGCTGTAAAGGCGTTGGCAGATGGGGGGATGATTATTTTAGATGATAGTGATAGAATTAACACGAGTCAAGAATATGTAAATGCTGTTAAAATACTAAAAGAAGCAAATTTGTTGCAGGTTGATTTTTATGGATTCTGTCCGATGAATAATTATTCAAAGACAACATCTATATTCTTTTCAAGAAGCTTTAATTTTCCTTCACTATATACTATTCAACCAATAAATGGTTGGGGAAATATTTGGTCAATGAGTAGAAAAGAGCGTAAGCAATTTTTCCGAAAACAGAATGATGTTTTGGAATAGTTTATATCTTACCCCAAACGTTGAATAATTTTTTTTGCGATATCTTCATATGCTTTCGTATATGGACTATCTGGAAATGTTGCAACAATCGGAGTTCCATTATCCGCATTTTTTCTTATCTCAATATGTAATGGAATTTCTCCTAAAAAGACTTCATTTAGATTATCCGCTATTTGTTTAGCTCCATCAGATCCGAATATATCTGCCTTATTTCCGCAATTAGGACAAACAAAATAGCTCATATTCTCAATGATTCCCAATATTGGAGAACCTGTTTTTTTAAACATATTAACCCCTTTTATTGCGTCAATAAGTGCAATATCTTGAGGAGTTGAAACAATTACTATACCATCAAAGTCAATATGTTGAGATAGAGTTATTTGAATATCACCAGTGCCGGGAGGCATATCAATAACCATAATGTCAATATCATTCCATTTTGTTTGTGTTATCAATTGTTCTATTGCGCCACACGCTTTAGAGCCGCGCCATATTAAGGGAGTATTTTTATCAATTAATGCACCAATGGATATGGATTCTATCCCGAAATCGCAAAAAGGATTAAAAGTTTCTTTATCATCCGACGTAATTGGTTGCCCTTCGTAGCCAAGCATTGTTGGTATAGATGGGCCATAAATATCCGCATCAACTAATGCAACTTTTTTTCCTTGATTAGCCAAGGCTAATGCTAAATTAACGGATGTTGTGGATTTTCCAACTCCACCTTTGCCAGAGGCAACGCCTATAATCTTTTTTACATTCTTTATATTCCATTTTGCAATTGCCTGTGTAGATATATTAGAGTTCTTTTCTTCTATAAAGGCCATTGAAATTTTTTTATTTACATCTAAAGAAAAAAGTTCTTCTTTCACTCTTTTTGAGAGTTCAGGGTTTTCACTGATGTTTTTAAATTCAATGATGATTCTATTATCCAAAATTTTTACCTTCGATATATTCTTTCTAGGATAGTATTTTGCTACAACATTAGTAACATATTCTTCACTCATTAAAACTCTCCAATGTGGATATTATTTTTAACCTAATTGTTTTTATCTAATATTTAGATTATTTTAATGCAAGAATTATTTTTTATAAAAAGGAATTGATATGGGTAAGAAATTAAATCCTTGGGATGATGAAGGTGGTGAAGAACTTTGGCCTGCTAATGGTGGTGTTCTGCATAAAAATAAAATAGTTGATTTTGGTAAAATTGCAAAATTAAATGGTTCAAAAAATAATTTTGGAGGGTATTCAAAATATTTATTGTTCTTTGTTTTGTTTTTGTGGTTGTTATCAGGTTTTTATCAGGTTCAGCCTAGTGAAGAGGGTGTCGTACTGCGCTTTGGTAAATATGTTTATACAACAGATGCTGGATTGCATTATCATATTCCATATCCAATTGAGGAGGTTATAAAGGTTAATGTATCTCAAGAGAGAAGTATCAATTTAGGAACAGGAGATAGTCGAGATTATCGTAATAACTCTTTTACAGAAAGTCATATGCTTACGGGAGATGAAAATATTGTTGATATAAATCTTACTGTTGTGTGGCGTATTAAGGATGCAAAGAATTATTTGTTTAAGATGCGTAGCCCTGATGAAACTGTTAAGGTCGCTGCTCAATCTGTTTTAAGAGAAATTGTCGGACAGTCTGAAATGCAACCGATTATCACTGGTGATCGAGGTAAAGTTGAGGATGAAACAAAAGAAGAGTTGCAACGTGTTCTTGACGAATTTGAGGCAGGGGTGCAAATTGTTCGTGTAAAGTTGCAAAAGGCAGATCCTCCGAGAGAAGTTGTTGATGCATTTAACGAAGTTCAGCGTGCAAAGGCTGATATGGAGAGGTTTAAAAATGAAGCTGAGGCATATAGGAATGAAGTTCTGCCTAAAGCAAGAGGACGTGCAGCTCAAATATCTCAAGATGCAGAAGCATATAAAGCAGCAACTATTAATAAGGCAGAGGGTGAGGCAAAACGTTTTGCTTCGGTTTATGAGGCCTATAAAAATGGTAAAACTGTAACAATAAAGAAAATGTATCTTGAAGCAATAGAAGATGTTTTAAAGAAATCAAATAAAGTTATTGTTGATCCATCTCAAAAAGGACATCTATTGCCTGTGTTGCAATTAAATAATCAAACACCATCTTTGAGTAAATAAGAGAGAGGTAATGAAAATGAAGAAAATTAATTTGTTTCAATATATAATAATCTCAGCAGTTGCGTTGTTTGTGTTATTATTTAGTTCTGCTTATATTGTATATCAGCCGGAGCAAGCTCTTGTTTTGCAATTTGGTGAGCCTGTTCGTCTGGTTACAGAACCGGGATTAAAATTAAAAATACCATTTATTCAAAATGTAATTTTTTATGATGCACGTTTATTAAATCTGGATCCTCCTGCACAAGAAGTTGTTTTGAATGATAAAAAACGTTTAGATGTTGACAGTTTTACCAGATATAAAATTGTAGATCCTCTGAAGTTCTATAAAACAGTTCGTACAGAGATGCAGGCGCGTAGTAAGTTAGCAGAAATTGTTAACTCATCAGTTCGAAAAGTTTTGGGTCGTAGTACATTAACAGAACTTCTTTCTGAACAACGTACAGAAGTAATGCATGAAATCAGTAAAACAGTTAAGAAAGATGCGGAAGCTATAGGTGTTAGCGTTGCAGATGTGCGGATTCGTAGAGCTGATTTACCTATAGAAGTTATGCAAGCTATAAATGAAAGAATGAAAACTGAGCGAGAACGAGATGCAAAAGAATTTAGGGCTAAAGGACAACAGCAAGCCCAAAATATCCGAGCAACAGCTGATAAAGAGGCGACCATAATTATCGCAGAGGCTGAGAAAAATGCTCAAATAACTCGAGGAGAAGGGGATAAAACAGCAGTTGTTTTATGGAATAAAACGGTTGGAAAGGATGTTGAATTTTACGAATTTTATAGATCTTTAGAGGCATATAAAAAGTCATTGTCGGATACAGAAACTTCTTTGGTTCTTTCTCCCGATTCTGAATTTTTTAAATATTTTAATAAAACAATGAGGAACTATTAAAATATGCAAAAAATTATATACTTTTTTATCTGTTTACTTATTTCTAGTGTATCCAAAGCTCATGATTTTACTTTGGAAGACGTTATTGAAAACGTAAATTCATCGGTTGTAAGTATAAATGTCAAAACGGATGAAACAGAAGCATTGGGTGCAGGTATTATAATAGATACATCTGGGTATATTGTTACCAATGCTCATGTTACGGAAAAGGCCAAGAAAATAGTTGTAATTACAGTCGATGACGAATATTACGAAGCGGAACTTATTGGTTCAGATGATAAAACAGATATAGCTCTATTAAAAATATCAGGAAATATCGATGTTAAAGCGATTGAATTTGGTGATTCTGAACTAATAAGAGTTGGCTCTCCTGTTTTTGCAATAGGCAATCCTTTTGGTTTGGGAAATAGCGTATCTTTAGGTATTATCTCTGCAAAGGAGCGGGATATAGAAAAAGGCCCTTATGATAATTTTATTCAGACAGATGCTTCTATTAATCAAGGAAATTCTGGCGGTCCTCTTTTTAACAAACATGGTGAAGTTATTGGTATAAATACGGCTATTTTTTCTACAGATGGTAAAAATACCGGAGTTGCGTTTGCAACCCCTTCTAATATTGTTAAATGGGTGGTAGATCAAATAAAACAAAATGGCAAAGTTATTCGAGGGTGGCTTGGAATAAGTGTTAAAAAGGTAAGTAATAAAAAAATGCAACAAGGGACATCTCTTGCAGTATCATCAATGGTTGAAAATTCACCAGCTTCCAAAACAGGAATAAAAGTTGGCGATGTCATTGAGGCTTTTGGTGAAATTTCTTTGGATAATCCTCGAAAATTCTCCCTAGGTATTTCTAAGATAGCTCCTGAAACTACAGTGCCTGTAACTATAAGTAGAGATGGTAGTGTCTTTGATTTACAGATTAAAATAGCTGAAATGCCTTCAGATGATACAAATAATCTAAATACAGAAAACAATATAAAAAGCTTTTCAGATTTAGGTATTGATAAATATAGTATAAAAAAAGCAAAATATTTTCCTGAAATAGGTTTAAAAGCGTATTATGATACTGTTGAACAGGAGTTCGTTGTTGTAGAGGTTGTAACTGCTTCTGAAGCTTATAATAAAGGCATAAAA
Organism: Alphaproteobacteria bacterium; assembly: GCA_045577985.1. Classification (GTDB taxonomy): domain Bacteria; phylum Pseudomonadota; class Alphaproteobacteria; order RF32; family CAG-239; genus RUG410. Next base: position 137,182 of record JAZNJJ010000003.1, read on the forward strand.
GTAGGTAATAGATTTAGTGAAATAGATGATAAAAAAGTTTTTAGCGAGGAAGATTTACGCATAAAGATAAAGGAAGCTTCTGAAAATAAAAAAATAAAAATTTCTTTACGTGATGAAAAAGATATATTGACCTTTACAGTTTATTTGAATTTGGAATCTCAAAATGATTAGAATAGATTTTTATCATTTACAAAAACAAACATTAGAAGAAGTGCTACCAAAATTATTGAGTAAAGCCTATGTTACAGGAACGAGAATAAAAATAAAAACTTTAGAAGATAGGGTGGAATATATAAATTCTTTTTTGTGGAGTTTTAATGATGAAAGTTTTCTGCCTCACGGCTCCAAAAAAGATGGTTTTGCTGAAGAACAACCTATATGGATAAGTTCAGATTCTAATAATTCTAATCACGCTGAATTTTTGTTTTTAATTGATGGTGCTGAAGATAACGTTTCGCAATATAATAGAGTGTTTAACATATTTAATGGAAACTCTGAAGAGGCTTTAAGCCAAGCAAGGAGATTATGGAAAGAATATAAGAACGCTGGATACGAGGTCTATTATTGGCAGCAATCACCATCTGGTAATTGGGAACAAAAGTCTTAAAAGTCGCAGTTTAAAAAAAACTTGCTAAATTATAATAAAAGTGCTACATTGCAGCGGTATTAATTTTTTAAAGGAGATTAATGTGAGCGAAAATAAAGACATTATGTCCGTTGGCGATTCTATTAATTTTAATACTGAGATGCGACAAGTTGCCGGTAGCGATATTCGTGAAAGTGTACAACAAAACGCAAAGATAATACCAATGGATGCATTGATGCTTGAGAAACAAGATCTGGATGTTGCCAAACAAACAATTGATCAAGAAATCGAAGCATTAAGGTCAATGGAAAGCGAACTAAATATTTCATTAACAAAAGTTTTGGACCTTTTACAAAATACTAAAGGTCGTGTAATTGTAACCGGTATGGGTAAATCTGGACACATAGCAAGCAAAATAAGTGCTACTATGGCATCTACAGGAACACCTGCATTCTTTCTACATCCTGGAGAAGCCAGCCACGGTGATTTGGGAATGATAACTACAAATGATACAGTTATTGCTATTTCTAATAGTGGTGAATCAAGAGAATTGTCAGATATAATTACATATTGTAAACGTTTTTCTATACCTCTAGTTGGTATGACGAAAAATCCCGAAAGTTCTTTAGGAAAGTGTAGCGATTATCTATTAAAATTGCCATCTAACAAGGAAGCTTGCCCATTAGGATTAGCTCCAATGTCTTCTACAACGGCAACTCTTGTTATGGGTGATATTTTAGCAGCGAACTTAATGGTAAGAAGAGGATTCACAGCAGAAGATTTCAAGATTCGTCATCCTGGAGGAAAACTTGGTTCAGTACTCCGTCATGTTGCAGATGTTATGCATACAGGCAGTGAAATGCCTTTAATTGATGAAAATGCGATCATGCAAGATGCATTAATCACAATGTCTGAAAAAATGCTTGGTTGTGTTGGGATTATTAATACTGCTGGAGAACTTATCGGATTGATTACTGATGGTGATTTACGTCGTTGGATGTCTCCTGATTTAATATCTACAAAAGTTACAGATGTAATGACTAAAAATCCAAAAACAATATCTTCAGAGGCATTGATTGCTGAAGCTGTTAATATTATGAACAATACAGGTAGAGGTATAACAAATTTATTTGTTGTATCAAATAAAAAACCTATTGGAATCATACATATTCATGATTGCTTAAAAGCTGGAGCCAGCTAATTTATGTTTGATTTTGGCAAGATAGATGCTTTTTTCAATGGAGATAAGCCTTTTGATAATAGAAAAAAGGATAATTCTCCTAAAATATCACCGTGGCAACGTTTTGTTAAATTAGGTTTTCCATGCGTTGCTGCGGTCATTTTAGGTGTAATGATTGTCCTGCCAAATATAAAAAAGAGTATTGATTTACATAACGATATTACAATACCTCGCAAAAATGAACTAGAAAAATTACATATTGAAGAAACTGTCTTTAATTCCACAGACAATAAAAATAGAGTAAGTACCATTATTGCAGACAGCGTTGATGAGGTTGCTCCTGGTTCTAATGAAGTCAAAATAACAAATCCTCACGGAAATATTCCTACAGATAATGGTGAGGTTCTAATATTTTCAGATGAAGGATATTTTAATCAAAAGGAAAATATTTTAACCTTAGCTAACAATGTTAAAGCTATTGTTGATACTAAAACAACAATCAATACTGATAAAGCTATATATGAATTTAATAATGACTATGGATATGGAAAAAATCGCATATATGTTGCTGGTGAGTGGGGTACTATAGATGCAGAAGGTTTTGAGTATTATAAAAAAGATAATATTTTAGTATTAACGGGGCATTCTATAATTTCTACAAAAGATGGGATTTTGACGTCTGAAAAAGAAACAAAATATTTTCAAAACGAGAATAAAACTATATCTATTGGAAACGTGGTTATTCACCATGAACATAATATATTAAAAGCAGATAAAGTTATTGGCTATTTTTCAGGAGAAGGAAAAAAGGAATTGCAGAAAGTTGAAGCATTCGGTAATGTGTTTGTAATAACACCAAAAGGAACTGCGAAGGGAGATAAAGGGATTTACAATCCTAAAAAATCTGTAGTAGAATTAATTGATAACGTTCAAATAGAACAAAATGGTAATTTTATAAAAGGTAGTAGAGCTGAAACAAATCTAACTACGTCGATCAGCAAAATGACCGCTGATAAAGATAAGGGCGAACGGATAACCGGAACTTTTTATAATAAAAGGAAATCCTCAAAATGATAGTAAAACAATCCAATGAAAATTCTGTACTTGAAATTTTCAACATAGGAAAAAAATATAAGAAACGTACAGTTCTAAAAAATGTATCACTCCATGTAAAAAAAGGTGAAGCCGTGGGGCTATTGGGACCTAATGGAGCAGGTAAAACAACATGCTTTTATTGTGTTACAGGATTAATTACACCTGATTATGGTGATGTTTACATAAACGGACAGGATATTACAGAATTGCCAATGTACAAGAGGGCAAAAATGGGAATAGGCTATCTTCCTCAAGAAGCTTCTATTTTTCGGACACTAAGTGTTGAGGATAATATCAAAGCGGTATTACAAGTTGCTATTGAAGATGAAAGTGAAAGAGAAAATCTATTAGAAGAACTTTTAAATGAATTTTCTATATCTCACTTAAGGAAGTCTCCAGCATTAGCTCTTTCTGGTGGAGAAAGACGACGTTTAGAGATAGCTAGAGCCTTAGCTAGTAAGCCTAATTTCATATTATTGGATGAGCCTCTTGCCGGAATTGATCCAATTGCTGTTGGTGAGATTCGTTCTTTGGTTGCTCAACTCAAAAATAGAGGATTGGGAGTGTTGATAACGGATCATAATGTTCGTGAAACATTAGATATTATAGATCGGGCATATATTTTACATGGCGGTACTGTTTTAATGGAGGGAACTCCTTCGGAAATAGTAGCAAATGAAGAGGTTAGAAAAGTATATTTAGGTGATAATTTTTCTCTATAAAATCACAATAATATTTACTTTTGATTAAATATGTTTTACTATAAATACAATACAAAAAAGAAAGGGCGCTTATGCCTAAATAATAAAGAAAGACGAGGTAAATTATGAAAATTACATTATCAGGTAAACAAGTAGACATTAGTGATAGATTACGTAATCGTGTTGAAGAAAATATTGAAAATTCAGTAAATAAATATTTTAATTCTCCAATAAGTTGCAATGTTTATTTTTCAAAAGATGGTGAAGACTTCCGTGCTGAAGTAACAGTTCATCCTGCAAAAAATATTGTTCTAAAAGGTACAGGTGTAGCTGGTGATCCTTATTCTGCTTTTGATAATGCCAACGAGCATATCGCTACTCGTTTACGTCGTCAAAAAACAAAATTAAATGATCATAAAGGAAAAACTGGTATTGTAGAATTAGCTCACGAAGCTGTATTTCCTTTAACAGAAACAGAAGATGAAATGGGTATTGATGAAAATGCTCCATTAACAATTGCAGAAACAGATGCCAATATTAAAGTATGTACAGTTAGTGAAGCTGTTATGTTTATGGATTTGGAAGATGAATGTGCATTGATGTTCCGTAATAGTGCAAATAATCGAATCAGTATGGTATATCGTCGTAAAGATGGTAATATTGGTTGGGTTGAACCTGCAGAATAGTATCAATAATTTAAGGAATAAAAAATGGGTATTTCCGATATATTAACAGAAGAGATGATTTTGGTGGATGTTGAAGCAGATAATAAACGTCAACTTCTTGAAAAAATTTCCTCTTTTGTTGCAGAAAAAGAAAATCTCGATAAAAATGCTATTTTCGAAGCTATTTTGGAAAGAGAAAATCTTGGATCAACAGGTTATGGAAGTGGCGTTGCCTTTCCTCATGCACGAATAAATGGACTGCAGAAAATCATTACTGCTTTCGCTATGGCAAGTAAAGGCATGGATTTTGATGCCATTGATGGTAAACCGGTTGATCTTATTGCTTTTTTAATTTCACCAGAAAAGAGTGGAGAAGATCATTTACAGTCTTTAGCAATTCTATCTCGTGCACTCAAAAATGAAAATGTTTGTAATGAAGTTCGTAATTCACGTACAGCACATGAGATTTATCTAGCGCTAAATAAGTAATATATCGCGAAATTTTACATTCTTAAAGGAACCAATTTTGGTTCCTTTTTTGTGTTAAAAAAAAGATTTATATAAGATTATTATTTACAAGATTTAAATAATAAAAAGCTCTCTTTAAAAGAGAGCTTTTTAAGGGTAATTTAGATAATTAAATATCAAGATTCTGAACCTTTAGAGCATTTTCTTGAATAAATTCTTTTCTAGGCTCAACAACATCTCCCATGAGTGTAGAAAATGCCTCATCAGCTTCTTCAATACTATCAATCTTAACTTGTAATAATGAACGAGCTTCCGGATCTAATGTGGTTTCCCAAAGTTGTTCAGGATTCATTTCACCCAAACCTTTATAGCGTTGAATAGAAATACCTTTCTTTCCGGCAGCAGTTACTGTATTCATTAGACTTACTGGTCCATCAACACGTTTTTCTCCTAAAGCCTTTGTTATCAATTTTGATGATTCTGCAAAATTATCAATTAAGAACTTATGCATATCATTCAAAACTTTTCCTTCAGGGCTTTCAAGAATATTTGCTCCAATAACATGTTCTTCTTTTACGCCACGTAATACTCTATAAAATACAACACTTCCTTCAGCATTTATCTCTGCTTTCCAACCACGATCATATTCCGCTTCTAAAGTATCTAACCTAGTTGCCATTTTATCCAATTCATTCTGTAGTTCTTCTTTGTTTGCTAATAGCTCAGGATTAAACAGGCCTCTAACAGCTAATTGTTCGACTATTTTCTCAGGAGCTTTCAATGTGAGGGCTTTAATCATGCTATTAGCTTTTTTTGTACTTTCAACAAAATTTACTAAATCTTGACCAATTAACTTTTCACCATTAGAAGTTTCTAAAGAGCCATCTTCACATCCTCCATGAATCAAGTAATCTTCCATTTCTCTATCATCTTTAATGTAGATAACAGAATTTCCTCGCTTAGCCTTATACAATGGAGGTTGAGCAATATAGATATATCCTCTGCGAATCAATTCAGGCATCTGTCTGTAGAAAAATGTCAATAATAATGTTCTAATATGAGCGCCATCAACATCAGCATCAGTCATTATAATAATTTTATGATAACGACATTTATCCGCATCAAAATCATCTCTACCGATTCCCGTGCCGAAAGCAGTAATCATCATGCCTATTTCTGCAGAACTCAGCATTCTATCAAAACGAGCTCTTTCAACGTTTAATATCTTTCCTCTCAAAGGCATAATTGCTTGATTTTTTCTATCACGTCCTTGTTTTGCTGAACCGCCTGCAGAATCTCCCTCCACGATGAATACTTCAGATAAAGCCGGATCTTTTTCAGAGCAGTCAGCAAGTTTACCTGGTAATGATGCAATATCTAAAACACCTTTGCGTCTAGTTAACTCTCTTGCTTTTCTAGCAGCTTCACGAGCAGATGCAGCCTCTACAATTTTGCCTACAATTATTTTAGCTTCTGTAGGGTGTTCATCTAACCATTCTTTCAATTTATCACCTACAGTATTTTCAACAACAGGGCGAACTTCAGATGAAACTAATTTATCTTTAGTCTGTGATGAAAATTTAGGGTCTGGAGCTTTTACAGATAAAACGCAAGTTAGACCTTCACGCATATCTTCACCAGTAATTATATCTTTATCCTTTTTCAGTAAACCATTTTCTTGAATATAGCTATTAATAGTACGAGTTAATGCTCCTCTAAATCCCGCCAAATGTGTTCCACCATCTTTTTGAGGAATATTATTTGTGAAACATAACATACTTTCATTGTACGCATTCGTCCATTGAAGAGATACATCCACCTGAATACCGTTATTTTCTCCGCTAATGGATATAATACTTTCATGAAGTGGTGCTTTAGATTTATTTAAGTGAGTAACAAAAGCAGATAATCCTCCTTCGTAATGGAACTCAACTTCTTTAGATTCTGCTCCTCTATTATCAATAAGCTTCAGATAAACACCTGAATTTAAAAATGCCTTTTCTCTTATTGCACGTTCCAAAGTATCAAAATTAAATTCAACATTAGTAAATGTTTGAGGTGAAGGTAAAAATGTTACTTCTGTTCCATGGCGATTCGGTGCATCAGCAACAATATGGATATGCTCTACAACATTACCATCTGCAAAGCTTGCTGCATATTCTTTATCATTACGCCAAATTTTTAGTTTTAACCATGTTGATAAGGCATTAACAACGGAAACGCCAACACCATGTAAACCACCTGAAACCTTATAAGAATTATTATCAAATTTTCCGCCGGAATGTAATTCAGTCATAATAACTTCTGCTGCGGAAACACCTTCTTCTTTATGTATATCTACAGGCATTCCTCGTCCATTATCACGAATTGTCGCAGATCCATCAGGATTCAATATTACCAATGTTTTATCGCAATAGCCAGCTAATGCTTCATCAATTGCATTATCTAAAACTTCGTAAATCATATGATGTAGACCTGAGCCATCATCTGTATCTCCGATATACATACCTGGTCTCTTTCTAACAGCATCTAAACCACGCAAAACCTTTATTGAATCTGCATTATATTCTTTTTCACTTTGAATGAATTCTTCCTCAGTTAAATCTGTCATTATATCCTCATAATTTAATATTTATCATGAGCAAAAATATATAGCAAAACTGAAGATTCAACAAACATAAAATCAAAGTTATGAACGAAAAATTCAAACTATTTAAAATCACATTACAATAATTTTATTTTTTATATATTACTGCTCAGAATTTATCAGCTAACTATTAAAAGTTTATTCTCGTGTATCAAATTTTTCAAATTTTTCCAAAAGATAATGTTTCAGATTTAAATCTTCAAAAAATTTATTACATTCCTCATAGGTGGTTGTTGTATCCGAAGGAATTGGACGATATTTTTGAATATAATATTCTCTAACACCTAAAGATGACAGTTGATCTGCAATTGTATATATATCTTGTATATCTAAAATTCTCGGATCGCAAGTTGTTCTGCATTCAAATTCTAGTCCGCTATCTAATAATATATTTAAGCTTTCTTTGACTTTATCAGCTTGTCCTATACCGCCGGTTGCAATTGTGTATCTTTCGTTTATTAGAGGAGCTTTGATATCTAAACCAATCCATTTTACTCTACTTAAAACTTTTTTTAGAGCCTCTGGATTATATCCACCTGTGTGTAGTCCAACAGTAAATCCTAAATCAATAACCTTATCCATTGCAAAAGGTAGATTCGTTTGCATTAAAGGTTCTCCTCCGCTAAATACTACAGCATCAAGAATTCCTATTCTGTGTTCCAGTAGGTTTATTAGATTCTCCCAATTAGCAACACTATCTCCTTTTGTGCTTTGAAGAGATTGATTATAGCAAAAAGGACAACGCCATGGACAGCCCTGCATAAATACAACAGCTGCTATCTTATTAGGAAAATCGACGATACTGAATTTTTCAATATCGCCGATTTTGATTAAGTCTTTATCCATAAAGATCTATTCCGCAGCTGCAAAAGCGCAAGCGCAATCGTTATCTAAGTGCATAATTACTTTTTCTTCACAGAAACATTTACGAGTATAATACTCTGATTTTTTACCTTTGTTGAATTCAGAAACTGGACGGTGATAGCCCATAACTCTAGTCCAAATTTCACAAGGTTGTCTCTCTGCATCTGTTAATTTGATTGCATCGAAATTTATAGTGTTGTTCATATTTTTAATCTCCTATAATTAAATGTTTCTGACTTTTAAGCAACGTTATTTGCTTTTTTTAGGGCTTTTAATTTTTCAGCTTTCTTTTCTTCATCACAAATTGGGCAGAACTTATGTTCTCCAGAAAGATACCCGTGTTTAGGACAAATTGAGAAAGTTGGTGTAATTGTTATGTACGGTAAACGATAATTTGTTAATACCTTCTTTATGAGTTCTCCGCATACTTTTGGAGAAGAAATTCTTTGACTCATATAAAGGTGTAAAACAGTACCGCCAGTATATTTTGATTGCAATGTAGACTGCAAATCTAATGCTTCAAATGGATCGTCTGTATAACCTACCGGAATTTGAGAAGAGTTTGTATAGTATGGATCTTCTTTTGTTCCTGCTTGTATAATTCCAGGGAAGCGCTTTTTGTCTTCACGAGCAAAACGATATGTCGCACTCTCTGCAGGAGTTGCTTCTAAGTTATACATATGTCCTGTCTCTTCTTGAATTTTAACTAAACCAGCACGAATATAGTCAAGGAATCTTTCTGCGAATTCTTTACCCCATTCATCAGTAATGCTGTGCTCATCATTGGTAAAGTTTCTAATCATTTCATTGATGCCGTTTACACCGATCGTTGAAAAGTGATTGCGTAAAGTTCCTAAATAACGTTTTGTATAAGGATATAAACCATTATCTATTAAACGTTGTATAACTTTTCTTTTTATTTCTAGAGAAGTACGTGCGATATTCATCAATTCATCTATACGAGCAAACAATGCGTGTTCATTACCCTTAAACATATAACCTAAACGAGCACAGTTAAAGGTAACAACGCCAATGGAACCTGTTTGTTCAGCAGAACCGAATAAGCCATTTCCTTTTGCTAATAGTTCGCGAAGATCTAGCTGTAAACGACAGCACATAGAACGTATCTGACCTGGTTTTAATACTGAATTAATGAAATTTTGGAAATATGGCATTCCATATTTAGCAGTCATCTCAAATAATAACTGAGATTTTTCATCGTCCCATGGAAAATCAGGAGTCATATTGTATGTTGGAATAGGGAATGTAAATGGTCGACCTAAAACATCACCTGACATCATTACTTCGATATAAGCCTTATTGATCATGTCCATTTCTTTTTGTAATTCACCATAAGTAAATGGCATTTCTTCTTGCCCTTCAATAATTGGCATAAAGTTTTCATCGTGACCAGCGATATAACCACCAATATATGGATGTTGATCTCTCAAGTCTTCAGGACAAACCCAGTCAAATGTAAAGTTTGTAAATGGAGTTTGAGATCCCCAACGTGAAGGTACATTTAAGTTATAAACTAATTCTTGGATAGATTGCTTTACTTGACTGTAAGACAAATTATCTTTTCTTACATAAGGAGCTAAATATGTATCTACTGAAGAAAATGCTTGTGCTCCAGCCCACTCATTTTGAAGTGTTCCCATGAAGTTAACCATTTGCCCTACAGCAGAAGATAGGTGTTTAGGAGGATTCGCTTCTGATTTTCCTCTTACACCATTAAAACCTTCTTTTAATAGATTTTTCAAAGACCATCCAGCGCAATATGCGGCTAACATGTCTAAATCATGAATATGTACATCACCACTACGATGAGCTTCCCCAACTTCTGCCGGATAAACGTGACTTAACCAGTAATTAGCTGTTACTTTTCCAGATACATTCAAAATTAAGCCACCGTTGGAATATCCTTGATTCGCATTTGCATTTACGCGCCAATCAAGCTTTTCTAAATATTCATTTATAGAACTTTCAACATCAACCATAACCTTATGATCATTACGCATACGATTACGCTTATCTCTATACAAAATATAAGCTTTTGCTGTTGAAAAATAATTTGCAGAAATTAAAACTTGTTCAACAATATCTTGAATGTGTTCAATTGTTGGTAATGTTTCTGTAAATTTATGATTTATAACTTTCATCACTTGAGCAGTTAAAAGCCAAGCATCAGATTCATCAAATTCTCCTGTTGTCTGTCCAGCCTTTAATATTGCATTATAAATTTTGCTATCGTCAAATGGCGCTAAAGTGCCATCTCTCTTTGTAACGTTTTCTACTTTGGATTCTATATTGCTTAATTTTGGATTTTGCTCGATGGCCATTTCTCTATTTCTCCCAAATTCATTGTTTTATATTTTCTGAATATATACAATATATAGTATGAATAAAAAGTAAATAACAATATATTGTGTATACCCAAAAATTTATATACAAGAGTCACTGCTCTTTTATAACTAAACACATTGTGTGAAATAACTGATGTTGCAACAAGCAAAAAATTTTTCAAAATAGTTGATAACTAATCTAACATATTATTATTACTATATAAAAAATTTTTTTATAGGTGGATAAAGTTATTAATAAAATAAAAGAGATTGATATATATTTCTTACTACATGAAAACATTGTGTTGTATGTAACATACTGATAATAGAATATTTAAAATAGAAAAAGGTATGTATATTTGTTATATACTTCTTATAATTTAGTTTTAAATGGTATTTTTCTTAATTTTTCCGATTCTCAAAAAAAAGAGTCTGTTTATTTAAAACAGACTCCGTAGATTGTTTTTTTCAAATTATTTGCTAGGAGCAAAAACTTGAACGTCATCAAGAGTTTCATCAGAACATTGATTTCCAGAACAACGCTTCATAACTGTAGCTTTTCTTGTTTTATTCAAGCCTCTAACTCTAATTGAAGGTACATATACTTCAATAATAGTTAATTTGAATGTTAAGTAAGCAATGTTATTATCATCATCCATAGCGTAAATCTTGATATTATATTCTCCACCATCTTTTGGCATTGCTATTCCTGTAAATGTTCTATTTATAGGATTGTATTTTAACCATTTTGGTAAAGGAGTATCATCAATCAATCCAGCTTTTGTTGTGAATTCACCTTGTTTCCATCCCATCTTTTCAAATACATCTAGAGGTATCTCTATTTTGATTTTTTCACCAGTTTCAAAAGATACATCTGGTAGCAATTTTTCAGATGATAAATTAACAGGAGGTCTACGACTAGGAATATCCATTAAATAAGGTCTATTATCTGGAATGAATTCACCTTTTCGCCATTTTTCCAAATTTTCTCTTAAAGCTAAAGCAATTTTTGCAGGTGATTCGTTTAGCATATAATAAGGTACTGCATCTAAACCGATAGTAGCATATAATGATCCTAAGGCATCTTGTAAATCAACATAAGCTAATGATGCTTTTGTTTCATCCGCAATAGCTCTGGATGCTTCTATTTGACTACTTTCAGCTTGACTACCGTCAGTAGTTGTTACGTCTTCGGCAATATTTTCTGAAGTACCTGCAATTTCCATAGCAATTTGATAATCTTCGGTAGATGATATATATCTAGCCCAAGCAATATATACTTGATTCAAAATCAATGAAGTCATACGTTGACGACGAAGAGTTGTCATTGTTTTTTCATTAAATCCTGATCTTGTATCTTCATAAACAAGCATTGTCGCTTCTTTGGCTTCATTGCACCATTTTTGATTATATGTGTTAGGATTATTTTTATATCCTGTTCCCATATCTTCACGGAAGTTGCTTATAATTATTTCTAAATCATCAGAATTCGTCAATAAATCATGTACTTTTAATTCTGGTCGATTCGTTAGAGCTAACCATTCTAATCTTGATAAATTAGATTTTATTTCCGGTAGAGCAAAATTACCATACTCCTTACCAACTAGTGTAAACTTGGTAGAAGGATGTAACCCCATCAAAGAAGCTAAACGTTCATGAGCAGTTTCCATATCACGTTTCAAATCAGAAAGTTTTTTTACAGCTTCCATATATTCGCGCTTTTTCATTAATTCATCAGTAGATAAATTTTTTCCTTCTTTTGCAAGTTCCTTAGCTTTAACATTCATTTCATCGACATCTAAAGTGATGTGTTCTATTGTTTCATCAATAACCGGAATTAAACGTTGAGCTGTCAGAGCTTTCCAATAAAGGATTCTAGCTTCTTGTAAGATATTATGTATAACTTTTCTGCTTTGTTCTATAGCAACATTTTGTTTGAAGCTTGGATCTGCATTCATATAATATAATGTAGAAATATCCAAAATATTCCAAGCAACTTTCAAATCTGGGCTAGTATGTTCATTATTATTTGTATTCATGTAGCCAGCATTTGTAGCAATTTCAGGCAATTGCGAATAAGTCGATTTTCCTGCTTTTAATAAGCTTTCTTGATATCTCATCATTCTGCCCGTAAAATTATATTTTAAGGCCAAAGCCATAGACATATACATATCTAAAGGTTTTTCAATTTTAATAGGTGTATTGGCATACATATTTTGCATATCAACATCATAGCGAATAGCTCTATCCCAATCAGTATAGTATGCAGCATCTGGACCATTCTGATGTTGCGCTTCATTGTTCTTAGAACAAGAAACAATAGTCAATAAACCAAACACTAAACAAAGCAAATTTTTCATGGTTATATCCTTAATACTTGTCAATAATCTAAAGTAATAATAATCGCTAAAAATTAACATTTTATTACACTTTTAGGTATAATATATACAGTAAGTGTAAAATTGAGGTTAAAATTTACGATGGTTTCAATATTAGGTACATTATTTAAATATAAAGAAAAGGAATCTCCGGATGTCTTAGGATATTTTCCTGAGCGTATTCACGTCGATGCCTTTCCTGAGCGTAGATATTTATGGACATCACGTTTTCTTGTTATTGCAACATGTCTAAGTATTTGCTTAAATATGATTATTTCTAGTATTATTTACATGATATTGCCGGAGCAACATGTGGAACCTCGTTTATTTCGTATTAACAAGGATTCTCAACAGCTGGAATTAATAGAACGGGATGAAAGATATTATTTTGCCAGTGACTTAATTGCCGAACAATATATAAGAGATTATATTTTATTACGCTACACTGTAACAGATGATTATGCAGAACTGAAAGATAGATGGCGGGTTAATTCAATTTTATATTGGTATTCAACTAATGCTATTTTTAATGAATTTTTAGCTAAAGAGGTAGAAGCTGTTGATGAGCAATTTAAAACAATTGGTTTACAACGATATGTAGAGATTGATTGGACTAAACATATTTCACGCTCAATGTGGATGGTTCAGTTTAAAACATATGATATTACCAGAGATAATCCTCGTCCTAAGGTTGATTTATGGAGAGCAACTTTAAGAGTTGGTTATGATGGTGGGTTACGTTTTCGTCGACCAGAGGATAGAATATTAAATCCATATGGTTTCTTGGTATATAGTTATACATTATCATATCAGGGAGACTATCGTCGTGGACAAGATGAAGTGGATGCAAACATTAAATATAACATGATGATGTATTAAAATGAAAAAATATTTATTGATATTAATAATGACTTTAGGGGCTTGTTCTCTTACGAATAATTCTTCAGATTTTGAATACAAAGAAATAAAAACTTCAAAATTTAAAATAGCTTCATGGCAAAAAATTTCAGATGAATATTCTCCATTTAAAGTATATATAGAAGGAGATGGTCATGTTTTTTATCCTTCTGGAATAATTAGTTCAGATCCAACACCTCGTGATACGTTTTGGCGTGATATAGCATTTTCAGACCCTCATCCAAACGTTATTTATTTAGCTCGTCCATGTCAATATGTTACAGATGATGCTGAATGTCATCATAAATATTGGTCATCTGCACGTTTCTCACCAGAGGTCATACAATCTGAGTATGAAGCAATATATCGTTCTACTTTGAATAATCCGGTAACGTTGGTTGGATATTCTGGTGGGGCACAAGTTGCAGGTCTAGTTGCCGTAAAATATCCTCAATTAAAAATAAACAAATTAGTTACATATGCTGGAAATTTAGATATAGATAGTTGGGTTAAATACCATAATTTTACACCTTTGATTTTATCAGAGAATTTAGGTAAATATAAAAAGGAATATTTGAAAATTCCTCAAGTTCATTATGTCGGGGAGTATGATGAAAATGTCGTTCCGGAAATAACTGAAAAATTTATTTCAGGAAAACATCTTATAACTAAAATAAAAAATGCTTCCCATAACAGGATAACTGATAATAGTTATCTCATGATACAATATGAATAATTAATGTGTAAACTGTTCAATCAATAGTGTCATATTGGAAGTAAATAATTTTACAGAAATAGATAATAATATAATTCCAAAAGCCTTTTGAAAAATACAAATAACGCCAGGGGATAATATTCGTTCCAATTTTGACGCAGATCTTAATGCTACATAAACAATTAAAACGTTACACAATATAGCCAGTATTATGTTAAAGTCAGAATATTGTGAACGAATAGATATAATCGTTGTAAACGCACCAGCTCCGGCAATTAATGGAAATACAACGGGAGTAAATGTCGCATCATTAGATGAATATTTATTCTGATGAAAAATATGTACATCTAAAATCATTTCCATTGAAATAATAAAAATGATGATAGAGCCAGCAATAGCAAATGATGAAACATCTAAACTAAATAAACTAAGAAAAGCATTACCCAGATACATAAAACCTAAAAATAAACACATTGATATAATCGCAGCACGTTTTGCGCTCACAATTCTTCCTTCATGGCGTAAATTAATTACAACAGGGAGTACGCCAATAACATTGATTATAGCAAACAGAACCAAAAAAGCTCCAACGAATTGTGTTTTATCAAATGAGTTTAAAATATCCATTAATTTAATCTTTCAAATATATAATTTAAAAAAACGGCAACATTTCACAGTTGCCGTCCTAACAAATATAAAACTATTAGTCAATCTTTTTTGCTTCGATTCTCATAGCATAAAATGAACGCCATACAAAGATTAAACCAATAATGAAGAATACAACACCAATTGCAGTAGCTAAACATTGATTTGTTTCAGAAACCTTAGCGGCCATTTCTGCTGCTAATAATCCAAAAAGTGTTGTGAATTTTATAATTGGATTTAGAGCTACTGATGCAGTGTCCTTATATGGATCACCGACAGTATCACCCACGACAGAAGCTGCGTGTAAATCTGAACCTTTTTCATTCAAATCTACTTCAACAACCTTCTTTGCGTTATCCCATGCTCCACCAGCATTAGCCATATATAAAGCTTGGAATAAACCGAATATTGCAATTGAAATCAGATAACTTGCAAAAAGTTCTGGACCAAAGAATGCAAAAGCAATTGCAAAAGAGAATATAACAATAAATATATTAAACATTCCCTTTTGAGCATATTGAGTACAGATTTTTACAACTGTCTTAGAATCTTCTACTGATGCAGCTTTCTTCGTATCTAATTTTATATGCTCTTTAATGTAGTTTACAGCTCTATATGCCCCTGTTGACACAGCCTGAATAGATGCTCCTGAGAACCAATAAATAACAGAACCACCTAGCATCAACCCCATCAAAACTCTTGCATCAATTAAATTTAACTCAAGGTTTAACAGTAAGATGATTGAGAATATCATTGTTGTGGCCCCTATAACTGCTGTACCAATTAAAACAGGTTTAGAAGTTGCCTTAAAGGTGTTTCCAGCAGAGTCATTAGCTTCCAACAAATGTTTTCCAAGTTCAAAATTAGGTTCAAAACCATATTCTGATTTTATCTCTTTCTTTATTCCTTTTAGTTGTTCAATTTGAGATAACTCAAATACTGATTGAGCATTATCTGTAACAGGACCATAGCTATCTACTGCAATAGTTACAGGTCCCATTCCTAACATACCGAACGCAACCAAACCAAAAGAGAATACTGTCGGATAAATCATTATTTGTGATAAGTCTCCTTGAGATGTTAAGTATGCAACAGCCATCAATCCAGCCATAACAATACCTTGCCAAAAGCCGGAGAAATTACCAGCAACAATACCAGAGATAATATTTAATGATGCACCTGCTTCACGACTGGCATTTACAACTTCCTGAACATGTTGAGATTTTGATGAAGTGAAAATCTTTGTAAACTCAGGAATGATTGCTGCAGCAAGAGTTCCACAACTTATAATTACAGATAATTCCCACCAAATATTTTCACCAAAATTCTCTTTTGGCAACATCAAATATGAAATTGCGAAAGTTACAGCTATTGATATCAAAGATGTTAACCAAATCAAACTTGTTAAAGGTTTTTCAAAATCAAAACTTTCTTTATTTCCATATAATTTTTTTGAAATGTATCCATTCAATGCATATGATACAACAGATGTTATAACCATCAAAATACGCATTGCAAAGATCCAAGTAATTAATCTTGCTTGAATTTCAGGAGCCCACATATAAGCAGAAATTACACCATCTGCAGAAATACTCATTCCTGCTGCTAATACGATAAAGCTGATTAATGCTACACCTGTTACGCCATATGTTTCAAATCCGTCAGCTGTCGGTCCGCAAGAGTCACCTGCATTGTCTCCAGTACAATCAGCTATAACCCCAGGATTTCTAGCATCATCTTCATCTATTTTGAATATAATCTTCATTAGATCAGCGCCGATATCCGCAATTTTGGTAAAAATACCTCCGCAAATACGTAAAGCAGATGCTCCTAATGATTCGCCAATTGCAAAACCAATAAAACATGCGCCGGCATTATCTCTTGGAACAACTAATAAAATAAACATCATCATTATTAATTCAACACAAATTAATAATACGCCAATAGACATACCTGAACGTAAAGGTAAATTCATTACGGGATATGCTTTCCCTTTTAAAGAAGCAAATGATGTTCGAGAATTTGCATAAGTATTAATTCTCATACCGAACCATGCAACAATATACGAACCTAAAATACCCAAAACAGACCATAATAAAATATTTAATACTTTTAATAACGGAGTATCATTTAAGAATGCAAAGTAATAAATAATACATGCAGCAATAAATATTTCCAATATAAATAACAATTTCGCTTGTTGTTTCATATATGTTGTACAGGTAGCATAAATCGTTTCTGAAACCTGAAGCATTGCTTTATGTGCAGGTAATTTTTTTATACGGAAAAATTCCCATAAACCAAAAGCCATACCTAATAAACAAACAATCATTCCGAATTGTAACAAACAATTACCGGAAAAAGTATATCCTAAAATATTGTAAGTAGCGTCTGCTAAAGACGGAATTACTAAATCCAATTCTGATGCTTGAACATTGCTCATAGCGGAAAACAGAATAGCTAAAGTTGCAAGAACAACTTTATTAATTTTTGCTCTGCTCATAAACATAATATCATCCTCTTTTATTGATTAAAATATGGCCTCAATAAGTTCTCCCTTATCGACCGGTAACAGTATACTAAAACATAATAATTAAGAATGCATTACAATTTATAACAAAAAATATAGATGGTGGATAAATTTATTTTTTTATAAAATTTGCACTCTCTACTTCCATATATGTTAAACCATCTCTATCTTTTATATTTATATTTGCACCTGATTTGATTAACAATGTTGCCACTTCATCGCTACCGAAAACATGTGCATAAAATAATGCAGTTCTACCATTTCTGTCTTGCTGATTAACTTTAGCCCCTGCTTCCAATAATATTTCAACCATATCTAAATTCCAATCACTTGTACTAGCATTCATAAGAGGTGTACCCATAGGTGTTTCTTGATTAACATCTGCTCCCTGTTCTAGAAGCATTTGCAACATCGCTATAGCACGATTCATTTGATACTCAATTCGTTCATTTAATTTTGCTTGATATACTTCTTTTTTTGTATCTTGATTAGTCGCCTCAAGCATCATTTTATGAAGCTGTAACTCATTGGCTGTAGATGTTGCTATAATTAAAGGTGTCATTCCGCTAGAGGAAGGAGAATTAACGTCAGCACCGGCTTCAATTAGTTTTCTTGACATATATAAATCATCATTATTCATTAAGGCGTAGTGTAGCATTGTATCGCCATTAGCATCCCTTGAATTAACATCTAATCCCGCATTAATAAGATCATCTAAAGCTTTCTCATTTTTTGAAGATAAAATATTTTGTACATATTTATCATCAATATCAGTTGTTTGTGCTGAGCAGTTAAAAGGATTAAAAATTAATATAGATAAGATAAAATATAATAAAATTTTCATAAAATTTGCCTCTTCAGTAATTTGTGCTTTTTTAACAGAATTTTCACTACTGACTATACCAAAAGAGAAGTTTAAAAATTGTTTATAGGTTTTATTTAAAAAATTAGAATAAGGAGGTTACCATGAAATACAAAAAGATAAAAGATAAAGATTTTCATGTTAGGGGTATAAAAGGTGAAAAATTAATTCCTACTATACAAGGATTAGATGTTGAATTTGATATTGATATGCAAAATTTAGGTGATATTGATAATCTACCAAATAGTGACAAGATAATGATTTGCCAACAACGAGGAATAAAACAAGAAAGATGTAATTTAGAAAAATAAAGATATTGACTTTTTTTTGTTTTAAATAAATACTCCCGTAGATTTATTAATTATTAAGAATATACATTATGGAAGAGAATTATTTATGGGACAGAGCATTTTTTTTCTTGATCATTTTTATCCATGTTCTAATTAGTTACGGCTCAGGAACATTTCGAACTCATATTCCGAGGAAAACTTTGGATATGTTTTTTGCATTGGAATACATTGTACTTTTGTGTGTAGCAATATATTCATGTTGCACTACGCCAATTCGTGCAACATGGTATGTTGCCCTCGCAGGATATTTATTGGTATTTGCCATAGTTGCTATGAGTAAGTCTCAATTGAGCCATTATGTAATAGTTCCTCAAAAGGAATATGTTATGGAGATAGAGTATAAGGTTAAAGCAGATTACACTAACAAAAAACACCTTAAAGGTTATATTAAAGAGGGGCGTTACCGTGTGTATGTTGTTTTATATGATGATCATTTGTATGATGCTTGTAACGAGGAAAATCACTCTGTAAAAGTTCGTTTCAAAAAATTTACTTCAAAGTTAGGAGCTGAAGTTGTTGTTGAAACCTGTTAAAGACAAAGAGTTCTACACCAATGTAGAACTCTTTTTTTTGGCATACCCGGCGAGGCTTGAACTCGCAACCTTCAGCGTCGGAGGCCGATACTCTATCCAATTGAGCTACGGGTACAATTTTTTTAAGAAAAAAAGAAATAATCTATATTTTTTACATAAATTCTTAAATTTTTTACATAATTTTACTTGACTTGTCAACTAAATGAATGTATTAACAAGCAACAATATTGTTAAATTTAACTTAAGGAAATTGAAAAAATGGCTAAAAAATGTGATATATCTGGTACCGGCGTAATGAGTGGTAACAACGTTAGTCACGCTAATAACAAAACACGTCGTCGCTTTTTACCAAACTTGCAAGTAGTTTCATTATTTAGTGAAGCTTTAAATAAAGTATTCAAATTAAAAGTATGTTCTAAAACATTACGTTCTATTGAACATAATGGCGGATTAGATGCTTACTTAGAAACAACATCTAATACAAAATTAACTACAGAAGCTAAAAAAATTAAAAAGACAATTGTAGCAAAAAAAGCTTCTAAATAATAAAAAAAACTAACAAAAAAGAGCAACTGAAAAAGTTGCTCTTTTTTTGTTAGAAGTATTTCTTTTATTAAACGCCATCATAGTATGACTATTGAGATTCTCCACACACCATAGGATACAAAGGTAAAAAGTAATACAAACACCCATAGTATTACATATTCAGAAAATGTCAGAATATCAAATTTTGAGGAAAACGCCATAAAGCCCAAACCAACAAATAGTAATAAAACAATTGCGAAAAGGCCATACATCATATTTTCTTCCCAATATGCCGTAGTCCAACCAAATAGCCATTCAACAGCTATTCCTAAAAGCATTGCAAGAACAACTATTATCAATCCTACAACAATGTGGGGTATAGCTTGTTTCCAACGTTCAGAAACTGTCATCTCAGATTCTTTGTACATTGCTTCTAAAAAGACATACTCAACAAAAAGTAAGATTGGAGCACTAAAATAAAACGCATCCAAACAAGCAATAGTCCCATATCCGAGGACTCTACCTACTATAAACAACGATAAAATAGCGGCAACAACCGGAGCTAATGCCCGTCCTAAAATTGATACAATAATAGTTCTCATAATAAAAGGTTATTTAATTAATAATAAGATTACATGTCGAGCATGATAAAAGTTTTCACAAAATTGTCAATAAAAAAAGCCACCATCGGGTGGCTTCAAATAGGTATATAATATATTATTCTTCTTCACCAACATACATACCTATAGTTCTTGCTGCTTTTACATACGGACTATTCGCATCTAATCCGGTAGTTCCTGCAGAAACTACTTCGTCTAGAGAAAATGATGTAACTTTTCCGTTGCTAAGTGCGACCATACGACCTGTATGACCTTCTGCCAATAAACGTACAGCTTCAGCTCCTAATACAACGGCTAAACTTCTATCAAACGTTGTTGGTATACCAGATCGTTGAACATGACCAAGCTTCGTTACACGAGTTTGAAAACCATGATAAGTGGAATTAATTAAGTTACTTAAATAATCACCAATGCCACCATTAATTTTTTCGCCGACCATATTTCTAGAACTTGTTACAGATTCTCCTTTTTCTGTCTTTACGCCTTCAGAAACAACAATTAATGCATGAGTGCGACCAGTTTTTTTCACTTCTTCAAGTTTGTTTATAATTCCCTCTAAAGTATAAGGAATTTCAGGTACCAAGCATACATCTGCAAAACCAGCGATAGCAGAATGCATAGCCAAATGTCCCGCATCACGTCCCATAACTTCTAAAATCAAAGCGCGGTGGTGTGATCTTGCTGTTGTAACTAAATCATCTAAAGCATTTGTACATACTTGGCAGGCTGTATTAAAACCAACAGAAAATTCCGTTAAAGGAGTATCGTTGTCTATTGTTTTAGGTATGCCCACCATTTTTACGCCGGCCATTTGGCAATATGAACTTACAATATTCATGCTTCCATCGCCTCCAACAACCACAACAGCATCTAAACCAAGCTCTCTAACACCTTCACCAAATCTTTGTGCCAAAACTTCTTGAGATTCTCTAACACCAGTATTTAACGATCCAAGATAAGAACCAGCTAATCTTGGCCAAGGTGTATTTGAAAAATTAGATTGTGTTAAAATTTCATACGACATAGGTCGATTCGTTAAACCGTCCGTGCCATCATGGATTCCATATACTTCCCATCCGTATCTGGAAGCAGCATTTACAACAGACATAATAACTGCATTTAATCCGGCACAATCACCGCCACTTGTCAAGATTCCTATTTTTTTAATCGTATTCATAAAATAACTCCGTTTAAAATGGTTGCATTTAATCTAAAAATGATGTATACTCTTTACAACTTTGATATTAAAATTCCACTAAAAAATAGAGTTATTACTATTTTTTTATGAAAGGACTACAAAAATAATGATGAATAATGATAAAATGGCAAAACTTCAACTTTTGTTATGTGAATTGAAATTGGAACAAAGACATCTCAATACAGATATGACAAAATTGATGCGTCAAGGTAAGACTATTGATTTTTTCAAAGCTCGCCAAATTAGTACTCTAAAAAATGGTTTAGCAAAAAAAATCAATAAAGTAGAAGCAAGTATTGACCCTAACATTATTGCATAATATATCAAAGTTCAGATTTTTTACTTGCAAATTAAAAAATCGTATGTTAAACAACGTGCAATTTAGTTAACGATTTAGATAAAATAAGAAAGTAGGTGATTTAAGTGGTACAAGTAACTGTTATTGGTAATGACGTTAATCAATCTTTGAAAATTTTAAAGAAAAAGATGCAAAGAGAAGGTGTCTTCCGTGAAATGAAACTTCGTCGTTGTCATGAAAAAAATTCTGAAAAGAAAGCTCGTCGTCAAGCAGAAGCTATTCGCCGTGCTCGTAAACAGATGCGTAAACGCTTAGATACAGAAGGTTTCTAATTAAAATAAATATATAAAAATCCCCACTTATTATAGGTGGGGATTTTATATTTGGAGATACAATATGAATAAGATCTTGATTACTTTTTTTAGCATTCTTTTTATTGCTGGTTGTACGAGTTCAGATTTAAGCGGTAAAAAATTTGTTATGTTGAATTCTTATAATGATGCAAAAATTATATTAAATTTCAGTAATGATGGTCAGAGTTATTCTGGCAAGGTTGTAAATAATTATTTTGGTTCATATTCAACTTCGGGGGATAGTATTAGTTTTGTTAATACGGGTGTGACAATGATGATGGGACCGCACAAGTTAATGGATGCCGAAAATAAGTATTTTGAAGATTTGTCGCAAATAAAAAAATTTAAATTCGATGGCGCAATTTTAACATTAGACTTAGATAATGGAAAATCACTAAAATTTCAAGAAGATGGATTTTCAGATTTTTAGCGTGATAAAATGACTTGCAAAGAAAGATATTCTTGTTTATAAGAAGAAACAATTTAGTTATTTGTAATGGAGTATAAAATGGGATTTAATTGTGGAATCGTTGGCTTGCCGAATGTTGGGAAATCAACATTATTTAATGCGTTAACGCAAACAATAGCCGCTCAAGCAGCAAATTTCCCCTTTTGCACGATTGAACCAAACACAGGACGAGTTGCTGTTCCTGATAAACGTTTAAATAAATTGGTTGAAATGGTTAATCCCAAAAATGTCGTGCCAACACAATTGGAATTCGTTGATATAGCAGGATTGGTTAAGGGCGCCTCTAAAGGAGAAGGTTTGGGTAATCAATTTTTAGCAAATATCAGAGAAACAGATGCAGTAATCCACGTACTTCGTTGCTTTGAAAATGATAATATTACTCATGTTGAAGGAAGCGTTGATCCGGTTAGAGATGCTGAAATTGTTAAGATGGAGTTGATGATTGCAGATCTTGATTCTCTTCAAAAAAGAATTGAACAACTTCGAAAAAAAGCGACAGCCGGTGATAAAGAGGCTGCTATAAATGTTAGGGTTATTGAGCCTATAATTGCCGCTTTGAAGGATGGAAAACCAGCAATTACAGCTGCTCCGGATATTGCTGATAAAGAGGCCTATAAATGTTATAAAATGCTACAATTATTGACTTCTAAACCAGTATTGTATGTATGTAATGTTGATGAAGATTCTGCTTCCGAGGGAAATGATTTTTCTAAAGCTGTACAAAAAATGGCAAAAGAGGAAGGTGCTGAAACTGTTATTATATCAGCAGAGATAGAAGCAGAAGTAGCTCAATTGGATTCAGAGGAAGAAAAAACAGAGTTTCTTAATGCATTAGGGTTAGAGGAAACTGGATTGTCCAAAATCATACATGCAGGATATAATCTTTTAGGATTGCAAACTTATTTCACTGCAGGTCCAAAAGAAGTCAGAGCATGGACTTTTGTAAAAGGGATGAAAGCTCCTCAATGTGCAGGAATAATTCATTCTGATTTCGAGCGCGGCTTTATCCGTGCAGAAACAATATCTTATGATGATTATGTTAAATTCGGTGGAGAGCAGGGGTGTAAAGATGCCGGAAAAATGCGTTCAGAGGGTAAGGAATATCTCGTTCAAGATGGTGATTTGATGAACTTTCTGTTCAATGTATAAGTTAAATTGCTTTGAAATTTATATTAATTATCTTCTTATACCCGATAATCTGGCGATTCTCATTGCGGAATTAATTTGAGCACTAGGTGGTTGATTGGTATTACTCTTACTCGGAGTTTTTTCCTTACCTATATCATGTGAGGTAATTTTGCTCATTTTTTTATGCGCATTTTCAGAATCTGTAAGCATTTGTTCTTTAGTTTTTTGCTTGGAAATTTCAGAATACTCATTATCTTGAACTTTTTGAGAATTTACATTATCTGATGAACAGTTTTCCACTTGAGTTATTGTCAGTTTTGCAGATTCATTAGCTTTTATTGGTATTCCACCTAAATCATATATTTCAGCACTAATATTTCCGGCATTATCTGTATGAATAGCACTACCAAAAGGCTTTCCATTATACGTTGTAAAACATAGCGAACCATTTTCATTTTCTATTTTTTTAATATCAATACAGTCGTTTTCATTAATTTGCATTTCATCATCATTATAATATAATTTAATATCAGATAATGCTCCGTTACCATCTGTTATTATTTCAGGACCGTGTTTTTTACCATCAACAATAGTATATTGATGAGTATTTCCATTTTCATCAACTTCATTTATTATCTCAGCTGATGAATAATTTCTTGAATATGTTTGTACACTATTCTCTTTTCCAACAATATTTTGTTGTTGTGCATCATTTGAACTAATGATTCTAACATTATCTGTATTAATAGATACATTGTTTGAGCCAGAATTAATCTCAGTATCAGCCACATTTTCGTTTCTTGTGTCGCTATTTTCTGCATGGTTAATATTTTCTTGTACGCCAACAGGAGTATGAACATCATTTCTTTCTGTTTTTTGTTCATTTGCAATAGGTTCATCTTTCTTTGTATTTTCGGAACTCTTTCTCCATTGAAATAATTTTCTTCCACCAATCATTCGGGCTTCATCAGAACTTTTGTGATTTGTTCCATCATCTTCTAATATCGAATATTCATAACCGATTTTTGTTGTCTTTAAAGAAATCTGTGATATTTCTTTATTTTCACTAATAACCTTTCCATTGGCATCCTTTCTTATTGTACAAGAACTTTGTTGTGCTGAAACTCCTAAATTTAACTTTGAAAAACCTCCTGTCCCAATATTTAATGAACAAGACTTGCTAGTAGTATACGAACCGTCCTCATCTTTTATTATTTTTTCTTTTTCCCCCTTAACTTCAACTTTTCCTAATAATGGATTTGTATCAATGCTAAGGCTAGTGTGTTTTTCTTCATCACTTTTAATAACATCTTTTGAGGCGTTTATGTTTATTCCGGATAGAACTCCGCCGGAGAAATCAAAATTAGAAGAGCTACTTTCGACGACATTGCCATTTTTATCTTTTATTTGATGTCCATGAGTTGTTGAAAAACCTCCTGAAGTACGACCAACAGATATTCCTATGCTACCAGAATTGGTTTCTGATGAACCATCATCATGGTAGTTTGTCTGCTCTTTTTTCTGTCCAGCGAAACCCCCTAAAGCTCCGACACCAGCATAAGTGGATGAACTTGTTCTTTCTACAATTTTTTCATTTTCTATTTGGACTTCATCTTTTTTTCTGTCATAATACATATTAGCAATAGGATTCTTTATTGCAACACCATATTCAGAAACTGTTCTTGATATATTTACATTTTCACCATGTGCTTCAACTTTAGTTTTTTTTATCTTTTTATAATTTCTTTCCGAAAAACCACTTCCTTGTGAACCTCGTTCACTTACTTTATTCGAATATGTAAATTCATCATCTTCTTCATTAACACTGATTTTAGTTGTTTCTTTAGAACCATCAATATATTTAATTACTTCTTTGGCTTTTATGGTATCTCCACGTTCTGATATTTTTAATTTTTTGTCATGGTCATCAGCACTATCACTCTTATCAACTAATTTCATTTTTCTAATTTGACCATTTTCATATACGATTTTAAGGGAATCTCCACTTTCATCTTTCCACTTAATGCTTTTTTCACCAGCATTATATATTATAGATTCCTTTATTTCTTGTAATTGCTCTTCACTATAGTAAGTTTTGAGTACATCCAATAAATCAGGATCTATTTCTGGATTTGAGGCTTTAATTTCTTCAATAATTTCGCTCATAATGCCCTCTTTTACGCAATAATATATATACCATAGTAGCATGAAATTATCTTTTTATCAAATAAAATAGTTTTCCTCTATCAGCGAACAATGTTTTGACATTTCTGTATCATAATTTATACTAAGTCAGATTGGAGATGAAATGAAAGACATTAAGGATTTAACAAAAGAAGAAGCTACTAAAGAGTTATCTTATTTGGCTTTAGAAATAGCAAAATCAGATAATGCTTACTATCAGCAAGATGAGCCTTATTTAACAGATGCAGAATATGATAAATTAAAACATCGTAACGCTCAAATAGAAGCAATGTATCCTGAACTAGTTCGTGCAGATAGTCCATCTAAACGAGTAGGCTCGGTTGTTCAGAGCAAATTTAATAAAATAGAACATAAAATACCTATGCTTTCATTAGGAGATGTTTTTTCATTAGAAGAAGTTGATGATTTTGTTCTGGGTGTTAAACGTTTTTTAAATTCATCTGAAAATATTACCTTTATGGCTGAACCCAAAATAGATGGTTTGTCATTTTCCGCCCGTTATGAAAATAGACTTTTTGTATCAGGAGCAACAAGAGGAGATGGAATAGTTGGTGAAGATATAACAGAAAATCTCAAAACTATTCATCAATTACCGTTAGTCTTGCCTGATGATGCTCCTTCAATACTAGAAGTTAGGGGAGAGGTCTATATGTCAAAAAAAGATTTCTTTAATTTGAACGAAAGAAATTTAATAGAAAAAAAGAAAATATTTGCTAATCCTCGTAATGCAGCAGCTGGTTCACTACGCCAACTTAATCCTAAAATTACTGCTCAGCGAAAGTTGAGTATATGGGCATATACCTGGGGAGAAGTTTCTGAAATACAGTGGCATACGCAAGAAGAATTTTTTGATAAATTAAAGAGCTGGGGTTTTCCTGTTAATCCGTATAATAGAATATGTTATTCCACAAAAGAAATAGATGATAACTTTGCAAAAATAATGGAGATAAGAGCTGATTTACCATACGATATAGATGGGCTTGTTTACAAGGTAAATTCTTTAGAGTTACAACATCGTCTGGGTTTTTTGACCAGAACACCACGTTGGGCGATTGCACATAAATTTCCTGCAGAGCAAGCGATTACTCGCATAAATAAAATTCGCATACAAGTTGGAAGAACCGGAGCCTTAACACCAGTGGCAGATTTGGAACCAATAAATGTTGGAGGCGTCATTGTTTCACACGCAACTCTACATAATGAAGATGAGATAATGCGTAAAGATATTAGAGAGGGAGATACTGTTGTTGTCCAGCGTGCAGGAGATGTTATTCCTCAAGTTGTTGAAGTATTAGTAGATAAGCGAAACAAAGATTCTCGGCAATTTGAATTTCCTGATGTGTGTCCGGAGTGCGGAGCCCATGCTATCCGAGAAGAAGATGAGGCAATTCGTCGTTGTACTGGAGGGTTAACTTGTCCAGCTCAGGCAAAAGAACGATTGAAGCATTTTGTTTCAAAAGAAGCATTTGATATTGTGGGATTAGGAGACAAAGTTATCGAAGAGTTTTATAATGATAATATTTTGCGTAGTCCCGTGGATATATTTACATTGGAACAGAGAGATAAAAGCGGTGGAGATGATTTATTTTCATTTTCAGAACAAAAAACATTAAATCTTTCTCGTCGCCAAGGTTGGGGGTATTTATCAGTAAAAAAACTTTTTGAAGCAATCAATGCTCGAAAAACAATTTCTCTACCTCGATTCATATATTCTTTGGGTATTCCGCAAGTTGGTGTTGCTACAGCGTTATTATTAGCAAAAAATTACAATAATATTGATAATTTTCAAAATGATATGATCTCAAAGGAAACAGAGAAGCTTGTTTCAATTGATGGGATTGGTGTATCCATGGCAACAGATATTGTTGAGTTTTTCGGTGAACAACACAATATAGATACTATTGCAGAACTTAGAAAATATATAATAATAGAAAGTTACAATGAAGAAATTTTGGATTCGCCGTTAAGTGGAAAAACCGTTGTTTTTACCGGAACATTGCAAAATCTTAACAGATTGGAAGCAAAGGCAATGGCACAAAAATATGGAGCAAAAGTTGCTGGTTCTGTTTCAAAAAATACAGATTTAGTAATCGTCGGTGCAGATGCCGGATCAAAAGCCAAAAAGGCACAAGAATTAGGTATAAAGATAATTTCAGAATTAGAATTTATGGATTTAATTAAATGAAAAGAAATAAAGCAGATGATATTACTGGTTGGCTGATTATTGATAAACCAAGAAACATGGGGTCAACACAGGTTGTTGGAAAAACTCGATATCTTCTTCATGCAAACAAAAATGGTCATACTGGAACATTAGATCCGTTTGCAACAGGTATTTTGCCAATTGCTTTTGGTGAAGCAACGAAATTAGTTCCTTTTGTTATGGATGGAAGGAAAGAATATGAATTTATTGTAAAATGGGGAGAACAAACTCAAACAGATGATACAGAAGGAGAAATAATTGCAAAGAAAAATAAAATCCCTACTCATGATGAAATTATTTCAGCGATACCTCATTTTATAGGTAAAATCAAACAAATACCTCCTATGTATTCGGCAATCAAAATCAATGGACAACAAGCATATAAATTAGCCCGAAAAGGGAAGGTTATTGATATGCCTGAACGTGAAATAGAAATATACGATTTAGAATTATTAGAGGAATATCCCGATTCGGCAAAATTTCGAGTCGAATGTTCAAAAGGAACGTATGTTCGAACTTTAGGTAAAGATTTAGCCGAATTTTTAGGTACTTTAGGTCATTTATTGGAATTAAGGCGCACAAAATGTGGAATTTTTAACCTAAATCATAAAATTTTACTGGAAAATTTAGAAAAAATAGAGTATGTAGAAGAACGACGAAAGTCTCTTCTTCCGATAGAAACGTCTCTGCGCGACATCGCGGAGATTGCTGTTTCGGAAGAAGATGCAAGAAAATTAAGAATGGGACAAGGTTTGTCAGCAAAAGATTATGATGTAAAGCCATCAGATTGTTTGGTTGCGGCCATGTTGCATGATTGTTTAATTGCTTTAGTAAGGATTGACGAGAAAAAAATTTCTCCGGTCCGTGTTTTTAACATAAAATAAAAAAGGAAAAAATGATGTCGTCTATTAATAGTGAAATTAAAAAAGAACTTGCAGCAAAATATGGTACATCTGCTGAGGATACAGGTTCTCCAGAAGTTCAAATTGCTATCTGGACATACAGAATCAACTCTTTAATTGAACACTTTAATGTTCATAAAAAGGATTTGCACTCTCGTTTAGGTTTGATGAAAATGGTTAGCCGTCGTCGTCATATGCTAGACCACTTAAAGAGTACAAGTGAAGAAAGATACCAAGCTATCATTAAAAAGTTAGATCTGCGTAAATAATTTTACAAGATTTCAGGGTTGCAGAGATTACTCTGCAGCCCTTTAAAAAATCCTAGAGCTTGGCTAGGTGAGGTTTTATAAAGATGATTAGAAAGGAAAGAATATGATAGATTTTAAAATTAGCCGCAAAGAAATAGAATGGGGTGGAGCTAAATTAGTTTTAGAAACAGGTAAAATTGCCAGACAGGCAACTGGTGCAGTTTTAGCAAAATATGGAGAAACAGAAGTAATTGCAACAGTAGTTGCCGCAAAAGAGGTAAAGGCAGATCAAGATTTCTTTCCTTTAACTGTAAATTATCAAGAGAAATACTATGCAACAGGTAAAATTCCAGGAGGATTCGTAAAGAGAGAAGGAAAACCATCTGAGCGTGAAATTCTTATATCTCGTTTGATAGATCGTCCAATCCGTCCATTATTCCCTGATGCATTTAAAAATGAAGTACAAATTATATGTACAGTATTATCTCATGATCAAAAAAATGATTCAGATGTTGTTGCAATGGTTGCCGCATCTGCAGCTTTAGCCGTGTCTGGAATTCCATTCTTGGGTCCTATTGGAGCAGCTAAAGTTGGCTATAAAAATGGTGAATACATATTAAACCCAACTATTGAAGAGCGTGAAACTTCAGATTTGGAATTAACAGTTGCCGGAACACAGGAAGGTGTTTTGATGGTTGAATCAGAGGCAAATGAATTATCAGAAGAGGTAATGCTTGGTTCTGTAATGTTTGGTTTTGAGAGTTTTCAACCTGTAATTAAAATGATAAAAGAATTAGCTGAAGAAGCTGGCAAAGAAAAATGGGTTGCACCAACATTCCCTCAAGAATATGAAGAGCTGAGTGCACGGATTGAAAAAGAATACGGCGAACGTTACAGTGCCGCATTTAGTATTATTGATAAACAAGAAAGAGGATCTGTTCTAGGTCAATTAGCGGAAGAAATAAAAGCATCTATTGATCCTGAAAATGAAGTTGAAAATACTTATGTATCTGATGCTATTGAAAATGTTATGCATCATACAATGCGTGAAAAGGTTTTAACAACAGGAAAACGTATTGATGGACGTGATACAAAAACAGTTCGCCCAATTCAATGCGAGGTAAACCTATTACCGGAAGCGCATGGTTCTGCATTATTTACTCGTGGAGAAACACAAGCTTTAGTGGTAACAACTTTAGGTACTCCTGATGATGCACAATTAGTTGATGGATTATTAACAGAATATAAGCAGAACTTTATGTTATTCTATAACTTCCCTCCATTCTCAGTTGGAGAGTGTGGTCGTTTAGGAACTCCAGGACGCAGAGAAATTGGTCATGGAAAATTAGCATGGCGTGCGATTCATCCGATGTTACCAACGGATAAAGATGCTTTTCCTTACACATTGCGAGTTGTTTCTGATATAATGGAATCAAATGGTTCATCATCAATGGCTACCGTATGTGGAACATGTTTATCTTTAATGGATGCCGGTGTTCCAATGAAGAAACCTGTTGCCGGTATAGCAATGGGATTAATTAAAGAAGATGATGGTCGAGTTGCAGTATTAACTGATATTTTAGGAGATGAAGATCATCTCGGCGATATGGATTTCAAAGTTGCGGGAACAAAAGATGGCGTTACTGCATTACAAATGGATATTAAGATAACATCTATTACAAAAGAAATTATGCAACAAGCTTTAGCTCAAGCACACGAAGGTCGTATACATATCTTGGGTGAAATGGCAAAGGCCATAGCAGAGCCAAGAGCAGAAGTTTCCTCTAAAGCTCCTAGAATTCATTCAATGAAAATCCCGACAGATAAGATTCGTGAAGTTATTGGTTCTGGAGGTAAAGTTATTAGAGAAATTATAGAAAAGACTAATACAAAAATAGATATTACAGATGATGGAGTTGTTACAATCGCATCAAATAATAATGAAAATTGTCAAATGGCTATTGATATTATTACAGGTATTGTCGCAGTTCCTGAAGAAGGAAAAATCTATAAAGGAACAATAACAAAAATAATGGATTTCGGTGCTTTTGTTCGCTTCCTTGGACAAACTGAAGGATTGGTTCATATTTCTGAAGTTAAAAATGAACGCATTGCATCTGTTTCTGATTTTTATAAAGAAGGTGATGTAATGTGGGTTAAATGTTTGGGATCAGATAATAGAGGAAAAATAAAATTATCTGCCAAACGTGTAAATCAAGAAACAGGAGAAGATTTAGAGAAATAATCTAATCTTTTTATTGAAAAGAGCCCCTCTATTAGAAGGGGTTCTTTTTTTTATTAAAGAAATTGACAAAAAGATAAATAATGTTATTATCGCATCATTCAAAATATTATTAATTTAAAACAATTTTTATGGACATTAGAGAGAAATTAGAACTTTTGTTTGCATTAAAAGTAACAAAAGAAGAGGCTGAGAGATACATCTTAAGCCTTGAAAGCGGAGAGTTTGTTTTGCCTTTAGGACAAGCGATAATAGACACCCCGTGCAACGTTGTTTATTTAAGTAAAAATGGTTGTATTGATCTTCTTCCTTATTTGGATCTTAGTCGTTCAATGGAAGTTTGGGGCGCTAGCTCAGGAGGAGTTTTACTAAAGAAAACGCATGAAGCAGATGGTGATTTGCTGAATGCTAAAAAATGGTTGAACAACATCAGAGCCAAAGGACATAAACTGAAATTACCGTCAAAAGAAACTCTAAACAAGGCTAGAGATGAAATGCTTAAATTCAATGAAACAATGAATATTTTCAGACAAAACGGTATTATGGCTGAAAATTGGAAAGATGGGTGGTATTGGACTGACGATTGTAAGAATGAATTAAGCTCGTACGCTTTCAGTTTTGAAAAAAATTGTGAAGCTTTGTTTGTAAATTCTATTACAAACGCTCATGTCAGAGGAATCATTGTTGAAAATTATTAACCATTATTGAGATCATGTTAATTTAACTCCCTTCATTTGATTGAAGGGAGTTAAATTTATAATAAAAATGTCCGAAAAAAGGGATCCCTTTTTTCGGACACAAATTTATTATTTTTCACATTTTAACACCAACATAACTTCAATATGTTAAAAAAATATTTACGCTCTAAAAAATGTCCGAAAAAAAGGATCCTTTTTTTCGGACATTTGAAAGGATTTTGATATGAATAAAATGTGTAGAACCAATATTCAATCAGGACGTTCAATGATTGAGATGCTCGGAGTTTTAGCGATTATCGGCGTATTATCTGTAGGAGGCATTGCAGGATATTCTAAAGCGATGATGAAATTTAAAATTAATAAAACCATTGATCAAATTACACAAATTTCTCAAAATGTTAGAACTTTGTATGCAAGACAGAAAAGTTATAAAAATATAAGCAATAAAATAATTAAAAAAGCTAATGTAGCTCCTAATGAAATTTTTGAAGGTTCAGGTTCCGATTATGCTATGACTAATGCTTTCGGAGGGGAAATTAAAATAACTTCATCA
>JAZNJJ010000004.1:0-1618 GCA_045577985.1 Alphaproteobacteria bacterium
AGTTGCTTTCAAGCATTCATTATCCGAAATATTTTTCTCGATATTTTCAATTCCTGATAATATTGCGGTACCACTTGATTTAAATAAATATTCATTTGATTTTGCTAAAACATATTTATTTTCTCGTTCGTTAAGTACTTCGTTAATTTTAATTCTAAATTTAAAGCAACCATCAGAATGTATATATATAGGAACTATTTTTGAAATATCAATTTGCTTTTCAATATCTGAATCTTCTAAAAAAGATTTTTCCCATTCTTCCATAGAAGAAATGTTTTCATATTCTTTATAATCCCATAAAGCCCACATACCACTCATTGTGGCAAGGTCTTTTTCTAAAGCTTTAATGCTTTTATATAATATTGTAATATCTCCATCTACAAAACCTACACCAATTGCCATAAATGTTTTTAATTTATCGGCATATTTTCCGTTTTGGAGATATTGTTTCAATAAATAAATACAATATTTTTCTATTTCTTCCCATGAGGAATCATTGTAAAACACAAAAGGATGTGTTCTTGTGGCGATTAGTTCATCAGTAGCCCAGTCAGAATCTTCTTCATCAAATGTCGCTGTTCCAACAAATTCGAGTGACCATTTACCATCACCATCATCATATATGTTAAAATTGATTGCAACTACTTCTTTGGGAAACTCGGTTTCCATAACACCCTCAATCCAAGTTTCAAAATCAGTGTGTTTTTCAAATACATTTTCTATATTATTTCTTATGTAGTTAATCAATAATTCTGTTATATTCTCATTTTTATAAAGTTCGTAATACGAATTATCAAAATCATCAAAAGGAAATCTTTCATATTGTCCTATAAATTCTTCTTCATTTTCTGAATCAAAGGAACTTAATTCTTGTAAGTTGATATTATTTTTTGATATAAAATCACAAAA
The DNA here is from genome assembly GCA_045577985.1 of Alphaproteobacteria bacterium. Classification (GTDB taxonomy): domain Bacteria; phylum Pseudomonadota; class Alphaproteobacteria; order RF32; family CAG-239; genus RUG410. The sequence goes on from JAZNJJ010000004.1 coordinate 910, forward strand.
TAATTTATTGATTTTGGTAGCACCTATTTTTTCAAGAGATTGACTGACACAAGGGGCAAAAATCCTTGAAGAGTTGACAAAGAATTGACATAAGCCACCATTCTGCACTTCATTATCAAAGTTTATAAGTGATAGAACGGTTTTTTGTTCTTTATTTAACAAATAAAAATCCTCATCTTCAAAATGATAATACAAAAAATTATTTACTTTTTCGAATAAATCATTATCATTCATTGCTATTATATCTTTAATAGTGCAAGAATTTGTTTTTTGTCTTCTTTTTGAAAATATCAAATCTTTAATAATGTGAAATAAGAGTCTTAATAGTGCCATTATAAATCTCCTTATAAAAGTTTGTCTTAATTATAGCATAATAGCAACTAAAAATAAAGTGGGAATATAATATTACTTTTGTTTCGTATGTTGACTCTCTTGACTGGAAGGATAATGCAACACCTGAAAGCATTTGTAAAAAGGTTACAGGCAAGGTTAAAAACGGCTCAATAGTGCTTTTCCATAATGATGCAGAGTTTACACCCGAAGCATTGCCCAATATTTTAAAAACCTTAAAAGAGCAGGGCTATGAATTTGTATTCATTGAAGATTTAATATATAAGGATAACTACGAGATTGTCCACGATGGAACACAGTGCAAAAAAGACGGCTGAATTTAGCCGTCTTTTTAAGTAACAAGATTTATTATTTAATC
>JAZNJJ010000005.1:0-51044 GCA_045577985.1 Alphaproteobacteria bacterium
AAAAAATCTGCATAAATTAAAGCCTCCGTAACAGCGGAGGTTTTTTATAATTTAAAATGTCCGAAAAAAGGGTTCCTTTTTTTCGGACATAAAATTTCAAATTTATAAAAATTTAACTTATTGATGTTACGTTGTGAAAGAAAGAATTTTTAATAAAAAAAATGTCCGAAAAAAAGGAACCCTTTTTTCGGACATTTTAAATTATAAAAAACCTCCGCTGTTACGGAGGCTTTAATTTATGCAGATTTTTTTGTTGCTCTTGCTTTTACCAGATGAGGCTTAGCATTATCTGTAATCACCTTTTCATCTATAACAATTTCAACAATATCTTTTTTATCCGGAAGTTCATACATCCATTCCATCAAAATTTCTTCCATTATTGCACGCAAACCACGAGCACCTGTCTTACGCTCAATAGCACGTTTTGCAATGGCATGTAAAGCTTCTTTTGTTAGTGTTAATTTTACATCGTCCATTCCAAATAAAGAACAATATTGGCTAACTAGAGCATTTTTAGGTTCTGTTAATACTTTGATTAAAGCATCTTCATTCAAATCTTCTAAAGTTGCAATAACCGGCATACGACCAGCAAATTCAGGAATCAATCCATATTTAATTAAATCTTCTGGACGAACATCCTTCAAAATTTGTCCGACAGTTTTTTCGTCTTTTACAACATTTGCACCAAAGCCGATAGAATTATTATTTTCTGTACCATGTTTTTCAATAATTTTTTCTAATCCGGCAAAAGCTCCACCACAAATAAACAAGATGTTAGTTGTATCAACATGTAAGAACTCTTGCTGAGGGTGTTTACGTCCACCTTGAGGAGGAACATTTGCCACTGTACCTTCAACAATTTTTAAAAGAGCTTGTTGCACACCTTCACCTGAAACATCTCGGGTAATTGATGGTCCATCACCTTTACGTGAAATTTTATCAATTTCATCAATATATATTATTCCACGCTGAGCTTTTTCGATATCATAATTAGCATTTTGCACTAACTTTAATACAATATTTTCGACATCTTCACCAACATAACCGGCTTCAGTTAATGTTGTTGCATCAGCAATTGCAAATGGCACATTTAATATCTTAGCCAATGTTTGTGCTAATAATGTTTTTCCGCAACCCGTAGAGCCGATTAGAATTACATTAGACTTAGCAATATCTACTTGATCTTTATTAGGATTATTTAAGCGTTTATAGTGATTATAAACAGCAACAGATAAAACTTTTTTAGCATAATCTTGACCAATTACATATTCATCTAAAAATTCTTTTATCTTAGATGGGGTAGGTAAAGAACTCATCAATGGAGTTTCCTCATTATTACCTTCAGCAGTTAATGTAGGTTCTTCCTCCATAATTGTATGACAAACATCAATACATTCATTACAAATGTAAACACCTCTTCCTGCCACCAATTTTTTTACCTCTTTTTGGCTTTTACCACAAAAAGAACAGTGTAAAACTTCTTCATTATTTTTATCACTCATTTTGCACCTACTTCACTTCATTACGATTAGCAATAATATGATCAATCAGTCCAAATTTCAAAGCTTCTTCAGGTGTCATAAAGTTATCACGATCCATAGCTTTTTCAATAACAGAAAGTTTCTGTCCTGTATTTTGCGCATAAATAGTATTCAAGCGTTTACGCAAATCCAAAATTAGTTTTGCCTGAATTTCAATATCAGTAGCCTGTCCTTTTGCACCACCGGATGGTTGGTGAATCATAATTTGAGAATTAGGTAAAGAATATCTTTTTCCTTTTGTTCCACCAGCCAACAAAAAAGACCCCATTGAACAAGCCTGACCAATGCAAATCGTTGCAACATCGCAAGAAATATATTTCATTGTATCATACATAGCCAAACCGGATGTAACTACTCCACCTGGAGAATTTATATACAAATAAATATCTTTTTTCGGATTTTCTGCTTCTAAGAACAATAGCTGAGCACAAACCAAAGCAGAAGTTTCATCATTAACTTCACCTGTTAAAAAGATGATTCTTTCTTTTAATAAACGTGAAAAAATATCAAAAGAACGTTCACCCTTTGGAGTTTGCTCAATAACCATTGGAACTAAGGCGTCTGTCAATATGCCTGAATTATTATTAATCATGATTATTCCTCTATTTATTTTAACTTATTACATTAAAAATCATTTTATTTAATATTTTCTAAAGAAATATTCTTTTTTGCATTAAAAAGCAAGATTTATAAGCAAAATTTATTGACACTAGACAAAAAATATGCTAATTCTATACTGATATTTGAATTATTTACAAAAAAATTTTTTTATATGGCACAGAGAATTTATATTGACGCATTCATTGAAGAGTGGAACAAGGCTTATGACAACTGGTATGGCAAATTTTCAGCCAAAGCCAAAACTCCGATAAGTTCGTACAATGATGGTTATAGTACGTTGTGTTTTGAGCCTCAGGAGAACTTCTGGTTTTTCATCTGGAATGGTCCTACATGCCTTTTCGGTAAGCAAGAATTGATTTCCGGTGTAACATTGGTAACTGGCACGAACACATCGCCGATGTTCTTCAGCCCGACAGAATTCAAGCAGATGTTTGATTTCACCAATCTCAATCCTTTTACCGGAGAGAGAGAACCTGAAGGTACATCTTATTTCAAGGCTTTGCATTGTCTGAAGGAAAAAGTCATTTCTATGGCTTAAACAAAATCCCCGTAGTTTTTAACTGCGGGGATTTAAGTTTTACATGCAACCATGCGTTTCTTTAGCATAGTGAGCATAGTCTTTATAATATTCTTTCAAACTTTGTTGTACTTTATAATTGATTGTTCCTTTCGGATAAATTCCCTTATTGTTTGCAACGCCGGCTTTAATACCTGTTAAAATCTCAATTCCATCATCAACAGTATCAATTGCATAGATTGAGAATTTTCCTTCTTCGACAGCTTGAACAATATCTGCTCTCAGCATTAAATTATCGACATTAGTTCTCGGAATAATCACACCTTGTGTTCCTGTTAATCCATCATGTGAACAAACATCGAAGAAACCTTCAATCTTTTCATTAACTCCGCCAATAGGTTGTATCTCTCCAAATTGGTTGATGGATCCTGTTACGGCAATGCTTTGTTTGATAGGTACACCGGTAATCGCAGATACCATACAATAATATTCTGTTGAGGAAGCACTATCTCCGTCTACTCCACCATAAGATTGTTCAAATACTATTGAGGCTGATAAAGATAAAGGAGAGTGCTTTGCAAAACGATTTGAAATTAATGATTTCAAAATTAATACACCCTTAGTATGAATAGGTCCGCTCATAGAGATTTCACGTTCAATATCCACAAAATCTCCTTTACCAATTCTTACTTGCGTAGTAATTCTTGCTGGTTTACCAAAAGAATATCTGGCGAAATCGTATACAACCAAACCATTTATTTGTCCCACTCTTTCACCTTTAACATCCATTAAAATCGTACCTTTATCAATTTCTTCTAACATGGATTTTTTAATTCTGTCAGAACGATAAATTTGAGCATCAATAGCTTGATCAATATGGTTTTTACCAATTTGTTTAGAATTAGATTTTCTTGCCCAATAATCAGCTTCACGCAATAAATCACCAATAGATGAAATATGAGCAGTTAATTTTTCTGCATCATCAGCCAATCTGGAAGCATATTCGATAACTCTAGCAACGGCTTGTTTGTTTAGTGAGCGTAATTCTTTTTTCTTTGATAAAGAACCAATTAATTTTGCATACTCAATTTCATTTTCATCGTTTCTATCCATTATCATTCCAAAGTCAGCTTCAACTTTGAAGAAATCTCTAAAGTCAGGATCTCTTTGACTTAATAATTCATAAATTTCAAAATCACCGGTTAAAACTACTTTTACATCTAAAGGAATAGGTTCCGGATCTAAAGATATGGTTGTAAAACTTGTTTCTTCGCTAGGAGCTTCAATTTTTATGCGCTTAGATGCAATAGCACGTTTTAATGAATCCCAAGCAAAAGGTTGTTCCAAAACCTTTCTCGCATCGAGTAAAATAAATCCGCCATTAGCTTGATGTAGTGCTCCAGCTTTAATTAATGTAAAGTCTGTAAGTAAAGCACCATACTGCTGTATACGTTCAACTTTACCGACTAAATTTCCTTGTGTAGGATGATCTAAAATAACAATAGGGGCGCCGGCTCCCTCTGTATTTTTTACAATAACATTTACCTTAAATTTAGCGAACTTATCTTCTTCAGGCTGTTTCATTTTGCTCAAAAGCATTTGTAATGGATCATCTTCACCATTAGGAGATGTTTTTTCTGTATCAGTAGGGACGAATTCATCGATATTATCCAAAATATGGTCTTGCACAGATTTTAAGAATTTTGTAGCGGCAGTATGTCCTTTATATTTTTTCCTTAATTCATCAATAGGATTTTTTACGGCGAATTTTACAAACTTTTCTCTTAAAACATCTATTTCTTTCTTTTGTTTTTCTTCCCAACGAGGCAAGTCTTGAGTTGCATTTTCAATTTCTTCCTGCATAGAGTTCAAGTCGTCCATAATAACTTTCTTTTCATCTTCAGGAAGTTGATCAAACGCATCTGGGCTTAAAACTTCACCATCTTTCATAGGGGCAACAACTAATCCCATTTGCATATGTAGTAAAGAAACTTTCTTACCCTTGGCTTTTTTTTGCAATACTTCAATATATTCATCTTTTTTAGATTTATATTTTTGACGAATTTCTCCAATAGCATTTTTGTATTCTTCAGATTCGATTAACGATGGTAAATTATCTGAAAAAATTTCAATTAATTCATCTACATCTTTTGCAAAGTCGCAAGCCATTCCGGCAGGAAAACTGATGGCTAAAGGTTTGTATGGCTCTTCAAAATTATAAACATAAGCCCAATCTTTTGGGGTTGGACGATTCTTAGCTTCTTTTTCAAGAATACGTTTAACCAAACTTGTTTTACCTGTACCTTCAGGTCCTAAACAAAATAAGTTGTATCCTCTAGATTTAATATGAATACCAAGCTCTACGGCACTAATAGCTCTATCTTGTCCTAAAGCTGAAAGTCTCTCCGCTAATTCAGCTGTTGTATTAAAGTCAAATTTAGCAGGATCACATTTGCGATAAAGTTGGTTAGAAGTTAATTTTGTAATAGCCATTTTAAAATTATCCTATATTATTTTTACATATTTTCTGTTTAAATATAATTTATTAAATGCTAATATAGTGTAAATGTTTGAGAAATATTTTGAATATATATTAATTAGTTTGTTTATTCTGTTTGTTATCTTGATAACATACGGATTTATACGTTTTATTCGTTTAAAATATTTGCAAAAATTAATAAGATACAGCATTTTAAAAAAACAGCAACAATTACCTGAAAATTGCTTATATTCCAGTTATATTCTTGATGAATGCACTAAAATATTATTTTATAAAAATAATAAAAAAAGTCGCATAGCTATTCTGACCTTAGCCAATGCAAATCCCACAAAGGCAATAGAATATTTTTCAGAAAGAGATTTTTATCTATCGTGTTTACTTCAAGCTCATTTTGAACCGCAAAAAATATATAAACATATGTTGAAGAGCAAAAGAAAGTGGCTAAATCATAAGAAATATGTTGTATTTTTTGCATTAATGGCACATTTATGCTTTGATGAAAAAAACTTCATACAAATAATGCAAAAAATAAAAGCGCCCAAAATTAACTCTCAATTGAAAGCATATTATCAATATATTTCAGCTTATGCATATTTAAAAGAAGCAGATATGTTATCTGCCTCTCAAAATGCCTCATTAGCTTTAAAAAATTTTAAGAAATATCATTATCTAGCAGAAGAGGGATTTTGTTATTTATTATTAGCTGAAATATATCGTTTAAGTTGTGTCAATGATATTGCCCAAACAATGGTAGATTCTGCAATCAAAATATTTTCTTTTCAAAAACTCAGCTTATATCATGCTCAAGCATTAGCTACCGCTGGTCGACTTATGCTTTTTGAAAGTCGCCATGAAGAGGCTGAAGATAAATTTAATCAGGCTATAACAATATCATCCTCACAACAAATAGGAGCAGATATATTAAATCAATTATCTCTCTTGCATATATCCAAAGGTAATATCTCAAAAGCAGAAAAGTTGGCAAAAGAAGCTCTAGTAAAACACCAAAAATTTAAGAGTAGAACCGGCGAAGCATTGAGTTTACAGTTATTAGGACAAATAAAATTATCAAAAAAACAATATAACAAGTCAGTGGAATATAGTAAACAAGCTGCAGAAATATACCATAAGTTACAAAATCATTCAGCCTATGCAGAAAGTTTATATGTCATATCCAGTTCATTATTTAAAAATAATAAATATCAACTATCAGAAAAATATTTACGCAAAATTTTGGATTTATGCCGAAATCAGCCAAATAATTTTCATCAGGCAAACGCTTATAGCTTATTAGGATTAATATATCAACAAACAGGAGATTTACAGCGAGCAAAAGTTTTGTTTCAACAGTCTTTACATCTTGAACAAAGCAATGAACGTTGTCAGGGAATGGTTGCAGATTACACCAATTTAGCCATTATTGATGAAAAAATAGGAAATTTAAATTCTGCCCGAGCTAATATAGAAATAGCACTAGAATATGCTCAAAAAACAGAAGATGTTGAACTTATAAAGTTAATAAAAAGTAAAAAAATCGTCTAAATTATAAACAAAAGCTTTACATTTATCTCCTTTTTATGTAAAGTAAAAGAGGAGAGTGGGCATTATATAAGTTAAGATGCGTACAACAATTATTAGAAGGTTAAGGCAATGTTAGAGTTTTTTAATAGCGTGAATGTGCCGAAACTGCAAACGCCTGAGTGGAATTTGCAAAGTTTCGTAGCCTTACTTTCTTCAAAATACGAAAAAATAGTTTCCTCTGTAAATCATGAGTTTGGTCCTAATGGTATGTATATTCTACTGCTATTTGCCTTGTTCATTACTCTTATAATAATTATATATGTAAAAGTTGTGTTAGACACATTTCGCTCATCTCCAAGAGATAATGTTAGCCAACAAGAAAAGACACCTGCAGAAATGTTTTATGTTCGTGATAGAGTTCCTGTTGAAACGGAGCTTCCTCCAATAGATGAACGAATTGGAGATGTAAACGAAAATGAAAAGCCTCGTTTAACACGTAAAATGCCTAAACAAGCCAACAATAAAAAAGAGTCCTTAAAAGAAAAAGATAAGGAATTATCTGAAAGTTTGCTTAAAAAGACAGCAAATGAGACAAATGATTTATTGAAAGATAAATTAAAACAACAATCAAAGCCAAAAAATTCAAAAAATAAAAAACAACAAGATAATAGTTTTGATTGGCAGAAAAATAATGAACAAAAAACAGATAATATTCGCGACAATTTATCATATAAACAACCTGCTGAAAGTATAGATGAATTAATTTGTTTAATAATTAATATGCTTGGTCGTGATATTACTGAAGAAAAAATAGCTCAAATTATTTATTGCCGCAATCAAGGTCAACGTAGTGAAGAAGATATTTTACAAATAATCAAATCTGTTAAGGACTTTATAGGCCTTTGTAATTCCGGAAAATTTGATTTATTGGAAAATAGAGATGACTTGCCAAGAAATAACGAGGCTTTATACGCTTGGGCAAAAGGTGATAATGCTCCGTGTTTAATATTAATGGAAGCTTTGCTTAATAAACAGGTAGAACAAGCAGATAGACAAACCGGTTCATTAAAAGAATTAGCATATTCTCAAGCAGCTAATTATGCCTGCCTTTTAGGAAATATTGCCAGTACAGATGATGTTGAATTAGCTCAAAATTCGTTTGAGTTAGCTATAGAGCTTTCTCCAAAAAGTGTTAACGCATGGAGCCGTCTGGGTGATTTATATATGTATACAGATAATAGAGAGCAAGCTATAGACGCGTATCAAACCGTATTAAATATAGCTGATGACAATTTGTACGCTGAACAAATAGCCAATGCAAGTCGTCATTTAGCAGAACAATACAAGAGACAAGGTATTCTTAATAAAGCAGAAGAATTACATCTTGCAAGCCAAAAATTCTATCAAGAGTATGGCATTAGAAATGCTCTGACTAATCAGGAAAATATTGCATTTGAAATTATTGCCGATAAACAGTTTGATAATCTTCAATCTTCAATTATCAAATTATTAAACAATAGCAGAGTTCAAACTGTTTAATTTATTTATATCAAAATTTTTTTATGTAATGATATCTTATATAAAGGCTTCTTTTTCTTGTTAATTATATTTATTGAGCTTGAAGAATAATAATGTTCATGCTAAAAAAATATATCTTAATTCCCAAATTGTTTTTTTGGAGGTATAATGAGTAGAAAAATTAGCATTATCGTTATTTTTGCCATAGCTATAACATCTGCGATTATAATAAAATTTGATATTTTTACTCAATTACAGAATTTATATAATAAATCTGATGATAATGTACATACCTTAAAGCGTAAAAATGGTGTAGAAACAAAATATTATTCAAATGGAAATATCAGAAGCCAAATTCCTTATAAAGATGGTTTCAGAGATGGAGTACTTAAAAATTATTATTCAAATGGCGATCTTAAATCTGAAATTCAGTATGTTAACGGTATCCAAGATGGAACTACAAAAACTTTTTATAAAGGCGGAAAATTAGAAAAGGTTTATACTTATCGTGCAGATAAACTAAATGGAGAGGTACAATCATATCACAAAGACGGATACCTTGAAACAATAGCTGAATTTAAAAATAATATTCAAATCGGCAAAGAAATTGGTTACTACAAAAATGGTAATGTGAAATACACAATTGAATTTAATAAAAGTGGTCAAATCGATGGTAAGATAATTCAATATTATAAAAATAATCGCAAAAAATCAGAAACTTCATATGTAAATGGAAAGATAGAAGGTTTGGAACAGAATTATTTTAAAAACGGCAATATAAAAGAAGTTAACTCATATATAAATAACCAGTTAGATGGTACAATAATGACTTATTATGATACTGGAGAATTATATGCTGAAACAAATTATTCGTCTGGAGCATTAAATGGCGTAACTAAAACATATTATAAAAACAAGCAAATTTTTGAGTATATGACATTTTTTGATAATTTGCGTAATGGAAAATACCAAAAATTTGCCGAAAACGGTAATCTGATAATTGAAATGGAATATAAAAATGATGAGCCTCATGGTTTAATGATAATGTACCATAAAAATGGAAACATTTATTCCCAAGTCCCATATATTAATGGCAAGACAAATGGTAAGGCTGAAATGTTTTATAAGAACGGAAAAAGGAAATCTATTGCCAATTTTGTTGATGGAAAGTTAGACGGACAAGATATTGGATATTATGAAAATGGTCAAATTCATTATGATAACACTTATAAAGCAGGTTTATTACACGGCAAATCTATTGAATATTATGAGAATGGCAATATAAAAACAGAACGAACATTTACAAATGGAAATTTAGATGGAAATGTTATTGAGTATGATAAAAATGGTCGAAGAATATCGCAAATAGCCTATTTAAATAATAAAATTGTAGATGATAAAATTCATCTTAAAAAATAAAGGTAAGAGAAATGATAGATGATGAAGTATTATCTCGTTTAATAAATATAGAAATGGCACTTGATAATCAAGCCAAATCTCTTGATGATTTAAGTGATGTTGTAATTAAACAAGGTAAGATGATAGATATGTTAATTAAACAAAATGAATTATTAAAAAATTTACTTAATCAGGATATTGTTAAACCATTGAGCGAGGAAACTCCTCCGCCTCATTATTAGAATTTACAATTTTAGGAGAAGATTTATGAGAGTTGTTATAAAACCAACTTATGAAGAACTTTCAAAATGGGCCGCAGACTATGTTGTATTTAGAATAAACAAACACCGTCCTACTCCAAGAAAACCTTTTGTTTTAGGTCTTCCTTCCGGTTCAACTCCTTTAGGAATGTTTGCGGAATTAGCCAAGTATTATAAAGAGGGAAAAGTTTCATTTGAGAATGTTGTTTTCTTCGGTATGGGTGAATATATAGGAGCTGGAGCCGGAGATAAACACGGATTTCAATATTTCCTTTGGGATGAATTTTTAAAATATGTAAACATCAAAAAGGAGCATGTTTATTTTCTAAATGGTTTGACAACTAATTATGCAAAAGAGTGTTCTAATTATGAGAAAACTATAAAAAGTTATGGTGGTGTAGATTTATTTATTGGTGGAGTAGGTGTTGATGGTCATATTGCCTTCAATGAGCCATATTCTTCATTAAACTCTCGTACCAGAGCAAAATTATTAACTCCAAGTACAATCAGAGCAAATTCTCGTTTTTTCAATAATGACATTACAAAAGTCCCACCAATGGTTTTAACGATTGGCATTGAAACTATGATGGATGCAGAAGAAATTATGATATTGGCAACCGGAAAGGAAAAATCTAAAGCCTTAAAACACGCAATAGAAGGTAGTGTAACTCATGCATGGCCGATTAGTGTACTACAACATCATCAACATGCAATAATAGCTTGTGATGATAGTGCTGTATCAGAACTTTCAGACGATACAGTAGAATATTTTAAAGAAATTGAACGAAATAAATTTTAAAATAAAAAACTTCCGAAATAAAATTCGGAAGTTTTTTATTGTCATTTGCTCTTTGCAATAAGCCTGATACACCTAGAGATAGTTGTTACGAAATATGCTGACGCACCATTTCTTGTATCAAAGGCATTTTGTGCAAATTTTCCGGAATTTTGTAACCAATAAACGCCGGAAACAATATCATCCGCAGCAATACCATGATCTCTCATCAACTTCATCACCGAATTAAACTCGTTTATCAAACCATGCATAAACATAGCCTCCTTCGAGTTTGGCAATGAGCATTTTGTCTTTCCTACAGCAGACAAATTAGCGATTTGTTGAGCTGTTTGCCAATCCCCCATGAATTCCTGTGTTTTTTTCCACATAGTATTCCCGATTTTCACTCCCCAAATTTCATGTTTGCGATCTGGGATAAAATAGGGGTGGACTTCTATTTTATCGTCTGAAACATAGACAATTGGCAACATTGTCGGCTCCATAGCAACTCCAAGCAATTTTTCTTGCTTGGACATACAAAAGCGGACATATTCCATGAAATCTGTTTCAGAGAGTCCTAACCCGGCAATAAACTCATCTAAAGCTGCAAATTTTTCACTTTTTTTCATAATAATAAATTTATATCATTAATAATAAAACATCTATTTTTTGTTTATCAATTAAAGCCAAATATGTCAATGTTTTTATAAAAAAACGCTGATATCAATTGATATCAGCGTAAAAGAAATAACTTACTCTTCTGTTTCGTAGCGTTTAGACCATCCAAACGGATCTTGATGCCAAGCTTCTAATGTCGCAATAGTTTCACTGGGAACACCGGCACATTCGGCAACATTCATCATGTCGCTGAAAGTAAATAGAGAGTTCAATGACAAACCATGTTTTTTGTAGTCATTGACAGCTTCTTGTATTTGCATATCCATAATAGCAATAGTACCCAATACTGCATTTCCCTCTTTTTGCAGTTCTTTGATTGTACGCAAAGAATTACTACCAGTGAATACCACGTCATCAATCAGCAAAACAAAATTTCCGACAGGTACTTCGCCCTCAATAATATTGTGTAAACCATAACTCTTAAAATCTGAACGAACCACGACCAGAGGCAAGTTCAAACTCTGCGCAACAAATGAAGCCCAAGGGCATGAACCGGTGGAAGCAGCGGCCAAGGTCAATTTATCTTCGGCAAGCTGTCGTCCGTAGTTTTCCGTGAGAAGAGACATCAATTTGACTGTGATCAGTTTTCTCAAACCGAGCATCTTTGATGGAATTTCTTGATCATACACATACAACGGCGCAAAAAGTTGGCTACTCTGCTGAAAAGGGTTACCCTCTTTAGCAAATTTAATTACAGACTTTGATAAGAAGTCCATTGCCAACATTTCGGCACTACTCTTTCTTTTTTCCATACACAGAATAATTTAAAAGTTAATAAATAAATTAATAATTCTCAAACAGTCGCTGAGAATATTCCAATTATTCTAAAAGTCAAGGAAAATAAAAAAAGAAACAGCCGTTTTAAGCGGCTGTTTCAAGATTGTCATATAAATCAATTATAAAATCAGCTTCAGTAGATTGTTTTATATCGTCTAATGAGGAATAAGGACTGATTTCTTTAAGGATTAGTTTTTGATTTTCAATTTCAAATACAGCTTTTTCGGTAATAATCATATTTACCTTATTTGCCGCGGTTAAAGGCAGAGAACATTTTTTCAAAATTTTAGGAGTACCTTTACTAGTGTGTTCCATAGCGATAATCAGCTTTTTAGTACCAACAACCAAATCCATAGCTCCACCCATACCTGGAGTAAATTTTCCTGGAATACACCAATTTGCCAAATTACCTTCCTGATCAACTTGCAAAGCCCCCAATACAGTAATATCAATATGTCCGCCACGCATCATTCCAAAAGATGTAAAGCTATCAACAAAGCACCCGCCTTTAGCTAACGTAACACCAACACCACCAGCATTTATTATTCGGGGATCCCTATTAGAATCATTTTGATATGCATCAACACCTAGTACACCGTTTTCAGATTGTACCATAACTTTTACACCATCAGGTAAATAACTTACTGCTTTAGTTGGCAAACCTATACCAAGTGTAACAACATCATTATTTTCAAACTCTTGTGCCACACGTTTTGCAATAAACTCTTGAATTTCATCTTTATTGATATTCATGCTATGTCCTTATTTTTTTAAAATTAGATAGTCAACAAAAATTCCCGGAACAACCACATGGTTAGGGTCTATCGGTTCATCATATAAGTTATCAACTTCGGCAATAACCACATCTGCCGCAGGTGGCATAATTGCATTAAAATTTTTTGTTGACCCGAAGAAGGAAAGATTCCCAAATTTATCAGCATGTGTTGCATACACAATAGCTACATCTGCTTTAAGAGGTTTTTCGAGCAAAAAGTCTACGCCATCAACTTTAACAATTTCTTTTCCTTTAGCAACATCTGTCCCCAAACCGACAGGAGTCAAGATTCCGCCCAAACCTGCACCCCCAGCTCTAACTCTTTCAGCCAAAGTTCCTTGAGGAACTAACTCTACACTTAAGGTTCCTGCATTCATCTGATTAACAGTTTCAGAGTTTGTACCAATATGAGACACAATAGCCTTTTTCACTCTTTTATTTGCAATCAATTTACCTCTATCTGTTTCCGGAAAAGATGTGTCATTTGATATTAAAGTAAAATCATTTAGATTTGTTTTTAATATTTCATCAATAACCATTGTTGGCGCACCACAATTAAGAAAACCGCCAATCATAATTTTCTGACCACTCTTAAAAAACTTGATGGCTTCATTAGCTGATATAAATTTTACCATACATTCTCCTTATAAAACGCCTCACATCATACCTTAAATTAGACATATTGTCAAGTATGTCAAAATTATGTGCTAATAAATACCATAACGATTTGTAATTATATAAAAAAAGAACCTCAAAAAGAGGTTCTTAAAATAAATGATAATTTATTTAGATAATATTTCGATTTTATTATTTTTTACAGAAATATATACATCTGAATTATCATGAATATTTCCATTTAATAATAAAATGGATAGCGGATTTTCGATTTCCTGAACCATCAATCTTTTCAGAGGTCTTGCTCCAAATTCTGAGCTATAACCATTTTCCGCAAACCAATCTTTAGCTTTATCATCTAAAATTAGGTTTATATGCCTTTCATTAAGACGGTTTTGTAATTTTTTAATCTGAATATCAACAATTTTTCTAATATCGTCTTTTTGCAGAGCATTAAATACCATAATTTCATCCAGACGATTTAAAAATTCTGGCTTAAAGAAGGCTTTTAATTCATTTATAATATTATTATCATTTTTTCCGGTTATTAAGTTGGATGTTAAAATGATAAACGTGTTTTTGAAGTCTACTGTACGTCCTTTACCATCAGTTAGATGCCCTTCATCAAGAACTTGTAATAACAAATTAAATACATCTGGATGTGCTTTTTCTACTTCATCAAACAAAATAACTTGATAAGGCCTACGTCGGACAGCTTCAGTTAATACACCACCTTCGTCATATCCCACATATCCTGGAGGAGCACCAATCAAACGAGCCACAGAATGTTTTTCCATATATTCTGACATATCTATCCGAATATAGGCCGCTTCTTCATCAAATAAAAATTCTGCTAAAGCTTTAGCCAGTTCGGTTTTTCCCACACCAGTAGGTCCTAAAAATAAGAAGGAACCAATAGGGCGATTAGGATCTTTAAGCCCTGAACGAGATCTTCTAACGGCATTTGAAACAGCTAAAATAGCTTTATCTTGCCCAACCACACGTCTAGCTAAGTTTGTCTCTAAATTCAATAATTTTTCTTTTTCACTACCAACAAGCTTATCAACAGGAATACCTGTCCACTTGGAAACAACAGTTGCAATCATATCCGGAGTAACGGTTTCAATATTTTCACTTTGTGAATTTTGTGAATTAAGAGAATTTAGTTTTGCCTCCAGTTCAGGAATTTCCTTATATTGCAGTTCTCCAGCCTGTTCATATAATCCATTTCTTAAAGCTTTTTCAGCCTGAATTCTAGCACTATCTAAACGTTCTCGTAATCTGTTCGCCTCTGAAATGTTACTTTTTCTTGAATTCCATTTTTCAGATTGTTCGGCAGATTGTTTTTCAAGTTCTTTTATATCTGTTTCTAATTTTTTCAATCTTTCCATTGAAGCGTTATCATTTTCTTTTCGAAGAGCTTCTCTTTCAATTTTATATTGAATTAGCTTTCTATCAATTTCATCTAGTTCTTCAGGTTTTGAATCTAGAGCCATCTTAAGTTTGCTTGCCGCCTCATCAATTAAATCGATAGCCTTGTCCGGTAAAAATCTATCTGTAATATATCTATCCGACATCGTTGCTGCTGCCACTAAAGCAGCATCAGAGATTCTAACTCCATGGTGTAATTCATATTTTTCTTTTATGCCTCGCAAAATAGAAATAGTTTCTTCAATATGTGTTTCTCCCACATAAACAGGTTGAAAACGTCTAGCAAAAGCTGCATCTTTTTCAATATATTTTTGATATTCTTTTAGGGTAGTAGCACCAATACAATGAAGTTCCCCTCTGGCTAATGCAGGCTTTAATAAATTTGAGGCATCCATAGAACCTTCAGAAGCTCCGGCTCCGACAACGGTGTGCATTTCATCAATAAATAAAATAACTTGCCCATTTGCTGCTGAAACTTCATTTAAAACCGCCTTCAACCTTTCTTCAAATTCACCTCTGTATTTTGCTCCTGCAATTAAGGCTCCCATATCTAGAGCCATTAAACGTTTATTAGCCAAACTATCAGGAACATCTTTATTTACGATTCTTTGCGCCAAACCCTCAACAATAGCAGTTTTACCAACACCTGGTTCACCAATCAAAATAGGATTATTTTTTGTTCTTCGTGATAAAACTTGAATAGTTCTCCTGATTTCCTCATCTCTACCTATAACAGGATCTAATTTTCCTTGTAATGCACGTTCTGTATAATCTATTGCAAAACGTTTCAAAGCATCAAAACTATCTTCGGCAGTTGCACTATCAGCTGTCCGTCCCTGACGCATTTTATTAATTGCATCATTAAGTTTGTGTAAATCTACGTTATAAGATTTGTAAATCAATAAAGCTTGTAACAATCTTTCAACACTGACAAAAGCATCTTTAGCCTTCTGAGCCAATTGTTCAGCATTATCTAATACCTTAACTAAATCTCTTGATGCGCTTACTTCAATAGCTTGTCCTTCAACAGCCGGAAGTTTATTTATATCATTATTGATATCATCTTTAATTTTATCAACATCGGCACCTGATTGAGCGATTAAGTTTGTTGCTAATCCTTCATTATCATCTAACATCACTTTTAACAAATGAGCAGGAACAACAAACTGATTATTATGTCTTGAAGCTAAACTCTGTGCATTTTGCAGAAAACCTTTGCTTCTATCTGTAAACTTTTCCATATTCATGATACTTATTCTCCTTATATTTTATATATAGGGAGTAAAAATAAGTATTGCAAATATTTGGGATATAAAAATATAAAAATTATCTTCTTGATGTAATTTTATTTTTCTTCAAGTATAAACCTTTTGTTCCACGATAATCATTTCTACCGATAGGTCTATCACGGTTTTCTCTCGGTTTTATATCCGGTTCGTTATTTTGTTCTTTTCTATCTTGTAGCTGTGAAGATTTGCTACGTATTCTATTAATATTATCTTCAATTTCGTGATCTGTTTTCTGAGCATCATTATGCTTTTTTTCTTCCTGAGGTTCTTCAAAAGTCAGACCGGATAAAAAATCTCGATTAAAAATTGCATGACAGTTAAATGATGTTAAACCTTCAATACCTTCTTTTATTCGTATAGCATAATAAAATTTTTTTCCGCTTTCCTTATCCTTAAATACAGTTCTAAAAGATGATTTTGCATCATGCATAACCACTCTACCTACAGCATTAACATTATTTTCTAACATATGAACAACCTGATGAACACCTTTATCAATAAAAACAACATCTCGATTCATAGACATAAAGTCTTTACCTGTAACTTTTTCATAATATGAAGGATTGTTAATTGAATAATTATGGTGTCCGTCAAATAGCGGACTTTTTCCTTTTTTCATATCACTAATGACAGAATTAACTGTTTCCAATGGTGTTTTGTTTATCACTAATAATGTTCTAATATCTTTTTCATGTTCTTGAACATATTTTTTTACAAAAGCTTCTCTTCCACTTTTAATTCTTACACCGTCAGTGCGTGCAATATTTTTACGCTGAAACTTTTCTTCAGCTCGGGACGTTGGTAAGTGTTCCACATTAATAATGTATGCAATATCTGCATATGATAAATCTTTTATTGCTTCTGGCGGAAAGCCTTCTCTGGCCAATCCTTTAGCTATATCAAATTTAAATTTCCTAAATTCTTCAGACTTTTCGCAAATACTCCATATTGGACTTTCTTCAAATTTATAAAGTCTTGGATCAACTTTCTCTTTTCCTTTGTGTAAAACAGCTTGCAGAGCAGGAGATAGCATATCTGTAGACTGAGGACGTTCAATAAAACCATCCCACGTAGCTCGCAAAACACAAGTCTTTGCCTGATTAAGTACTTCTTCTTGAGGATTTATATTTTCTTCTACAGGTATTCTTATCAAATCTAGTCCATGATTAGAAAGTTTTTTGGCCAAATCATGTTCTGCTCTTTCTCTGTCTATAACGGGCCCGCCTAAAGAATCATCTCTGATTAACATTTCAACAGATCTTTTTAAGTCGTTAATAATATCATTATTTGAACGAGCAGCTTGTCTGACTTCAACACCTTCATACATTTGCGCTAAATCAGCATTATATTTTTTTATAGCAGAAACAATATGCCCTTGAAACGTTGGAGAATTTAGCTCCATATATGATGTAAGCTTAGTTACCTTATCTATAACATTATATAACCCTTTTTTTGAATTCCTATCCAACTTAACTTTTTGAGGATCCCCTTGCATATTAATATGTACACTACCAGCCTTACCTTCTGAAGGCTGAATAAAATTAAGAGTTGAATTTGGATATTCTTGAGAGGCGAAATCTTTCATTACGGGAGTAATTGCTTCCACACAAGCAGATAATAACTCTAATTCTTTTGCTTTAACCTCTTTCATTTCCTCATTATCTGAAGAATTTA
Source organism: Alphaproteobacteria bacterium (assembly GCA_045577985.1). GTDB lineage: Bacteria > Pseudomonadota > Alphaproteobacteria > RF32 > CAG-239 > RUG410. Next base: position 17,891 of record JAZNJJ010000005.1, read on the forward strand.
TTTTGATTTTGTTTAACAATATATTGGTTGTATTATATAGATTATTTAACAAAAATGAATGAGATATAATTCGCCCTTTAGGTTCTATACCTTTTAATCTTTCTTCTAAATTTGGAGCATAAATAGGGCTATTTGATAGAGCTAAATTTTCTTGAGCTTCGCGCAAAATAGTCGATTTTCTTTTCTCCAAGTTTGATACAGCACCTTCTCTTGGAGACATATTAACTTCTATTTCGCGTGTTTGTAATGCCATAACATTACCTCCTAATATATACTCATTATATCAGAAAAAAGATTCTCTGTCTAATGTTTTTTAACCATAAATTTAGGAGGCTAACATCTGTAGCCTCCCAAAAACTATAACCAATTAATTATTCAGCAGCACAAACACAAGATTCGCTAGCAAAATCTAAATGAGACACCGCCTTTTCTTCACAAAAACATTTACGAGTATAAAATTCAGATTTTTTTCCTCTATTAAATTCAGAAACAGGACGATGGTATCCCATAACTCTAGTCCAAATTTCACAAGGTTGTCTCTCAGCATCTGATAAAGCAATATCTTCAAATTTAATAATTTCCATATTTTTACTCCTAAAAAAACATTCATGTCATTTAAGTAATTTATACAATATATAGTATTAACAAAAAGTAAATAAACTATATATAGTATTTGTATGTTTTTCACAATTAAATTAAAAATGGTCTAAGATTCATACACTTAGACCACAAAAAAAATTACAGAATATTTTTATTTTTATTGTTGCGTATTTAAATAATCAATAACCATTTGATAAAAATCAGCACTATGAGCTTCTTTTTCTTTCCGCTCTAATGCCGAATTTATATCAATTTGCGAATGCTCAATGAATCGAGTCGTCGAGATTCGGCATTCATTATTTGCAATATCGGCTATTCCGTCATCAATAAAATAATAATTACTCACTTTATTATCACTGTCCAAAATTTTTAATACTCCGGCATTAAAAACCATAGATGTAGGTGCTCTACCTTCAATTATTGTCAAATTAACTTTTCCATAAGGAAGCACAACACGATACACCTTTTTATCAAAAGCTGTTCTATCTGGAGTATATATTTTAAGTGAAATATTTTCAGGCATTATTATTTTTCTTTCAATTTATTTGCTTTAGCGATAGCATCTTCAATTGTTCCAACCATATAGAAAGCTGCTTCAGGTAAATCATCATATTGTCCCTCAAGAATACCTTTAAACCCTTTAATTGTATCCTCCAGATTTACATAAGCACCTTTTATACCTGTAAACACTTCAGCCACATGAAATGGTTGAGATAAGAAACGTTGAATTTTTCTGGCTCTTGAAACAATCAATTTATCTTCTTCAGATAGTTCTTCCATACCCAAAATAGCAATAATATCTTGCAAAGAGTTATATTTTTGTAAAATTTCTTGTACACTTCTGGCCACATTATAGTGCTCTTCTCCAACCACATCCGGAGATAATGATTTACTTGTTGAATCCAAAGGGTCTACGGCAGGAAAAATTCCCAGTTCAGAAATTTTTCTGGATAGAACGGTTGTTGCATCTAAGTGAGCAAAAGTTGTTGCCGGAGCCGGATCTGTTAAATCATCGGCTGGAACATAAACAGCTTGAACAGATGTAATAGACCCATCTTTAGTTGAAGTAATACGTTCTTGCATTGCTCCCATATCTGTTCCTAAAGTTGGTTGATATCCCACAGCAGAAGGAATGCGTCCTAAAAGAGCAGAAACTTCAGAGCCAGCTTGAGTGAAGCGGAAAATATTATCAATAAACAACAAAACGTCTTGATGTTCTTGATCTCTAAAATATTCAGCTTGAGTTAACCCCGTTAGAGCAACACGAGCTCTTGCTCCAGGTGGTTCATTCATTTGTCCGTAAACCAATACAGTTTTCGAGGAATTTCCCTCTAAATCAATAACACCAGATTCAATCATTTCATGATACAAATCATTTCCTTCACGAGTTCTTTCGCCAACGCCCGTAAATACAGAATATCCACCATGTCCTTTAGCAATATTATTTATCAGTTCCATAATCAAAACGGTTTTTCCAACACCGGCACCACCGAATAAACCTATTTTTCCCCCCTTACAATAAGGTTCTAATAAATCAATAACTTTTATACCGGTTGTTAAAATTTCTTCATTAGTTGATTGTTCTGTAAATTTTGGAGCATCACGATGAATAGGAGTTAATATACTTGAGTTAACAGGTCCTCTTTCATCAATAGGTTCTCCTAACACATTGATAATTCTTCCTAATAATTCTGGTCCTACGGGAACTTTAATTGGTTCTTTAGTGTTTAATACTTCCATTCCTCTAACCAAACCATCAGTAGTATCCAAGGCGATACATCTGACAATACATTCTCCCAAGTGTTGAGCAACTTCAAGCACCAATTTCTGCCCATGATTATCACAATTAAGAGCAGTTAAAATTTCCGGTAAATCAGTTTCATTAGCAAATTTAACATCTACTATTGCCCCCAAAACTTGATGAACATGACCAATCGGCATATTTTTTTTAGTTGTTTTTTTCTTAGTACTTTCTTTAATCATCAACATCTCCTGTATGTTAAATCGCCTCTGCACCGGCTATTATTTCAGTCAATTCCGTAGTAATAGCCGCTTGTCTTAAACTATTATATTTTAATGTAAGATCACTAATCATCTTATCAGCATTTCTTGTTGCACTATCCATAGAAGTCATTCTTGCGCTATGTTCTGATGAAGCAGCATTTACCAACATTTGAAAGATATTATTATAAAACAAATGAGGTAATATATCTGTTAAAATGGATAATTTATCCGGTAAATATTCGTAATAAGCATCACCAAATTTTTCCATATCTTGCAATTCATCATTGGATAAATGTTCTGTATTTAAGTATAGCGGACAAACCTGCCGGCATACAAAAGTTCGGCTGATTGCAGATTCAAATTGTGCATAAATAACTTCGCAAACATCAAATTTGTGATGCCTGAATTGTTGTAATATAAGCTTTGCCATTCTTTCTGCCGCTTCAGAATAAGAAGCCTCGTTAATATCTCCATCTAGCAAGACTAAATCAAAAGTATCATCTTCTTCGTATGTTCTGTTTAATATATCAAAGGCTTTTTTTCCAAAACATACTACTTTGATGTTTTTCTTTTTTTCTTTCAGATGAGATATTCTTTCGATAGCTTTTTTTGCAACATTACCATTATAAGCACCGCATAAACCTCTATCAGATGAAAAAACATATAATAAATAATTTTGCGGATTTTCTTTTTCTTGTAATAATGTAGGACGAATATATTTTATATTTTTTTCCGTTTCTTCTCTTTCAATTTCAGTCAAAACTCTAAGAGCTGAGCGACGTAAATTTTCAGAATGGAATTTGTTTCTATCTACCATGTTTTGAACTTTACGTAAACGAGAGGCGGCAACCAACTTCATTGCAGAAGTGATTTTTTGCGTTTCTTTTATTGCCTCAATTCGCAAACGTAATTCTTTTAATCCGGCCATTTATTATCCAACCTTTATTTCAGGGTTTTTCTTATTTATAAAATATTCTGTAAATTCGGCATAGAATTTCTCAAGTTTATTTTCCAATTCAGCAGACAAAATCCCTTTATCTTTTATTTCTTTCAAATATTCCGGATATTTTTCATGCAAACAAGCTAAACTTTCTTGTTCAAATTCTTTAATATCAGAAATATCAATATTTGTTAAATAACCTTTTACTCCAGAAAATATAGAAACAACTTCTTCTTCAACCGCCATTGGTCTATTAACTGGTTGTTTTAATAATTCCGTTAATTTAGCACCTTTATTTAATAAAGCCTTAGTTGAAGCATCTAAGTCAGATGAAAATTGTGCAAATGAAGCCATTTCACGATATTGAGCCAAATCTAATTTCATAGAACCGGAAACTTGTTTCATCGCTTTGATTTGAGCAGCAGATCCAACACGAGAAACTGAAATTCCCACATTTACGGCAGGGCGAATACCTTGATAAAATAAGTTTGTTTCTAAGAATATTTGTCCATCGGTAATAGAAATTACATTTGTTGGAATATATGCCGAAACATCACCGGCTTGTGTTTCAATTACCGGTATGGCAGTTAGTGAACCTGAACCATATTTTTCACTCAATTTTGCAGCTCTTTCCAACAATCTTGAGTGTAAATAAAACACATCACCTGGGTATGCTTCACGTCCTGGCGGACGACGAATTAATAATGACATCTGTCTATATGCGGTGGCTTGTTTTGATAAATCATCATAAAAGATAACCGCATGCATTCCATTATCTCTAAAATATTCTCCCATAGCTGTTCCGCTATATGGGGCGATAAATTGTAAAGGAGCTGCATCAGACGCTGTTGCCGCCACGACAATAGTATAATCCATAGCGCCGGCATCTTTGAGTGTTTTAACAACTTGAGCTACAGAGGAACGTTTTTGCCCGATAGCCACATAAATACAAAATAATTTATCCTTATCCGATTTTGCTTCATCATTCATCTTTTTTTGATTTATGATAGTATCAATAATGATTGATGTTTTACCAGTTTGTCTATCGCCAATAATAAGTTCTCTTTGTCCTCTACCAATAGGAATCAATGAATCAATAATTTTAAGACCTGTTTGCATAGGTTCATGAACACTTCTCCTCGGAATAATTCCTGGCGCTTTGATTTCAGCGTTACTATATTGTTTTGCTTCAATATTTCCTAATCCGTCAATGGGATTTCCTAATGCATCAACCACTCTTCCAAGAAGCTCTTTACCCACCGGCACACTCACAATTTTATCTGTTCTTTTAACAATATCGCCTTCTTTTACACCTTCATCATCTCCGAATAATACTACGCTAACACAATCTTCTTCCAAATTGAGAGCCATTCCTTTTGTGCCGTTAGAAAATTCAACCATTTCATTTAGCTGAACTTTGTCCAAACCATACACACGGGCGATACCATCACCAATAGATAACACTCGTCCGATTTCAGCCATATCCGCATTTAGATCAAAGTTAGCAATTTTTTCCTTAAGAATTGCCGATATTTCACTTGCTTTTATAGACATTTATTTTGTCCCTTTCATAATCTTTTCCAATGTATCTAGCTTATGTTTAATAGAAACATCAATAAGATTTGTTCCATATTTTATTACTAATCCGCCAACAATTTCTGGATTAATAATATAATTTATTTCGATTTTTTTATTAAATATGTCAGATAATTTACTTTTCAGCCGTTTGTCTTGTTCTGAACTAAGCTCAATAACGGTGGTTACATCAACTTCCGCAATATTATGTTTGTCGTTATACAAAGAGATAAATTGTTTCAATATTATCTCTAATAAATTCAATCTGTGATTTTGAGCTAATACTTTTAAAAAGTTCCCCATACTGTTGCAGAATTTAAGCTTTTTAATAACTTCATCTAATATTATGTATTTATCTTTAATTTCACCGATAGGATTATTAATTATTGAAAACTCCTCAACCCCATCATTTATCAGATTTAACAATGTTTTTGCATTTTTATGAAAAGCAGATAATTCACCATCTTGCTCAGCACCGCTGTACATAGCTTGAGCATATAAAATAGCTGTTTTAAGATTAGATACTTTTTTCACTCTTCAATCCGTACAAATTAAACATATAATAAATAAAGATAGCACTAATCATTCAATTAGCAATAGCATGAAAAAACAATCAACAGAATTTATTTAATTAAAGGTATTTATGAGCAAAATTATTTTAATTTATTCCATCCTTTTGGAGATTTCTTTTCATCTGCCTTCGGTGTATTTTTTGTTTCATCTTTAGGCTCATTTCCCCATTTTTTCAAATTTTCATTTGAAGCATTCATTTTTCTGACAATTTCCTTTTGATCTTGAGTAACAATATGACCATTAGGAACCATTTGTCCTAGCAGAGCAGGAGATAAGAATTTTTCTTCTAATTCCATATATGCATTCACAATTTGCTCAATAATAGCCTTTCCAGGGGCTGCATTAACCGTAGTTATATCTCTTCCATGGAAAAATGTTAAAGAGTGGCAAGGTGTAGAAAGTAAAACGTCAGTATAATCAATACCATTTACAAATCTGAGCATAATTTTCGGACTAATATTACATGATTCTATATTATTTGAGTATGCGGAATTATTGTTGAATAAAGTATTCTTAAATAAAGATTTTCCTGTTTCGGATATTTCACCGCAAGATCCTTTCAATGCTAAATCATTAATAAGATATCCTTTATAATCAGCAGGAGCATAATCAACTGTATAGCAAAATATTTTTTCTGCATCATTAATATTCTTTGCAGTTGAAGCAGTAATTTTGCTAGATAAAAACGATGATAAAAATTTGTTGTCTTCATCATCTTTTCTGCGCCAAGAAGTATCTTCTGAAACAGTTTCGTCTTCGGTTACAAATTCTAATTCTGAATTTCCGAAAATATCTTCAGCCTGAGCATTATTCCAGCACAAAAAAATCGATAACAAAATCGCAAAATTTAACTTTTTCATATCATTATACTCCGTTTCAACGAATATATTCTAAGCAAATAATAGTAAAATTCTCGTAAATTTAAATAAAAAATATTGTTTTTTTAAGACTTATTTTAGATATTTTGATTAAACTGCACACAAATTATCAGGAGATATATAATGTTAGCATTAATGAATACCGATTTGTCGGTTGCTTATCGTGCCATATTGGCTTTTATATTATCATTACTTCTAAGCTTAGCTTTGGGTAATTTCGTTATAAATGCGTTGCGCAAATTTCAAAAGACTGGTCAGCCGATTCGCAAAGATGGTCCCCAGAGCCATCTTAAAACAAAAAAAGGCACTCCGACCATGGGTGGTTTGTTGATATTAGGAACATCCATTATTTCGATATTGTTATTTGCGAATATCTCTTATCATTTTGTTTGGGTAAGTCTTTTAATCTTAATAATGTACGGAGCGACAGGCTTCTTAGATGATTATTGGAAAGTTAAACGTCATAACTCTAACGCAATGACGGCTAAAATGAAATTGTTTTTGCAATTTTTAACGGCACTGATTGCTGCCAGCATTATAACCGCAGCTACACCACGAGGAATTAATACTGTTTTGAGTTTTCCATATTTTAAGGATTTCTTTATCAATTTATCTTGGTTGTATGTTCCTTTTGCAGTGATTGTATTATCCGGAACATCTAATGCTGTGAATTTAACAGATGGATTGGATGGTTTAGCAAGTGGGTTACTCATAATATCGTTTTCTTTGTTTATGGTAATTGCTTATTACTGTGGTTTGCAAAATGCAGTAGAATATAATATGTTATTTATACCTCGTTGCGGAGAAATAAGCGTGGTTTGTGCTTCTTTGGTTGGATCATGCTTAGGGTTTTTATTTTTTAATAAGCCAAAAGCAAAAGTATTTATGGGAGATACGGGGTCTCTATCTTTGGGAGCAATGCTTGGAGCTGTTGCCGTAATGACTAAGCATGAAATATTATTGGCTTTTGTCGGAGGAGTTTTTGTTGTTGAAACATTGTCGGTAATTATTCAAGTTTTGTACTTCAAAAAAACGGGAAAACGTTTTTTCCGTATGGCTCCAATCCATCATCATTTTGAGCAATTAGGCTGGTCAGAAAAGAAGGTTGTTTTCGTTTTTTGGTGGACGGGGTTATTGCTTGCAGCGATTGGCTCATTAGTATTTATTTAAGGGAAGGGTAATGGTTAATTTTTCTCGCCAAAGTGATAATTCTTTTGTTAAGTGGTTGTGGACAGTAGATAAAGTAATCCTTTTGATTTCGTTTACATTATTATTGATAGGTGTTGTTTTGGGAATTACTGCTAGTCCGGCTGTTGCTAGAAAAATTAATGTTGATGATTATTGGTTTGTGCGTAAACAGATTATTTATGTTATCGGAGCAACAATTGGAATTTTCACTCTTTCTTTATTTAGATTAAAAACTATACGCAGAATATCTATTGCCGGTTTTGTTGTTTTGGCGATAGTTCTTTTCTTAACCTTGTTTTTCGGTTTTGAAACCAAAGGAGCTAGACGTTGGATAAGTATTTTCGGTTTTTCAATGCAAGCTTCTGAATTTATGAAACCTATTTTCATTGTTCTCACCGCATGGTTGTTAGATTGTGGTAAGAAATATGATTATTTTCCAGGAATGTGGGTTGCAATAGGTATGTATGCAATTTTTGCAGTTTTGTTATTATGTCAACCAGATGTTGGAACCACTATTTTAGTTACATTAATTTTTGGTTTGCAATTATTTTTAGCTGGCTTGCCGATAGTTATTGTAGGAATTTTAAGTGGATTAGGGGTTGTTGCACTCTTTGTTTTGTATTTTACTTATCCCCATTTTAAGGCTCGAGTAGATCAGTTTTTATATGGAAGTGATGAAACCAGCTATCAAATAAATCGTGCAATGGAAGCTTTTCAGAATGGTAATCTTGTTGGTAAAGGTCCAGGGGAAGGAACTGTTAAACTACATATCCCTGATGCACATACAGATTTCATCTTTGCTGTTGCCGGAGAAGAATATGGAGTTTGGTTGTGTTTAATAATTATTATTTTATTTTCATTTATCGTTATTAGAACTCTCATGTCTGCAAAAAAAGAAACAAATTTATTTGTTATGTATGCAGAAGTTGGATTAGCAGCCTCTTTTGGTCTGCAAGCATTTATTAATATGGCTTCATCTCTGCATATAATTCCAACAAAAGGAATGACTTTGCCATTTATTTCGTATGGAGGTTCATCTCTATTAGGTTCAGCAATTACAATAGGTATGTTATTGGCAATAACTCGAAAAAATATTGCTTCAGAAGATAAGGATTTGTATTAATGGAAAATAATATAATCAATAAGTTACCACATGTCGCCGGAGAATATAAGAGTAATGAACTGCTTAAAAAATATACATGGTTAAATGTTGGTGGTCCTGCTGATGTAATGTTTTTTCCTAAAGATAAAGAAGATTTACAGAAATTTTTGCTTGAAAAACCTGCGGATATAGATGTTTTTGTGTTAGGTAGCGGTTCAAATTTATTGGTTAGAGATGGTGGAATATCTGGAGTTGTTGTTAATTTAAAGGCTTCATCATTTAATAAGATAAAAATAGCTGATAATATAATTCAATGTGGAGCCGGTTTAAAAAATTCTTTTCTAAAAAAAATCATGATAGAAAATGAGATATCTGGTTTAGAATTTTTATGCTCTATTCCCGGTAGTTTGGGAGGGGCTCTACGTACAAACGCCGGTTGTTTTGGTTCAGAAATTTCTAACGTTTTGCAAAGTGCTACAGTTATTGATTCTACGGGAAGAATTTTTACTGTAGAAAATAAGGATTTTAATTTTTCATACCGCAAAAGCGATTTCCCTTCGGATTGGATTATTTTAGAAGTTTGTTTGAAAGGGATAAAATCTGCCAAAGAACAAATAATATCCACTATTGAGACAAATGCTGAGTATCGCAAAAAGAATCAACCTCAAAATGTCCGCACTGCTGGTTCTACATTTAAAAATCCAAAAGGATATAAAGCGTGGGAATTAATAAAAAATTCTGGTGCTGCTGATTTTAAGGTGGGTGGAGCATCTATGTCTTCAAAACACTGTAATTTTCTAATAAATGATGGAACGGCAACGGCTTCTGATATTGAACATTTAGGAAATAATATTATAAATGCTGTAAAAGATAAATACGGTGTTGAACTTGAGTGGGAAATAAAAATCATCGGCAAGGAGATATAAGCGTTGGTTACCTCAAACACTAAAATATATGCAAGTGTCCTTTGGCCTTATCGTCTGATAGGAAATTTGTTGCTTATATGTAGTATTTGGTTAGTTGCGGTTAGTGTAATTACGATTCGTCATAATCTGGTCGGTAAACAAATAGATTCGCTTTTATCTAATTTTTATCATAAAACGGCAATAATCGGCTGGGGGCTTGATGATATCACTCTTGAGGGGCGTAATAAAACCTCGAAAGAAGATGTTTTACGTGTTATAAATATTAATCGAGGGGATAATATTCTAGAAATAGATTTATTCGCCATAAGTGAAAATATAAAAACACTACCTTGGATAAAAAATGTTAGTGTTAGTCGAACTTATTTTCCAAACATTATTCATATCAGTATAGAAGAAAAACAAGTTAAATCAATTTGGCAATACCAAAATGAGTTTTATCCGATAGATGAAGAAGGAAAGATAATAGAAACGGAATATGTACCGGAAAAGAATTTATTACAAATAGTTGGAGAAGAAGCTCCAGCAAACATAAATAAGCTTTTAAGAATTATTGAAGAAGATAAAGAATTATTTTCTCGTTTAAAAGTTGCCAATTTTATTTCAAAGCGCCGTTGGAATCTGGTTTTTGATGATGTAGAGAATGGAATAACAGTCAAAATGCCGGAAGAAAATGTTGCAGAGGCATGGAAAAAATTGGTTAAATTAGATAAAACAAAAGGTATTCTTAAACGTAAATTAACTTTCATTGATTTAAGATTAAAAAATAAAGTTGTTGTTAAAATTAACAACGATACAGTCGAAAATAAATAATAAGATTTACAGTTTGAGGATAAGGCATTGAATCGTTCCACTATTGCGGCTCTAGATATTGGGTCTTCAAAAGTATGTTGCATTATTGCACGTGTGAATAAAGATAAAAAAATAAACATTATAGGTTACGGCTATAATGCATCACAAGGAATAAAAAATGGTGTCATCACTGATATAAACCAAGCCACAATTTCTGTATGTAATGCGGTTGAAGATGCTGAACAAAAGGCAAATGAACGTATAGATAGTATAATTCTCAATGTTTCCGGTGATAAGACCTCCAGTCGATTACATAATGCTTCAATTTCTTTGCGTCGAAGCCGTCCGATTAATGAAACAGATATTAACAAGGTTTTAGAAAAAGGACTAAATAAAATAAACGTTGAAAATAACGAACTTATTCATTGTTTGTCGACAAATTATAAGATAGATGGCGGAGAATATGTAAAAGATCCGATGAATATTTATGGCGAAGAGTTATCTGTAGATGTTTTGTTAGGAATGTATCCCAATATTTTATACAAAAATCTCTGCTCAGTTGTTGAATCTGCTCATTTAGATGTTGAAAATAGTGTTTTATCTGCCTATGCATCAGGAATGTCCTGCCTTGTCGAAGATGAACGTGAATACGGAGCAACAATTGTAGATATCGGCGGAGGAACAACCAGTATTGCAACATTTAAAAATGGTTTTCCGTCAGCTTTTTCAACGTTACCTGTTGGTGGAATAAACATAACAAAAGATATTACTCAAGGGCTTACAACTTCTTTTGCTCATGCTGAAGATTTAAAAATTCGTCACGGGTGCGCTTTTGGAGTAACACATGATGAATATGAATCAATCAATGTCTATCCGTTAGGCGAAGAAGATGATAGTTCAATAAGACAAATGCATCGTTCTGATTTGATTCGCATAATAGCTCCTAGAGTTGAAGAAATTTTTGAACTTGTTGCACGTAAATTGGATTCTCATGGTTTAAGAGGATTGCGTAATCATCGTGTTGTTCTGACCGGAGGTTGTAGCCAGTTGCCGGGAATCCGTGATGTCGCAGCATTGATTTTGGATAAGCAAGTCCGCTTAGGTGGTCCTCGTAATGTCAAGGATATTCCTGAGAATTTATATAATAATCCGATATTTTCTACAGCATTAGGATTATTGATGTTTGCGACAGATAACATGGAGCGTAAACCTAAAAAGATAATAAATCGTCCGGTAGGTGAAAGCGGAAAACTGGCTAAAATATTTAATTGGATAAAACAAAATTCTTAAAAATAGTAACTAAAACTTAATTTATTTCATATAAAGTTGTAATAACAAGATAGAAAAATACAACTGGGAGAAAGATAGATGTCTATAAAATTAGGAGTTGCCGATACAACGGTTTCTTATTTAAAGCCTCGCATCGCCGTTGTTGGTGTTGGTGGTGGTGGCGGAAATGCCGTAAATAACATGATTACAAAAAATCTGGAAGGTGTTGATTTTATTGTCGCTAACACTGATGCTCAAGCTTTAGCTCATTCAACTGCAAGCCGAAAAATTCAGTTGGGATTAGAAATAACCCAAGGTTTAGGGGCAGGCGCTCGTCCGGAAATTGGTAAAATGGCTGCAGAAGAAGCAAAAGATAAGATAGCTGAAGCTTTAGATGGTGTAAATATGGTGTTTATCACTGCCGGTATGGGTGGTGGAACTGGTTCCGGAGCTGCTCCTGTTGTTGCTCATATTGCAAAAGAAAAAGGCATTTTAACTGTTGGTGTAGTAACAAAGCCATTCAGTTTTGAAGGTAGAAAACGTATGGAAATAGCTGAATCTTCTTTAGATAATTTCATCAAAGAAGTAGATAGCATAATTATAATTCCAAACCAAAATTTGTTCCGCATTGCCGACGAAAATACCACATTGGCTGATGCTTTTATGCTCGCTGATAATGTATTATATTCTGGTGTACGTTCAATTACTGATTTGATGATGATGCCTGGCTTGATTAACTTAGATTTTGCAGACGTTAAAAATATTATGCAAGATAAGGGTAAAGCAATAATGGGAACAGGTGAAGCCGAAGGTAAGGGGCGTGCAAAAGAAGCAGCTCGTCAAGCTTTAGCTAATCCTTTGTTAGATGATTGCACAATGCAAGGGGCAAAAGGCGTTTTAATCAACATTACCGGTGGTACTGATATTACATTGCCTGAATTGGATGAAGCAGCAAATACCATCAAAGAAGAAGTTGGTGATGATGCAAACATTATTTTTGGTTCAAGTTTTGATGAAAGTTTAGCCGGCAAAATCAGAGTTTCCATCGTTGTTACCGGTATTAATGATGGCAAGCCTGTATTTGAGGCGGAACCTCGCATTAAGGAACCATCTTTGATTGACCAAAGCTATGGCGATACTCCATTTGTTCCAACAATAGATATGGCTGAAGATGATGGTGAAGCTGAAAAAGTAACTTTAGATTTTGAGGATGCTCCACTTGTTCCTGAGGCTTTAACTTTAGACGATTCTAATGATACATTTGAATTTAATATTGAAGAAGAAAAGAATGAAGAAGATGATGATTTTGAATTGTTAGATAAGTCCGACGAATTACCTGAAGTTCCACAAGCATCTGCATTATTTAATACAATTTTTAATAATACAAATAAAGCAGAGAACGAAGAGGATGGAGAATTTGATTTTGGTGTTATAAACTCAAAAGAAGAAAACATCTTTTCTAGTAGTCGTACAACAATTCAAGATGTTGTAGAAGAAGAGCCTGAGTTATTCAACGATAATGATACATCTGTTTTCAAAGACACAAAAACAGAAGAGCCAGAAGAAGTTGAAGAACCGGTTGTTGAAAAAAGCGTTGATTTTAAACCATCATTTATTGATAGAGTTTTGGGTATTTCTCGTGCTCGTGAAAAAACTCAAGTACGCGAAGAACCATTACCTGATAATGTTGTAAAATTTACAACAGAAACATCAAGCAATGATAATACAGATATCTCAGGAGAGGATTTAGAAATTCCATCATTTTTGAGAAGAAAGTAATCATCATATCTCCCCCAGAGAGGAACCTCCGTGAAAACGGAGGTTTTTTTTAAGATATATATAAAATGACCGAAAAAAGGGATCCCTTTTTTCCGACATTTTTTTCATTAAAATTTGTTCTTTTCAGAACGTAACATCAATAGGTTAATTTTTTCTAAATTTAAGATTTTGTGTCCGAAAAAAGGGATCCTTTTTTTCGGACAATGGAAAGGAGAATAATAATGAATAAAATGTGTAGGACCAATGCTCAAGGAGGTCGTTCAATGATTGAAATGCTTGGAGTACTCGCTATTATCGGCGTATTATCTGTGGGTGGTATTGCTGGATATTCAAAAGCGATGACTAAATATAGAATTAATAAAACTATTGATCAAATTACGCAAATTTCTCAAAATGTTAGAATGTTATATGGAAAACAAAGGCAGAAAAATTATCGTAATTTAAGTGAAAGAATCTTATATAAAGCTAATTTAGCTCCAAAGGAAATGTTCACAGTTGATTCTACGATCTACAAAATGAATGATGCTTGGGGACATTCTATTCAGATTGATCCAATAGAAAAAAATGAATATTTTGTTATTTTCCTTTATAGCCTACCAACAGAAGCATGTATTGAACTTGCTACGCATGATTGGGGAAGTCGTGATACTACAGGGATAAATGCAGTGACTGTTTTTGATTTGGCTTATGTTAGTCCAAATTTCACTTTAGGCACAGGAAATTGTTCTGGTCAACAAAATGAAGAACAAGCAATAGCTTGTTCTGAAGGATCTAATGTTTCCATGCCTATGCCTGTTGATGCAGCGGTTGATCCTTGTTCTGGTCCAAATGTGATTGGATGGGTTTTCCAATAGTTAAAGAATTCTTTCTTCTACACAAAAAAAAGCCCCTCGTTTTAGAGGGGTTTTGATTATTTTCTTTTTCTAACTACCAAGGTCGGAACATCTCGTCCAATTTCACTGATTGAACTAATATGTAAATTTTCTGCAGGAATATGCATATCTAATAGTTCACCAAAAACTTTAGCCATTAAATTTTGCATTCTATCTTGTTCTTTTACACTCATTGGCATTAAAGCGATAACTTCTAATTTTGTATCAGGATTTGCAGACATTGTGTTTTGAACTGCTACAGTCAACTCTGAATAATATGAAACATCATTATTTGGAAAATCTTTAGAAAAAATTGTTCCTTCAGGAAGTTTTGTTACAAATTTAGGAGTTTCTGCTTTAGGTGTTTCAACTGCTTCAACTTCCTCAACATTTGGAGTTTCTGCTTTAGGTGTTTCAACTGCTTCAACTTCCTCAACTTTAGGAATTTCTGCTTTAGGTGTTTCAACTGCTTCAACTTCCTCAACTTTAGGAGTTTCTACTTTAGGTGTTTCAACCGCCTTTACTTCCTCAACTTTTGGAGTTTCTACTTTAGGTGTTTCAACTTTAGGAGCCACTGTTTTTTTTGCTACAGGTTTTACAACCGGAGCTTTTTTAGTAACTTTAGCGGGTGCCTTTTTAGAAGTTACTTTTTTAGGGGTAACAGTTTTCTTGGCAACCGAAGTTTTTTGTTGTTTTTTTACATCAACTTTCTTTTCTGCTACTGCCTTAGCATTCACTTTTGTTTCATCATCAGTGATAACCCCTACTTTATTCATTAACTTCACTTTTTTTGTATTAGTACGTAGAGATTTTTCTTTAGCCGGTGTCTGTGTTACAACGGTTGGCTTGATTTCTGTTACTTGTAAATTAGGTTTTGTGAAAGATAAATCCGAATCACGGAAATATCCGGCAGCAACATCTACATTCAGACGAGTTATTTCAGCACGAAATTCATCTGCTTTGGCTTGTTGACTGATAATATCTGATTTTACTTCGGCAATAATATCTGCCGTAACGATTTCTTGTTGGCTAATAACACCAAGAATCTCATTCAAATCAGCGTGATCTTCATCGTAAGCGCCAGGAATTCCATATGTTGCATTAACCGTTGAAGCTAAAGCCAATAGTTTCTCTTTTTCAGCAATAGTATTTGATGAAATTTGGCTCAAACGATGTATACTACTATCTAAAACGCCCAAATTTTCTTGTGCTTTTGCCAAAGATGCAACTAAATCCGGATTTGATGGAGTTGTACCAACTTCAAGTCTATCCTCAATAGAAGAAATTATTTCACGATATGCTTCATCAGAAGTATATATGTCTTGTTGCAACTTTAATAATTCTTCAGCATTTTTATTAACTTGAGTTCGAATATTGTTGTATTCTGCAGTAAATTCATTAACTTTTTTTCCAACAAAAGAACCAGAGCTATTGGATATGGTTAACTCCGGAGACTTGCTGAATTCATCTGTTTGCATACTTGTTAAAGAGCAAGATACTAAAAGTATTGCGGTTGCAGAAAGTAATGCGATTTTTTTCATTCTAAAGGCCTTATTGTAGTTAAATTTACACATTTAGTATATTTGTAGTATGTATTTAGTGAAAAAACAATTAAGAATTATTAGATATACATAAAAATTTATAAGATTTTTTAAATAATTTTTTTTCCTTTAAAAAAAAATGAAAAAATTTGAAAATAATGCTTGCAATTATTTTTTATTTGTTCTATTAAGGTTACTTGTTGATGCGCCCGTAGCTTAATTGGATAGAGCATCTGACTACGGATCAGAAGGTTGCGGGTTCGAATCCTACCGGGCGCGCCAGTTTCTAAACTCTCAGTACTGCTGAGAGTTTTTTTATTTTTATTATAAATAAGTTTTACGATATTTTTCTTATTTGGACTATTCTTCCGTTAAAGAATAAACTGCTTTTAGCCCATCAACAGCGGCTGATGTAATTCCTCCGGCGTAACCAGCCCCCTCTCCGCACGGATATAATCCTTTGATATTACTTTGCATCGTATTATCTCTAATTATTTTCACCGGTGATGAACTGCGTGTTTCAACTCCGGTTAATACAGCTCCATAATAATCAAATCCTTTAAGTTTTCTTCCCATTTCTTTTATGCCCAATTTAAGCGAATCACTAATTTCAGGGGGCAAAACATTATCCAGATTAGTCCAACAAACATCTGGAGAATATGAAGGGATTACATTTTGAGCTTTTACACTTGTTTTGTTTTGCAGAAAATCACCAACTAATTGTGCCGGCGCATGATAATTTTTTCCTCCAACAATGAACGCTCTTTCTTCTAATTTACGCTGAAAATACATTCCTGCTAAAGGCTCTTTACTTTTGAAATCTTTTTCATCTACCCCAACCAATAAAGCGGAGTTTGAATTTTCTTTATTGCGTGCAAATTCACTCATACCATTAGTAACTACTCTACCTTCCTCAGACGTGGCAGCCACAACAGTTCCGCCAGGGCACATACAAAAAGTATAGACTGAGCGACTATTTGGTAAATGTACCGCCATCTTATAATCTGCTGCTCCTAAATACGGATTATCAGCTTCTTTGCCATATTGAGATTTATTTATATCTTGCTGTTTATGTTCAATACGCAGACCTACGGAAAATGGTTTTTGTGTCATACATACACCGTGGGAATAAAGCATTTCAAACGTATCTCTCGCACTATGACCAATTGCTAAAAAAACCTTATCTGTGCTTATTTCATATGTATTATTTTGATGTTGTACTTGTATGGCTTGAATTTTATCATCTTTTATAATTAAACCACATAATTTGGAGTTGAAATGATATTCTCCGCCTAAAGAAATTATCTTATTGCGTATGTTTTTAACAACCAGACGAAGGTTATCCGTGCCAATATGCGGTTTGGCTAAATATGAAATCTCAGAAGGGGCGCCCGCCTCAATAAATTCTTTTATAACTTTAGTTGTGAATTTATCTTTTTTTATTCCCGTCATGAGTTTACCGTCTGAAAATGTTCCGGCTCCTCCCTCGCCAAACTGGACATTAGATTCCGGATTCAATTTCCCTAACTGCCAAAATATATCGACATCTTTCTGACGAGTATCAACATCTGCTCCTCGCTCAATTACTATCGGATTTAATCCAGCTTCGGCTAGTGCAAGTGCAGAAAACATTCCTGCCGGACCACTTCCGATAACAACGGGACGTATTCCATTGTTTTTAATTTTAAACTCAACAGGTTTTTCTATAGATATTTCCTCAATGTCTTGACTCGGATTAATTAATGACGAAGTTTCACAATCTACACTATACACGAAATGTATATTATTTTTATTTCGAGCATCTATGGATTTTTTCGCAATTCTAAAATCTGAAATTTCTGAAACACTCAGATTAAGCTTTTCAGATGTTTTCTTTTTTATGTAATCTTCATCACTATTAAGTGGTGCTTTTATATTGTTTATGCGCAACATTATGATATCCTAAAAAAACTAAAGATATCATACAAAAAAAATATAAAACTGCAACTATTCTTTATTGTTATTTTCATATGATGATGAACGCAATATAGATAATAATGGCTTGCGATACATCCAGATATTTATTAAACCTAAAACAACAGACATAGAACCGAAAATATATAACAAATAATACCAATTTAAATTATCTGCAGACATCATGACATCTTGATTAGATACTCGTAAAAAAGCAATCGCAACTGCTGTAATGATAAAGGAAGATATAAATGCTAATGTCCAAATTTTATGAACTACATTTTTTTCTACCATTGTTGCCGTTATCATATAAACAAAAATTAAAGCTATTAATAAATATAACTCCATCATCTTTCTCCAGAATTTTTTAAACGAAATAATCATTAGAGTCTTCTTTTCAAGACCTTTATGTTTGTAAGTTTTAGATTATGGGGATAATTAAAAAAAAACAAAAAAAATTATTGACTACATTTAAAACTTAATATAAAAGGGTCTTGGTTGGTATGGAGCGTTGGCAGAGTGGTAATGCAGCAGATTGCTAATCTGTCATCCCGAGTGGGATGCATAGGTTCGAGTCCTATACGCTCCGCCAAATTGGACAAGTCGTCAGAAATGGCGACTTTTTCTTTTATTTTCAATGACTTATGGTGGTTCGAATGTTGTTTGCTCAAAAAGTACTTATTTTTGCAAACATTCGAACTCTTGATTTGATAACTACTTGATTTTAAAGCATTTCGCATTTTTGGCGCTGTTTGAAACCCTTACTGATACTCGAATTTTTTCTTGACTTTTAGAACAAATAGTGATACAACCACGCACATGAAAACGCGATTTACATTTTGTTCTTTCATTTGGTGGCTGTAATTACAGCCGGTGTTTTCGTATATTCTATTTTTATTTTTTAAACCACATTTGATTTTATTTAAAACAAAGGATCTTTATCATGAAAGAACAAGAAAAAGTTATGCTAACTGGTGTACGTCCCAGTGGAAATATTACATTAGGCAATTACTTGGGCGCCATCAAAAATTTTGTAGTGCGGCAAAGTTTATACAAAAGTTATATCTTTGTAGCTGATTTACATGCTATTACTTCACCTCGAAATCCAGAAGAATTGCGTAATGCTGTGAATGATTGCATGGCAATGTATTTGGCTTGTGGTGTTGACCCAAACCAAACGATTATTTTTAGACAGAGTGATGTTTTAGAACATGGTGTTTTAGGTTTTATAATGACTTTTCAGACGCATATGGGCGAATTATCAAGGATGACCCAATTCAAATTGAAATCTCAAACATGTGGTAAGCACGGGATAGATACCGGATTATTTGTATATCCACCGCTTATGTCTGCAGATATCTTATTATACAATACGAGTATTGTACCTGTTGGTTTGGATCAACAGCAACATGTGGAACTGACACGTGATTTGGCTCAGCGCTTTAACAGACGGTATGGGGATACATTTAAGGAACCTGATGTCTATATTGCTCCTGTGGGCAATAAAATTTTAAATTTACAAAATCCAACAGAAAAAATGAATAAATCAGACGGGCAAAATATGGGAACAATATTCCTTATGGATGATTTAAAGTTGGTGCGCAAGAAAATTATGGCAGCTGTTACTGATAGTGAAACAGTCATCCATTTTGACGAAGAACAAAAGCCAGGTGTTTCTAATTTGATAAGTATTTTGTCTGCGATTACAGGCGAAGATATTCCAAGTATAGAAAAACGTTTTGAAGGACGTGGGTATGGTGATTTTAAAAGAGAGGTGGCGGATGTTGTTTGCCATTTACTTGAGAAGATTCAAGCAAATTATCAAAAATTTAAAAATCCGGAAATTCTGGATGATATCTTGAATGATGGTGCAAAAAAAGCACGAATAGTTGCATCAGAAACATTGGAACGAGCAAAACTCGCCTTGGGTCTGAAGTAATCTAATGAGCTAAAATTAGTTCTCATTATGCACAGTATTGCCCGCCACTTAAATTTTAAGTCCTTATTTGAATGACTTTTTTTGTGCCTATTTTCAGCCATTTTTAACAGATATTTACACCACTATTTACAAGCTTAGATATTATAATAAAAAATACTTTTACAACTTATTTGCGCATTTTTATACTAATTCTAATAAAAATACTTGCGAAGGCATTTTATAATTCCTATATGACAATTGATAGCGCTATCATTATGTTAATTTTTATATGAAAGGAAATGAAATGCCAAGAAATACAAAGTCAAGGTATAATAACGATTGTACACCATTCGGTGTTGCTAAAAATTTTACAACCATAACCAAGGAAACAAAGATTCCGAAAACTATAAGTACAGGTTCATCGGTTTTAGATTTTATAGCACAATCAAAAATTACTAGATCAATTCCATATGTAGGTAAAGTCGTAAAGGCTGCTAATTATTGACCTCAAATAGGCGCAAATGCGGCAAGAATATAAGCTGCATACAAAGAAAGTTGCGGTAATCGTAGAAAAAAATAGTTGCTTATTTTAGTAAAATGAACTAGTAATTTATCCAAAATATTGTGAAAGGAGATTAAAATTATGAAATTATGGGAAAAAGAAGCTCTATTGTTGGGAGGAATGTATGGAATTTTAGAAGCTCCTTTCACTTATCTTAAATTTGAATTTATTACAGACATTTTATTCTTTGTTTTTGTTTGTTGCGCAATAAGTCTTTGTTTTAATAAAACTCCAAAGTTTATTTCAAAAACAATAGAAAATTATCCCAATATATCATATTATTTAGTCTTTATTGGTTGGATACCATATTTTGTAATATTAGGAACAATTTTATTTATTTTATCCGGTTTTATTATTGATTATTCTGAAAATTTTTTAGAATTAGTCTTTAAATATTTATATTATATTTTGCCATTACTAATATTTGCATCATTAATTATTGCATTCATTAAAAAACGAAAAAATCCTAAACTCTAATGTTCTCTACCACATTTGATAACATTTGAGAATTGTAATTGAAATATCGTTGAGTTGTGCCAATATTTCTATGATTTGAGAGTTTTTGAACAAAGAAATGTATTAAATAATATTTTTAATGTCTATATATAATTAAATATGGATGTCATATAATGGCACTTATTTCCTAAATCTTCTCCAAAATCATATCTATTGCCGATTTGCCTTGGATGTTTCGTAAAGTTGTTAAGTCGCATCCGTTGTCTATCAAGGCTTACAAGATAGATTTTCTCATGCATACTGGTGGCTTTATTGTCTTAATTTACAATAATTTTTTAGAAATATTGCTTGACAATATACCCTATAGGGGTATATATAACACTATAAAAGAATTAACTTATAGGAGAAAGAATATGGCTAAATGCAGTAATCCAAATTGTAAATGTGAAAATTGTCAATGTGGCGATGATTGCCAATGTGGTAAAGTTGGAAATGAGTGCCATTGCAAAGAAAACTGCACTTGTGATGATAATTGCCATTGCACAGAAAACAATAAATGTTGTAAATCTTGCACTTGTGGTGATAATAAATAGAGAAAACTATGCAAACAACATCAAATTCAAAGCATTCCGATAATTTACCTAAACTTAATCGCATATCGGGTCAAGTTGAAGGAATTAAAAAGATGATAGAAGAAGAACGCTATTGTTTGGATATTGTATATCAAATAAAAGCCGTTCGTTCAGCGTTGAAAAGTATTGAGAAAAATATATTACACAAACATATACATCACTGCATTTCATCGTCTTTTAATTCTCCTAAAGAAGTATTACAACAAAAAATTGATGAATTAGTTCTTCTATTTGATAAATCCGACAACTAAAGAAAGGAAGTGTAATGTCTGGACATTGTCATCATCACCATCATCATGGTGAAGTAAATGAAAAATCCGTAAAATTGCTAATCGTATCATTTGCTATAAATATGTTTTTATCTATAGCCGAAATTTTAGGAGGTATTATTTCAGGCAGTGTCGCTTTGATTGGTGATGCTCTTCATAATACTTCTGATGCATTATCAATTCTGATTGCCGTTATCGCTTTCAAAATCGGTAGTAAAAAAGCTTCAGCAAAATATACATATGGTTTCAAGAGAGCTGAAGTTATTGGTGGATTTGTAAATCTGATATTGCTATTTATTTCAGGAGGATATTTGCTTATTGAAGGTATCAGACGCTTAATACAACCTCAGCAAATTGAAGGAATGATTATTGTTTGGATTTCAGTTCTAGCTCTGATTGTTGATATATTTACCGCAAAAATATCTCATCATGGTTCACACCATAATACAAATATGAAAATGGTATTTATTCATAATTTGGCAGACGTATTCGGTTCTATTGGTGTTATCATTTCCGGAATTTGTATTGTTTGGTTTGGAATTTATAGTATAGATGGTATAGTAGCTATATTAATTGCTTTTTATATGATTTTCCAATCAATTGCAACCTTCCCTAAAATAGTAAACATATTGATGAATGCCTCTCCTGATAATATTGATATTGAACAAGTAAAACAATGTATTTTAGAAATTAATGATGTAAAAGATGTACATCATATTCATTTATGGAGTATAAATGAACATGATGTTGCGTTAGAGTGTCATATTGAATGTTGTAATATTGATATAGTACCAATAATAGCTAACAAATTAAAAGACAAGTTTGGTATTAACCATTGTAATATACAAGTAGAAACAACATCTTGTGGTGAATGCTGTGATTTATAAAAAATTAAAGATGTTTTTATTTTCAATAAAATCTACTTTATTTCCGAAGATTTTAGCAGGTCAATAATTTCTGCATTGCCTAAATTTTTAGCAATTGTTAAAGCATCTTGATCAACCGATTTATTTTTAATAGAAATATCTGCTCCGGCATCTAATAGTATCTTAACGATCTCTATGTGTCCGGTAACAACGGCCATCATTAATGGAGTATAACCATTTGCACCAACAGCATTTATATCAGCTTTGGCATTAACTAAAATTTTTACAATCTCAACATTACCTGTTGCGATAGAATAATATAGCAGAGAACCCAGACCGGGAATTTGTTCATTAGGATTTGCTCCGTCAGCCAATAATTTTTCTACTTGCGAAACATTACCTAACATTACAGCATCATTAATAGTTGTCGGTATTTCCGGCTCTGTTTCTTGCGTTTCCGTAATTTCTGCTTCAGGCTCTTTGGCTCCGGCTTGTATCAACATATCTACAATTTTTTGATTGTTATTTTCTCGCGCATATTTGAGAGCATTATATCCGGTGTCTTGGTTATATATGAATTGTTTTGCATTTACATCAGCTCCTGCCTTAATGAGCAAATCAACTATTTCATCATATCCTACTAGTGATGCTAACATCAATGGCGTCTTTCCTGATTTATTTTCAGGCAGATTTACATCAGCTCCCGCAGTAATTAAATATTTAACATATTGAGAATACCCCATTGAACATGCTGCAGATAAAGCTGTTTCCCCTGTAGTTTTAGAATGAATATTTAAATCTGCATTCATTCCTATCAATTTAACTACCAAAGAATATTTATTGCGACGAATAGCTCCAATTAAAGGTGTCTCTCCATTTTCATCAAATTCATTAAGAGCATCTGGTTTAGGTGTTTCATATTCTGTAACCGTTATATTTTTCCAAAAATCAAAATCTTTTGATGGTATAGTAAAATTATTATCAGCCATAAATTCAGCTGCTTTTGAAAAATACGCAAATGCATTCAACTGATACTCTTGCCAATTTGATACCGGTTTCTCAGGATTTTCATACAGAGGAACCGAAGCACGAAAATCTTCTAAGGATAAGTTTATTTCTTTTGCTTGATATGATGCTATTAAATTCTTCTTTTCAGTAATGGAATTATAAGCATATAGGTCAACTTTACCATAAGGCTCTAATGTTAACAATATACCATCATAGAAATCTTGGGCATTATCATCGAAGCCTCTTACTCCGTTCTTTAACGTATCAACGGGAAGATCTTGTTGTAAGGAATATGATTTATTTTCTGTAATGGAATACCAAACCATATCAATTTGTGTAGGAATTGGCTTTGCATTTTCAATTCGTGTAGTGCTTATATTGCTTTTGTGTTCTACAAAAAATTTAGGAAAGGAATAATAAATCTCATTTTGCTTATCAAGTAAAAATTCAGCAAAAAACAACTCAACCGGAAACAATTCAGGAGCCTTTATATAAAAAGAATAATCAACTAATTTAGGAGTTTCGTTTTCAGACGGATTATCTATTTTAATATCTGTTTCTGCTTTTGGTGTTGTATCAGCATATTTTGTCTGTATTTTTTTCGCAATAATTGTAGAACAATATATGGCTAAAATTACGTACAAAATGTGCAATAAATTATCTTTACTCATAAAAAAACTCCTTTAATCTGCAGATTATTTATTGATAGTGTAATATTAATGAAATTTATAGCAATATATTTTTTTTAATTACACAAATATTTCTTATACACTTGTTGCTGAACAATAATAATATTTTTGTTCTTTTATATTATAATAAATTTATTATTTTTCAAGATATTTTTCTTATTTTTAGTTATCCACAGAGTTATCCACAGACTTATCCACAAGATATATTCGGGCTTTTTATATTTTTATCAGTATTGGTGATAGTATCGGAGGTTGTTTATCCCTGATATCAATAGCTTTTAAGATATCTGCTTTAGCATTTGCATATTGTTCTTTTGTTTGACAATGAACAAATGCCAAAGGTGTTGACGTATCAACCTTATCTCCAATTTGAACAAACTGGCTAAAACCAGTTGCTAAGTCCAACTTCTGCCCAGGAATGGTTCTTCCACCTTTGAGTTTTATTATGCTTAATCCTATTTCACGAGTATCCATTTCATAAACAAATCCCTCTTTTTCCGCATAAATCGGCTCAACATATTTTGTTTTTGGAAGGTATTTATCCATTTTAGAAACGAAATCTTTCGGACCACCCAACTCGTATACCATTTGAGAGAACTTTTCGAGAGCCAAACCAGAACTGATAACTTTATCAACTAAATTTTCAGCAATAGTTAAAGTTTGGCATCTTCCACATTGTGTTAAAAGTTCAACACACAAGGTTCTTGTTACACTGTCTAAACGTTTATTTATATTAATATTTTGCAAATATTCTACAGCCTCTCTAACCTCAAGCGCATTACCAACAGTCCATCCTAAAACTTGATTCATATCTGTTAAAATTGCTCTTGTTTGAGTTCCGGCTCCGTTTGCAACATTGACTATGGACATTGCTAATGACTTAGCATCATCATAATTCCCCATAAATGCACCATTTCCGCATTTTAGATCCATTATTAAATAATCAAGACCTGCAGCTAATTTCTTTGCTAAAATTGATGCTGTAATTAAAGGTATTGATTCTACTGTGCTACATACATCACGAATTGCATAAATCTTTTTATCTGCAGGAGCTAAATTTCCGGTTTGTCCGATAATTGCACAACCAACTTTTCTTACTGTTTGACGAAAAAGATCGTTATCTGCCTGTGTGTTATAATTTGGAATAGATTCTAACTTATCAATTGTTCCACCTGTATGACCTAAACCTCGACCAGCTATCATCGGAACATAGACATCGCATGCAGCTAAGATTGGAGCCAACATCAAACTGACTTTATCACCTACTCCACCACTGGAATGTTTATCAACTACTGGTTTATCAAAATCACTCCACTCCAAAATATCTCCAGAATCTCGCATTGCCAAAGTTAAATCTATGGTTTCATCTTTATTTAACCCATTCAAAAATATTGCCATAGTAATGGCTGCAACCTGGCTGTCATCAACTTTACCTGAACAAATTCCCTCAATAAAACAACGAATTTCTTCGGTGCTCAATGTTTCTTTATTGCGTTTGCGACGGATTATTTCTTGAGTAAGCATAAGATCACTCCTTTTCTAAGTATTTTTGAATTAGATAAGCTAGTTTTTCTGTTGCATTCCCGACCACCTTTAATACATCTTCGTGATTTGGTTTATGTTCACTCAAGCCAGTGCATAAATTTGAAACGACAGAAACACCTAAAACTTTTAAACCTTGATGAACTGCACAAATTGTTTCGGGAACGGTAGACATGCCCACAACATCTGCCCCAAAATTTTGAAATAATTTAACCTCGCTCGGAGTTTCATAATTTGGACCAAGTAACATCATGTAAACCCCTTCGGTTACATTAATGTTTTCTTTTTTTGCTACTTCTAAAAACTTTTGACGCAATTCCATAGGGTATGCATTACCCATGTCTGGGAAATATGGTTCATCGTGAGGACCTATTAACGGATTTTGCCCACTCATGTTGATATGATCTTTAATTAACAACAAACTTCCTTCAGGTAAGTTGGTTTTTAATGAACCTGAGGCGTTAGTTAATATGAGTTGCTTACATCCTAACTTTTTTAATAAAGATATTATATGTGCTATGAGTTGCGGAGCTATTCCTTCATAAAGATGAAAACGTCCTTGCATACATAAAACATTGTGTGTTCCTATTTGTCCAACATAAAAACAACCACTATGACCGACAACTGTTGTTTGTGGAAAATCAGGAATTTCCGCATAAGGAATTGCTATGGGATTTTTAAGTGCTTTTATTAATCCACCCAGACCAGAACCTAAAATAATTGCTGTATCAGGAACAACACCATTTAATTTATTTTTTATATAATTGAGAGAATTGCTAAGCATTTTTCATATCCTCCGCCTTAAAACTGTTAGGAAGTAGCTCGGTCAATTTAAAACTCTTTACGACTCCTTGTAAATCAGCACTATGTATTATAGTGTTATTATCGGAAAATTCACAAATCTTTTGTAAGCAATTACCACAAGGTAAAATACATTTTGTATCAGCTACAACTAAAATTTCAGAAATTTTACTTTCACCATCGGCAATTAATGCGGAAATTGCTCCGGCTTCAGCACATGATCCAGATGGATATGCGGCGTTTTCCACATTGCAACCGACATAAACTTTTCCACTAGAACTCAATATTGCACAACCAACCTGAAAACCTGAATATGGAGCATAGGCATTATTTCTACATTTTATTGCCTTTTCAAAGAGTTTATTTTTATTGTTCATTTTTTACCCCAGTGCTTAAAAATATGTTGATTTATTGTACGAATATTATACATTTAAAGTCAAGATTATCTTAATGCTGATTGGGAGAAATGCGTTGGTAAAAAAAATAATTTTGATATCTTTAGGTGTGTGTGTCTTAATAATTGGCGGATTAACTGCATATATTTCAGTAATGGACTGGAACTCTTATAAAGAGGAATTAGCAGGAAAATTTTCAGAAATTATCGGTAAAAAAATCGAATTTAGCGGAGATATTGAAGTTTCGTTATTTCCTCATACTCAAATGTCGGCAAAAAACATTACCGTACTAAATCCCAATAACTCCCAAAAATTAGCAGCAATCGAAAAAATGGATATGGCTGTTTCGTTGAGTTCGTTGCTTGATGGAAAACCAGATGTTCAATCTTTGGCTTTGGTGGGAGCTGAAATTTGGCTAGAATTTGATGAAAATGGTGTTTATAATTGGAAATCAACAAATAATAACACATTTTCTGATACAGATATGACAACTCGCTTACAAAGTCTAAGTTTGCAAGGTGCTCTAGTTCATTATGAAAATAAAAAACAAAAAATATCTTTCGATTTGACTCAGTTTAATGCAGATATACAAGCTGAAACACTATCCGGTCCATTTAGATTAGATGGTAATTTTATTAAAGATAATGATCACTTCGGAACAGCAATCAGTATCGGGGATATATCTCAACTTGATGAAGTCAGCACAAATTTTGCTATAACACATCCGAAATCTGAGAGCTTTTTACGTTTTGATGGAGCATATAAAAAGAGCAATGGCGGATTTAGAGGTGATTTTAGCGGAGAAGCAAAAAAAACTGCCAGTTTTGTAAATATCTTATCAGGTAAAGAGGTTTTGGCTAGTGAATATGATGTACCTCTAATGTTTTCCGTGAATGTTGAATCTGATGCAATAGATTTAAAATTATCTAGCTTTGTTGTTCGTTTCGGTGAGTTTTTTGAAGGTTCGGGAAATATGATTATTCCTCTTGATGTTTCTGATGAAACTCGTAAAACTGCCGAAATAAAATACCAATTAGTAAATTTGGATATGCGTCCTATTTTAGCCTTATTTAAGGCCAGATACGATAGTTTTAAAGAAAACGGCAGTGTGTATGAGCCTAATACAATAAGAGATGTTTTGTTTGATATTTCTGCTGAAAGAGTAGTTGTTGCGGATACTTCTACAGGATATTTTGAAAATCTATCAATTAAGGGAGACTGGAAATCAAATGCCCTTAATATTGAAGATTTTTATGCAGCCTGCCCTGGTAATATTGTGTTGAGTTTATCCGGTAGTTTAGTTGAAGAGAATAAAGTTCCTAACTATTATGTTAAAATTAATTTAGATGGGCAAAACTTTAATTCTTTTATGGAAGCTTTTGATATAAACATTACTCCCGCAGTTCAATCAGCTTACAGAAATATTAACTTTAATATTACACTGAGCGGTACAGATAAAGAATTGCAAACAACCGAATTGAAGCTATTGATGGATAAAATGAATATTGATGGTGGGGCGAAAATTCAATTTGGAGAAGCTGAAAATAACTATGAAATTAATCTTGAAGCAGATAAAGTAAACTTAGATAACTATGTACAGAAAAATGATGAAAACATCTCAATTTTAGATAGCTTAAAAGCAGACTTTTCTCGATTGGCTTTTTTGAAAGATAAAAAGATTAAAGCAACAATGTTTGCCGAAAATTTGATCTTTAGAAGTGTACCTTTTGAGAAAGTTCGTATTGATATGGAAAATGAAGCTTCATCTTTGATATTAAGCAATTTGGATATCAGTAATGTTATGGATACGGGACTTAATGTTGTGGCGGTTATTGATGGTATCGGATCTGAAGACCCTATTATTAGTGATATGAATTATAATGTGAAATCAAATGACTTTTTATCCGTGATAAACAGACTACAAATAGATTTGCCTAAGTGGGATATTTTTAATGCAAAAAAAGTTCTGTCTTCTGGAAAAATTAAAGGAAACTTGAAATCTGTTGAACTGGATACTCAATCCACAATTGATGCCGTCAGATTTGATTATAAAGGAAAAGTATCAAAAGATGAAATAGTTAATTTTGACGGTTTTGTTGATTTGAAAACAACAAATTTCGGAAAATTTATGCAAAGTTTAGGAAGTTCTTTACAGAATAATATAAATAATAATAGTGCTCTTAATTGCTTAGGAACAATAAAAGGAAATATCGCAGATTGGTCTTTTAATCAGGCAAAATGTTTGATCGGAGTGGCTAGTTATGAAGGTGATATTGCAGTTAAACATAGTAAAAACAATCATACAATAAATGCGGTTTTAAATGTAAACGACTTAAATTTGAAAAATTTATTAGATATGCAAGCTACTAAATCAAATAATGAAGTTGCAGAAAATCAAAATGACACATTTTTAACACGTCCTAATTTTAATCGTAACACATTTAATTTCGATATATATCGTAACATTAATCTTGATGTTAAGCTTAAGGCGGAAAAAAGTTCTTTTGATAATAACGAATTTAATAATTTGAATGTTCATATCTTAAATTCTGCCAATATCATGAAGTTAAATGGTCTTTCTTTTAATATGAAAGATACAGAAATTAAGGGTAATGTTGAAATAAACTATGCAAAAAATCCGGAAATTAAGGGTAAGTTAGATGCATTAAATATATCTTTGGAAAATTTTGGTGGAAAAACTTATGCGTTTAATTCAGGAACATTAAATTTAAATTCAGAATTTTCGACCATAGCAAGTTCTATTGAAGATTTTGTAAGTAATGTATCCGGCACTTTGAAATTTAATATAAAAAATGCCGATATTAAGGGATTGAATTTATTAAAAATTGCTTCAGATTTAGAACAAAGACAATATTCTAAAGGTGTATTTCAAGCTGTTAGAGATAACTTAGAGAGCGGTAATACCGTTTTTGATTCATTTGATGGTAATATTGAAATGAATAATGGTGTTTTAACATTTGAAAACACAAATCTTATTAACAAAAAAGAAAATATCAAAATGAATGGTAAGATAAATTTATCTGAATGGAAAATGGATAATAACTTTGTGGTAAACTTTGTTGAATTAAAAGAAATTCCGCCATTTACGTTTACACTATCCGGATTACTGAATAAACCAAGTTTGGATATTGATGTAAAAGATGTAGCTGAAAAATATGATGCTCACTGGGAAGAAATTGCAGAAATAGAACAAGCAAAAAAAGACGAGGAGTTAAGAAAACTTAATGATAAAATGACTGAGGTACAAACAGAAGTAGAAAAACTTTCCAATGCATTAAATTCGCAGGTTCCAGTTATTGAAGGATATTTACAAAAAACTAAAAATGAAACTGTTAAAGCCAGATATAAATCAAAATTAGAAAGAGTTGATTTAATTAATAAAGAAATTAATTTGATGAAAAGTAAGGCTAATTTAACGGATTTTACTGAAAGTGATGTGAAAAAAATTCATGATGCTTGCGTATCTTATATGCAAGAAATTGAAAAAATGAAACCGGAAATAGCAAAGTATTATGAAGATGATGTTCATTCTCGATTTGAAGAAACAGCTGAAACAGCTAAAAAAATACATGCCGATAATGAGGCGGTATTTGAAAACTATCAATTTATGGTACAAGATGCTTTTGATGCTTTATTAAAAATTAATTCTACTCAATATATGGTGAATAATACCGTATTGAAAAACCAACAAAGAGATGTTGCTAACTATAATGATGAATTGATTGAAAAATACGACTACTTTGTTGCAAAATATGATAAAGATACAAAAATCACTAACTTAGAAGAAATTGAAATCGCAATAATAGATTTGCAACAAAAAATTTCTGAAATGTCGGAAATTTTAGATAAGATGAATGATTTGCGTAATGCTTCGGCTGAACTGTTAGATAAAATTATTACTGAACAACAAATAGCTTATGAAGAAGAACTTCGCCTATTAGAAGAAGAGAAAAAACGCAAAGCTAAGGAAAATGAAGGTAACTTGTTAGCAAAAGGTGATGAAGAAGAAATTAATGATACAGATGTTAAATCTGCTCCGCAAGAAAATCTGACTAATTTGATATCTAAAAAAGCAGATGATGTTCCTTTTATCGCTCCTATGGATAATAAGCCTAAGTTATTACAGCCTATTACAGACACAACATCATCAACATCAAAACCAATGATAAAAGTAAAACCTGCAGGTTTAAATAAAAATAATACAACAAATAAGAGTTCAGAAAAAACATCAGGTATATTAAAAGCTATATCAGATAATATGCCCGTTTCTAAAACCGTTGCAGGTTCTATATCTAAATCGTATGATGATGAGATAAAAAAAGGTAATACGACAGGTAATAATATATTAAAAGAAGTTACCGGAGATATTCAAAAAACATCAGGTACAATAACTGTTAAATAAATTAGACTTTAGGTTGTTTAATTATTTTGGTGTGTTATATTATAACCACAAAATAAACATTATTATTGGAGAAGGATATGATTAGAAGACCTGAAGTTTGTGTATTACCTGTTGCAGGACTTTCAACCAGAAATTTGCCAACAACTAAAGTATTACACAAAGGATTTATGACTTTAGATAATCGTCCGGTAATTCAATATGCCGTAGATAGCTGTGCAGAAGCCGGAATCAAAGAAATTGTTTTTATTTATAGTGATGATGCTTGTAAGCATATGTTTGAAAAATATTATTCTCAATCACCAGAATTAGAAGCACATCTGATTGAAAAAAATAAAAATGATTTGTTGAAGGTTGTCAAAGATATTATTCCTGCCGGAATGAAGTTTTCTTTTGCTCGTCAAAGCGAACCAAAGGGAAACGGACATGCTATTTTAATGGCTAAAGACATTATTGGAGATAGAGATTTTGCTGTTATGTGGGTTGATGATGTATACATTAATTTGCATGGCGACGGTGTTTTAAAACAACTTTGCGAAGTTTATGAAAAAAATGGCGGAATCGTTGAAAACATTATGGAATGTCCAAGAG
This sequence comes from Alphaproteobacteria bacterium, assembly GCA_045577985.1. GTDB lineage: Bacteria > Pseudomonadota > Alphaproteobacteria > RF32 > CAG-239 > RUG410. Next base: position 50,029 of record JAZNJJ010000005.1, read on the forward strand.
AAGAAATGGTTCGTTATGGAGCTTTGATTGGTGCTAAACGTGAAGGAAATGTTGTTAGAGCAACTGGACTAATTGAGAAGCCTAAATTAGAAGAAGTTCCTTCTAATTATGCATCTATGGGACCTTATGTTATTCCAAATGAAGTCTTGAATATCTTACCGGAAGTTACAAAGGGATCTAACGGAGAAATAAATCTAACAGATGCATTAAACTTGGCGGCTATTCGTGGTATGCCGATATACGGTGTGTTATGTAAAGGATTACGTTTTGATTGTGGTACTAATGCTGATCTGCAACGTGCTAATATAAAACTAAGCCTGATGAATAGCGGAGAACTAAGAGCGTATACTCGAAATCTGTTAGATACAATGGATATTTAAGATTATTATAGAAATGAAAGCCTCCCATTTAGGAGGCTTTTTGTGTAGAAGAAAGAAGTTTTAAAATTAGTAGAATTTCCACTCAACCCCTCGAATATCATTTGTAGTAGCCCTTGAACAAGCCTCCACTGCCACATCAATCGGCATAGGTATGGAAACTTTAGAACCTCCAGAACAAGCAACAGCATGAGCTGAATAATCAGAAAAGATACCTGAGCAGTTTTCTCTTTGGTATATCGCATCATCCATTGCTCCAGTACTCCTACCAGCTCCTACAGCAATTAACCCAGAATTAGCATCACCTCCCCAATCATGAGTAGCTAGTTCAATGCAAACTTCTTCTGATATACCAGTAAGAATAATTCCAAATGCTTTATTATCACCATCACGATTTCTTCCTACAGGAATGACGTTAATAGGTCCACCCCAAGCATTAGTCATACTATAATCTCCAGAACCTCCTCCAAACATTTCTTTAGGAGCAAGATTAGCTTTATATACGATTCTATTATTTAAATTTCGATATTGTTCCTGTCTTGCATAAAGTATTCTAACATTTTGCGAAATTTGCGTAATTTGGTCGATAGTTTTATTAATTCTATATTTGGTCATAGCTTTTGAGTAACCTGCAATACC
>JAZNJJ010000006.1:0-1659 GCA_045577985.1 Alphaproteobacteria bacterium
TTATAACCCACTAATGAATCGGTGTACTTCAACACAGCCTTCGCTTCAATATTAATGTGGTCTTTGAAAGGAATAAGCCTTACAAAAGATTCCCCAACATAATAGCTTGGAATTTTAGCCCACATAGTTTCCTGTGGTTCAAATGAAGCACTATCAAAAATCAACTTTCTTAAAGTATCGTACATATCAATGATTTCATTTGAATATTTATCTATGTATTTTCTTACCTGTTCATTCATTCGAATACCTCCACCAACTTCAAATCTTCAGTTGCTTTCAATCTCTCTACAAGACTGAAATTTTTCGTTGCTTTTTAAACCCTTTATAAAACTGAAAACATTGATAATCTAAGACATTTTTATTATTGTATTACTTTCTATCAGAGCTCCCAAAAACATTATTATCAATCCAAAAGCAAAAACTGCGATTTCCGTTTTTGTATAATTTATCTCTTTTAACTTACGCGTAGTTGTCTGTTTACCATCTGTCATAACCAAAGACTTATTTGCCAGAGAACAGGCTATTAACACTTGTCCTAACATTTCTACTAATCCAGCATGTTTTGTTATATGGAACATAGAAATAATACGCTCAAATAGCGCTACATCTACAACTACTTCACTGAAAGAACCTGTACCTAATGTAATCGCATTAATAATTACAAATAATACGAAACAGTAATATCCGGATGAAACATATATCTCGCCTTTCTTTCTTGAAAATATACTCGCAACTAAGATACACAAAACAGATATCATATTAAAGAAAAATATCTGCAATGTGCAAACAAGCAAACTTGTAGATGTTTCAAAATCCTTCATATTGCTTTGATTTGATAAAAACCCCTTTGGTAATAAATAGTAGCTAATAATTGTCACACCGAAAAATGCAAAACAAAAGATACATATTAGCATTGCAATTCTACTCCAAACATTATCACTATATAGCTTTTTTCTAATAAATTTTATCATTATATTTTGACCTCACAAAAAAATATTTATTAAGATACATCTCTTATTACATTTCTTTATTCAACTTTCTAAAATAGTATATTTCAAATCCTATTACTGAAAAATAAGCTACATTCAAAATAATTATCACTGGCAAGCCAACTCCCATCAATCCAAAAGCAATCTGCAGTGCCGCAAAAATATAAACCATTATATCATAGGCTTTTGCTTTCGCTTTGTTACGTACTGCTACATTGCGTTCGTCATTCTTATTAATTAAATTCCTTTTTGCCATTTTAGGGTCTGCCTTTTCAGCCTGCATAGTACAAATTTTTCCAATACCATAGCCAAATATAGTACATCCCAAACCTATAAATATATAATACATTGTACTCATTATATTTTTAGAACCGTCAAATATCTTTATCATACACAAACCCACCATAAGCACCAACAAGCCCGTTATTGTTACAATATAACTAGAATTCAATTTTTTCACGCTCAATCCTCCTCATAGATAAAGATATCTTCGATAGTAACACCAAAATAGCGAGCAAGCTTATAAGCTAGAAGAATGGACGGGTTGTATCTTCCGTTCTCTAGAGAACTTATTGTCTGTCTGGATACTTCCATTACATCTGCCAAATCTTCTTGCTTAATGCCATGCTCTTTTCGTAACTCTTCTAATCGATTTTTCATGACATCCTCC
>JAZNJJ010000007.1:0-84950 GCA_045577985.1 Alphaproteobacteria bacterium
CGCAATGTTCGTTCCACTGCGCTCATTCGCTTTGCTCACCGGCGTACTCCCGTCCGCCTTTCGCTTGTAGTCGAACTCCCTTTATTAGGAGTTCAAACCTCTTTTTCAAACACAAAAAAAGCTCCGTAGTATCAAAAACTACGGAGCTTAGAATTGGTGGGCGCTGAGAGTGCTGTCCTCACATTGCACGCAATGTTCGTTCCACTGCGCTCATTCGCTTTTGCTCACCGACGTACTTCCGTCCGCCTTTCGCTTGTAGTCAAACTCGATACTACGAGTTCGAATCAACCTTCAAATGACCAATTATAAAAAACACCCTTATAGGGCGTTTTTTATAATTGGTGATGCAAAGCTTACGATTTACGAGTTAAACAACTTATTTTTTTTACAAATATACACTATAATCTTTTCAATGAAATAATTTTTCATCACATTAAAATATGTTAATTTATTTAAAAAAACATTTACACAATATGAAATCTGTAATACCCCTTCATCAGAATAATTGAGAGGAAGTGATACTATGGAAGTTTTTATTGAATATGGATTAGACTTTGATAATAATCGTTACGGATTTGGTCGTAGTGTGGAAATAGAATATGAAGATGGCACAGAAATCCGCACTAAAGATAAATATAAATTAACCAATCGTAGTTATTACTTTAGAATCTGGATAGGCAAAAAAGTGTTTATATGGTCGCAGGAAAAAGGATTTTATATCAAACAAAAAAATCGTAATAATTTTAAAATCGTGCTTGGTTATGGCGGTATTTGGGTGAACAATCAATAAACAAATCTTTTAAAACATCCTACTAAAATTAAACGTATAAAATAAAAACCTTAAATAGTTTAATAATTTTTTCGAGCATTTATCCCAAATGGCAATTTTTGAAAAACGAACATTCGAAACAGCTATTGGAAAATAAAGAAAAAGCAGGCATTTTTCAGCCTGCTGTTTGTATTGGTGATGCTTAACTCACGGTTTTCGAACTAATCAATATTTATCCAATAACGTTTATGTTTTTGCCCGTTATTTTCCCATGGAAGAGTAATAATATTTTCTAAAATGCCGCCGTTTTTTTCAATAGCTTTCCATGACCCTACATTATCTTCTTTGGCTGCAATTAATAATTTGGTCATGCCTAATTCTCGTGCTTTTAATATCAACAAAGATAATCCTTTTGTTGCATATCCCATTCGCCTATATCTCGGAGTAATACCATAACCGACATTACCACCGACATACATCAAAAATTCATTTAATTGCGTGCGTAAATTATATGCTCCAATAAACTGTTCATTATCAATCAACCAATATGGAATTTGAGGTGCATTCGGATAATATTTACCATCATCACGTAATTTTGGCGTCGGATCATAAGGTTTTAAAACTTTATTTTTTAAATATTTCTCAAAATCTTTTTCAATATTATCTATTTCCGCGCTACTCATTGGTGATTGTGAACCTAAACAAAAACCTTCTCTTAAAGCCTCAAGAAAACTATCTTTATATTTAATATTTGGCGTAACCAACTTCATATTATTATCCTTGTCTTATAAATTTCTCTCATATAATGTAAAATAATGTCAGAAAAATGTAAATATAAAGTATAAAATAAATTATAACTGTTTGATTTTGTTGTATAATTATCATATCAAGTTCGTAAAATTTCCCCAAATGGCTGTTTTTGAAAACACAAATTCGAACTCGCTGAAAGCCTTGTAAAACAAAGAAAAAGCAGGCATTTTTCAGCCTGCTGTTTGTATTGGTGATCCCAACGGGACTCGAACCCATATTGCCACCGTGAAAGGGTGATGTCCTAACCATTAGACGATGGGACCATTTTCTGTTCAAGAGCATATATACTTGTATTTTTTTATAAGGTCAAGTATTTTTTTAAAAAAAAATAATTTTTTTTATTTTTTAATTCAAAATATCTACCAGATCCTTAAGATGGACCAATTTTATATTTTTTTCTTTTATAGTTTGAAGCCAATCTTTCAAGGCTCTGTAGGTTTGAGAACGAGGATGACATATTGCAACAGCATAACCTCTCTTTTTTGCAATTTTTTCTGTAAGATTAAGTTGTTTAATAATATAATCATACTCATTTTTATTATCTAAAAAAACATCTCTAGCAATATACTTAACTCCATACTCATGAGCCATTTCTTTACCTACAGATTTAGAAGTCGTCTTAGAATCTAAAAAATATAAATTTTTTTCCTTCAATACCGACATAACTATACCTAAAGCACTTTTATTTTCCGTAAACAAGCTTCCCATATGATTATTAACACCTTCCATACCTAAACCATCATATCGAGAAATCATATTCTGTAGATTAAATTTAATATCTTCATCGCTCATATCAGAAGAAAGAGTAATAGGAGCTAAATCTTTTTTAATATGAGGCATCATTGGAACATGCAGCATAACCTCAAAACCAGCATTTTTAGCATCCATAACTTGCTCTTTATTTGCTGAACCATATGTTAAAAATGATGCCGTCATCGGACTGTTTAAATCAATTATATCCTTTGTATGCGGCACACTAACCCCCATATCATCAATAACAATAGCTATTAAACTATCATCACCAATATTATTAATCATTTTAATATTTTCTATATTTGATGTTTTTACATTTTCATTCAAAATATCTTGCTCATCTTCGTCCTCTGGAGCTATTTCTGTAGCAACAGGTTCATTAATAACCTCGTCCTTTGAATTTGTAATTTTCGTCATTAAATTCACAGAAACTTCATTAGCAAAATCGTCAAGTATATCATCAAATTTTTGCACTGCATCGGTCTCAAACATAAAAGGTAGAACCTTTACTTCGCGAATAGGTACATCATATTCTTTTGCATCTAATGAAAAAACATCTTTATTAGGATGCAACAAATCATAACCAACAATAATAGATTCGGTTATTAATATAATTAACAATATAAAAGTAATGACAGTACTTTTAGATATATGCCTCATAAAATCAATCCTTCTTTCGTAAAGTAGGAAATGCAATGACATCACGAATTGTTTCTGCACTAGTTAGTAAAATCGACAAACGATCAATTCCCATTCCCATTCCACCAGATGGAGGAAAACCATTTTCCAGAGCATTTACAAAATCTTCATCCAACATTTGAGCTTCATCATCTCCACATTCTCTTGCAGCTACTTCTGCTTCAAAGCGTTCTCTTTGCTCCAACGGATTCGATAGCTCAGAATAAGCACATCCAATTTCCATACCACCAATATAAGCATCAAAATGTTCAACTAAACGAGGATTAGATCTATGAGTTTTAGCCAAAGGTGAAATATCTCTTGGCATATCCATAACTAATGTAGGTTGAATCAAATGAGGCTCTACTTTTTCATCGAATATTTCCTGAACAACTTTTCCCCAACAAGAACAAGCATTAGCATCAACTCCCACAGAATTTGCCATATTTTTAGCTTGTTCCAAAGTTTCTGCTTGTAACAAATCAACGCCTGTTTTTTCTTTAATCAAATCAACTATAGATTTTTTCTCAAAAGGTTTACTTAAATCTATTTCGTGCTCACCAACAAAGAACTTCGTTGTTCCCAAAACACTCTCTGCAACAAAACGAACCAACTCCTGAATCAATTCAGCCATATCATTATAATCAGCATAAGCTTGATATGCTTCAAGACCAGTAAATTCAGGATTGTGAGATTTATCAATACCTTCATTTCTAAAGTTACGACCAATTTCAAAAACCCTATCAAAACCACCAACAACTAATTTTTTTAAATAAAGCTCTGGAGCAATTCGTAAATATAAATCCATATCTAAAGCATTATGATGAGTAATAAATGGCTTTGCATTAGCCCCACCCATAATAGGATGTAACATTGGCGTTTCTACCTCTAAAAAATCTTTGGATTCAAAATATTTTCGAACTGCCGATGTAATTTGACAACGTTTCTTATATATATTTTTACTTTCATCATTCATTATAAAATCAACATATCGTTGACGATAACGAGCATCTGTATCAGTCAAACCATGAAATTTTTCTGGCAATGGCTGTAAAGATTTTGCAATAATATCAAATTTTTCAGCAGCAATTGTTAATTCGCCTCTAGGTGTTCTTCTAACGAAACCGGAAACCCCTACTATATCTCCGACATCCAGACATTTTAATAATTCCATATCATCTTCAGATAGAATTTTCTTATAACAAAAAGCCTGAACTTTTCCGGTCTTATCCTTTATATCAACAAACATTCCACTATTACGAACAGCCATCGCTCTGCCTGCAACAACAACTCGGTCTTCCGTATCTACTCCAGGTTCTAAATCTTTATATTTTTCCTGAAGTTCTTCAGCATAAACCGTTGGTACAAATCTATAAGGATAAGGATTATATCCTCTTTCTTGCAAAACTTTTAATTTTGTTAATCGCGATTCTCTGTGAATATTAGTTTCATTAGCCATTTGTTTCCATCCAAAATTTCATTAAAATTAAATCAAACTAAACTCAACTATAAACGGAGCTAAAACTTTTTTCAATAAAAATATAGTTATTTATCAATAGCAGAAATAATTTTTAATAAAATATTCTATTTATCTCTAAATAATTTAGTTAATTTTTTGGCATCTTCATTACTTAATATTTTTTTTGTGGCAACGACTTTCTGATACATCTTTCCTCTGTAATAAACTTTTTGCCACCGATAATCATTTTTATTACTAACAAAACTCTCTAAAGGTTTCTCCCAAATACTTTCGGCAAAAGGTTGATATAACCTATTAAAAACAAACATCGGCCATTTTAAGGGATTCCACCAAGAAGGCTCTGCATAATCCACAAATACTGCTTTTCCTCCTTTAGCCAAGCCGTTCAAAATATTATCCATTACCATCTGACGTGTTTTTAAAGGTAGTTCGTGAAGTAAATTATAACATAAAATTACATCATACTTTTCATCCCAAGATAAAGTTGCGCTATAATTACTGATTTCAATATTATGATGAGAATATTTTTCTTTTGCTCTTAAAATCTGAACCTCGGAAACATCATAAATATCTAACTTCCCCTTACTACATACCTTTTCGTATAATTCATTTATTTGACTTCCAAATGTTAATCCGATTTGAAGAACATGAGCATTTCTTGGAATATCCTTTACCAAATCCTTAATTATTTTCTTTCGTATACCAAGGCTCAGAATACTTACGATTCTATCATCATCAAAAATACCCGAAATAACTTTATTATTATATATTTTGTTAAATAAAACTTCCATATAAGGCATCTTATCATTCATTTTCATAACATCAATTCTCCTATTTATCATCTGAAGATATTAGTCCTCTTCTTGACGCTTCTCGCACAGCCGAAACTCTATTATTAACGTCTAAAGCCTTCATTATAAGAGTAATATGAATTTTAACAGTACCTTCACTCAAACCTAATTTATATGCAATTTGTTTATTAGATAAACCATTAAATAAACATTGCAAAACCTCCATTTGTCTTGGAGTTAATATTCTATTTTCTTTCGCACTTTTCTTATCTTTATCCAAGTCTTTTATCAAATCCTTAACATTAGATGTTGATGATGCCATACTCATTTTCAATAATTCTGGAGGAATATACATCCCACCAGCCATAACCAAATTGATTGCACTAATAATAAGACTATTCGGAAAAGATTTTGAAACATATCCTGACACACCAATATCATAAGTCTTTTGTAAAATCTCTTTATCAAATACCGCCGAAATAATAATTATAGGGACATCGGAACATATACTATGAATTTTACTGATAGCATCTAACCAATTAGCTCCCGGCATTGCTAAATCGGTAATAATCAGATCAAAATCTTTCCTTTGTTCCAAAATTTGAAAAATTCCGGTATAACTATTAGTCAATACAATCTCTGCATTAGGATATTCTTTATGCAAAATAAACTCCAAGCCTTGTAAAAATAATTCATGATCATCAGCTATCAAAAACTTCATTTTTACCTCCAATCACCATTCAAAGCCTGCCAACAGGAAAGAGCTGCAATAGCAGCGGTCTCAGCTCTTAAAATACGTTTACCTAAAAAAATATCTCTAACAAAAGGATATTCTTTAATTTTTTTTATTTCTACATCACTAAAACCACCTTCTGGTCCAATTAATATAGCAGCTTTTCCTAAATTATTATTCAAAACAGAAATGACATCATTTCCATTCCCTTTTTCATTTAAAAAGAATAACACTCTTTTGGCATCCCATTTATCTAATACATCAAACAATAGTTGTGCATTATCAATATCAGGAACATCTAAACGACGACATTGTTCTGAAGCTTCAATACTTTGACTAATAAATCTATCTTTTCTTATCTTATCAGAATTTGTATACTCCGTAATAACTGGAATAATCTTACTTACTCCTAACTCTGTTGACTTTTGAATAACAATGTCTGTACAATCTTTTTTTAACGGAGCAAAAAGCAACCAAATATCTGGAGACGGTTCGAAATCTTTTTCTTTGTTCATAACATATAATAAACACTTCTTTTTGTTTGCATTTATGATTTTAGCAATAAACTCTCCATTTTTACCATCAAATACTTTTATTCTATCATCGTTAGATAATCTTAACACATTACAAAGATAATTACTCTGCTTTTCATCAAGCAATAATTGTTGATTATCTTTTATATTTTCCAAACAAAAAAGTCTTATTATCATTTATTTACCAAAAAACATTGCATAATTTTATTTTTACTTGGCATTATACAGCAAGATGTGTTAATGAAAATATAATATTTATTAAAATTTTAATAGGAAGACATAATGATTATAACTATCGATGGTCCAGCTGCAGCAGGTAAAGGAACAATTTCATCCTACATCTCACAAAAATATAAATTAGCTTATTTTGATACAGGAATGGTATACAGAGCTGTTGGTTTACAAATGGTTCTAAATGGAAATGATTTGAATGATGAAGCAAAAGCCACAGAAATTGCCTCCAATTTATCTTTTACACAAATGATTGCACTTTCTAAGAAACCAGATTTTCGCACAGACATCGGTGGCCAATCAGCATCCATCGTTTCTGCATATCCAAACGTAAGAAAAGTTCTTTTGGCCATGCAACAAAACTTTGCCTTAAAACCTATTTTTGCGGATGGATCCAGTGCAAACGGAGTGGTTTATGATGGTAGAGATACAGGAACTGTTGTCTGTCCGAATGCAGATCTAAAACTCTATATAACAGCATCAACAGAAGTACGAGCTCAACGTAGATACGCAGAATTTGTAGCAAAAGGCATACAAACAAGCTACGAACAAGTACTTTCCGATATGAAAATAAGAGATGAACGTGATAGTAACAGAAGTTCTGCTCCTCTAACACCGGCCAAAGATGCTATTATAATAGATACATCAGATATGAACATAGAAGAAGTTATATCAAATATTATACCTTTAGTCGAAAAAAAATTGCAACTTATTGACTAATAACACCATCTTCTTTCGCTGAATTTGGAACAAAAACAGGAATATCTTCATCTTCCGAATTTACTTCCAAGGGGGCAACTTCCACCCCCGGACTATCTGTATCCGGTACAAATTCATATTCTTGATTTTGAATATTTTCCCCATCAGGTTTTTCATAAAAAACGTCAGTTTGAGAAAAAACAGAAATAGACGTCCATATACTTAACAACCATAAAATTACTCTATTCATATCACACCTCTATCTCTATATAATCTACAAAATGAATAAATCAATAATCTCAAATTTTTCTTGACGACACCCTTTTTTATGTTATCCTCAATAGGGTTTAGATTAAGGATAACAAAATTATGGAAAATAAAGTTATTGTATGGGATTTAGATAATACTCTTTATCGTGAAACTCCTGAATTTCACGATTTACTAGATAAAATAACAGCTGAAGCCGCTATTGAAGATTTGAATATTCCATTAGATTTTCAAACAGCAAAAGCAATGGTTACTGAATCCTATAAAATATATCGTGATGGAGGAGAGATCTTCGTTCAAAAATATGGAATATCTCCAAAAGCCATGTTTGACGCTTATCACAAACGAAAAGAAAAAAATCTCCACCCTATCGTTCCATATAAAAATATCTTAGAAAGAATTTCAAAAATTGATTGTCCACAATATATTTTTTCAACAAGTTCATTTGATGCCTGTGAAGCCATTCTAAAACATATTGGATTATACAATTTCTTTAAAGGTCGCTTTTACTCTGTAGAAGCATTTAATTGTTACAAAAAAAATGAAAGTCCTGATGTCTATTTAAAATTTTGTTCAAAAATAAATGTAAAACCAGAAGAATGTATTTTTATTGATGACAGTTATTCAAATTTAAAATGTGCAAAAGAAGCCGGAATGATAACTGTAAGGCTATGCCACGGAAAAAACAATGATAAATATGCAGAATATATTGATTATGGAATAGATAATATTGAAGAATGTTTACAATTTTTAGAAAACACATTTTGCAAATAGCAATTATTTACAAATAGTCTGCTCTTTCAAATAATTCTCTTTCGTATCCAATTTAGCCTGTTCCTCATTCATTAAGCTTTGGAACATTGCAAAGTGTGGTAATATTCTGTCTTGATATTCATCATTTAATTCTTTTGCGACCTTATCTGGTGCTAAATCAGATATCTTTGGACCAGTATCTTCAATGATCTTATTTATATTTTTTTTCACTGTCCTTGCCAATAAAAATAATCCCCTTCTAGCAATCTCTAAATGAGCGAATTCATGCCGTAATACTCTTCTAAAATTACATGAACCTTTTTCTATTGTATTTGCAATATTTACAACATTTGGTGACTTATAACCAAGACGTATATTCACATTTGTTGGATAAAAACATAAACTTCCATTTGCAATATTTACATAATCTACTTTTGAATAAACTTCAAACATCGGACTAAACTCTGTTAATCCAAAAATATTTGCATCGCTTGATTTTTCTTTATGAACGGATAAATATAATTTTTCTATCTCCTCACTTGACTTAGAAAAATCATATACAATATCTCCTAAATTATATACAACAGATATTTTTGGAGGATTTTCTTTCATAACGTTTTTACATTTATTCATCATAAATTCATAAGATGCAGCCTCTACCCTACCACTAATGATAAAACTAATAAATAAAATAAAATTCAGGATTTTCATTTTAAACCTCCCATTAGATATACTACCTTAAATTTATTAAGCTGTCGTTAACAATTTTAAGTTATAATATATGCACAATATAAGGAAAAGATTATGAAAAAAATATGGCATTTGATTTTATTGGTAAGCTTCATAAATATTTCAACATCACATGCTCAAACAATAAATCGCACCACAAAAAAACCAAATTTTTTTATACCTGAAAAAGCGCTAACAACAAGTTCTCAACCAGAACAACTTCCTCCTGTAGCATCTATGAATCACAAAGGAAGTTATGTATTAATTAAAGTAGATTATAAGCTTCCAGATGATTGGTTTAATCATAAACATATAACACCTGAAGATAATGAGGTAAAACAACCAACAGCAAACACCATAAATGAAAATAAAAAAACAACAGAAGAAAAAAATATCCCAACAACAACAAAAACACCAAGTACTATAAAAACAGAAAATAATACCCCAAATATACCATCTAAACAGAAATTTACTCCAATGCAAACCACTCAACATTCAGAAGACTTACACAAAGAACAGATATCGACAACAACAAAATCCGAAGAAAGCAATAATATCTTCAGCGATATATTTGTTAGTTATGAAATAGATCTAAAAGCAATAAAAAATGGAAAAGATGTTGAAAATCCAAGATTAAAGCAAGTTATTTCCGAATTTATCAATAAAGATATACCAATAAATTAATTATCACCTATTCGTAGAGCTTCAATAAAGGCTGATTGAGGAACTTCAACTTTACCAAATTGTCTCATCCTTTGTTTTCCCTTTTTCTGATTATCTAACAATTTACGTTTACGGGTAATATCACCTCCATAACATTTTGCCGTAACATCTTTTCTCATTGGAGCAATGGTTTCTCTAGCAACTATCCTTCCTCCAATAGCTGCCTGCAACGGAATTTTAAACAAATGCCTTGGTATTAAATCTTTTAATCGCTCACAAATTTGTCGGCCTCTTGCTTCTGCTGCTGATCTATGACAGAGAAAAGATAGTGCATCTACAGGTTCCTCATTTATTAAAATTTGCACTTTAACCAAATCAGAAGGAGCATAACCAATCAATTCATAATTAAAGCTGGCATAACCACTAGTGATCGATTTCAATCGATCGTAAAAATCAAAGACAATTTCACTCAATGGTATTTTATAAACAACCATAGCTCGATTTCCAACATATGTCAGATCTTCTTGCTCTCCTCTGCGTTCTGTACATAATTTCAAAACTGAACCCAAGTATGTATCAGGAACCATGATAGTAGCACGTACCATAGGTTCTTCAATCAATTTAATTGTCGAAACATCTGGCATATCTGCAGGATTATGCAAGACCATATCTTTTCCATTTGTTAAATACAAATTATATGCAACAGATGGAGCTGTTGTAATAATGTCTAAATCAAACTCTCTACCGATTCTCTCTTGTATGATATCCATATGTAACAGACCTAGAAAACCACACCGAAAACCTAATCCCAAAGCACTGGAGTTTTCATTCTGATAATTTATACTCGCATCATTCAATTTTAGCTTAGCTAGAGCATCTTTGAGAGCCTCATATTGACTACTATCTACAGGGAAAATTGAACAAAATACCACTGAAACAGACGGATGAAAACCAGGTAAAGCCTCTAAACAAGGTTGTTTATTATCCGTAATTGTATCGCCAATTTGACAATCTTCCAAACTTTTTATACTAGCTGTAATAAAACCAACTTCCCCCGGATACAAAGTCTCAACATCCTTCATTTTCGGTGTGAAAACACCTATTCTATCAATAGTGTAAGATAAACCACTAGACATCATTCGAATATTCTGCTTTTTACGTAAAATGCCATCCTTAATTCTTACTAAAATAACAACACCTAAATAAGCATCATACCAACTATCAATCAACAATGCTTTTGTCGGAGCATTTTCTTCACCCTTGGGAGCAGGCAACTTATTAACTATCGCTTCCAACAAATTTTCAATCCCCATTCCAGTCTTACCGGATGCTTCAATAGCTTCAGAAGCATCCAAACCAATAACATCCTCTATTTGTTGTTTAACCTTTTCAACATCCGCCGAAGGTAAATCAATTTTATTTAAAACAGGAACTATTTCATGATTATTATCCAAAGCTAAATAAACATTAGCCAAAGTCTGAGCTTCAACTCCTTGGGTTGCATCAACAACTAACACCGAGCCCTCACAAGAGGCAAGTGAACGAGAAACTTCATAAGTAAAATCCACATGTCCAGGGGTATCTATTAAATTAAGTTGATACACTTGCCCATCTTTTGATTTATAATCTAGACGAACCGTTTGAGCTTTAATCGTAATTCCTCTTTCTTTCTCAATATCCATAGAGTCTAAAACCTGCTCTGTCATTTCTCGTTGTTGCAAACCACCGCAATACTCTATCAATCTATCAGCTATAGTTGATTTCCCGTGATCAATATGTGCAATAATTGCAAAATTTCTAATTAAGCTCAAATCAGTCATTTCATCTCCTTTATTTCAGAAGAAAAGATAATTTATTTTTTTGCTTTAATCAATAATTATTGTCAAATACTAAAAAATATGTTTTAATATAAAAAAACATGGAGATCTTATTATGCGTAAAATGATTGATATAGACTTTGGATCATCACGATATGATGAATTGGTGGAACTTCGATATAAAATTCTTCTTGAGCCATTAGGATTAAAATTTTTAGACTCATTTAGACCTGAAGAAGCAGGATATCTGCACATTGGCTGTATAGAAAATTTAGACGACCACTTGGTTGGCGGCCTAATCCTTGCTCCAATTGACGATGAAACAATACGCCTTATGCAAGTTGCTGTTGATACAATATATCAAGGGGAAGGAATTGGAAAAGAACTCGTTAAATACGCAGAAAAAAGAGCTAAAAATGCAGGATATAATAAAATTATAATGCATGCCATGCTACCTGTTGTCGATTTTTATGAAAAAATAGGATACCACCAAGAAGGTGATATTTTCGATGAACAAGGAATAACATTCCTTAAAATGGTCAAAAACTTATAAGGAATTAAAAATATGAATTTCGATGATGAAAATATTAAAAAGTTCTTTTATCATCGATTCTTCATGCCGATTGATATCTATGGAAATAACGTTTGCACTCAAATTTTATTGGAAATAAAAGAAAAAAATTCTAACGATGATTTTGTGCAAATAAATACCCTAAACCAACAAATAGAGAAATTTAACCACTTTTTATCTGAAGAAACATCAACTGAAGATAACGATAATAATTTCGATCGAAATAAAAAAATAATTCAACAACAAGAACTATTTATCGACTCACTTCATCTCCCTTCAATATACAAAATGAAATTATACGAAGATGTTTTAACAGGAATAGATAAATATATTCATGATAATAAATGGTTCTACAGTGTATTGCACAAAAAAATCTCACATACTGCATATGGAAATGATACTGAATTAAATTATGAAGCATTTCAAGCAATGTCACATCGTTATGGTTTACCAGAAATATTTAAATTAAAATTATTAAATAAAATATATGATAAGATAAAAAACAAACAAACATTTTCTTACAATGATGCTCTAAATAATTATCATAAAAAAGACATTGATAAAGATAAAGATAAAGATAAAGATAAAAAAGAAAAAGAAAAGCAAGAAAATAGAAAAAAATTCATCGCAACAAAACATCTTTTATCTTCAGCTCAACTATCTGATGATGAAAGAATAATTTTATTAAAAAGAAATTTAGGAATATGTAGCAAATGTGGATTTTCTCGCCGCCAAAATTTTTTACACAAAGCAGATATATGCAAAAGCTTAAAAAATATATATGCCTGTAAACGAGACTATATTGAGAATGAATATTACTCTGAACAAGAAAAACATTGGAACAGAATGGCTGCAAACACCCTTCTACATATACCTAAACATAACGGAATAAACCGTTAATTTTCTAAATATATAGGACTAGATTTATAATTATTAATTAAATGACGGAGCATAACACCAATAATTGCAGCAAATGGTACAGCGATAATCATTCCCAATAAACCAAGTAATACTCCACCAGCCAACAAAGCAAACATAACCCATACAGGATGAAGACCAATATTCTCTCCAACAAGCTTTGGTGTTAAGAAATTTCCTTCAATAAACTGTCCTACGCCAAAAACAATCATCACCATCAAAAACTTAGAAAATGTTCCATATTGGGTAATTACTAAAATGACAGCCATTAAAAATCCTGATATACTTCCAACATAAGGTATAAAAGAAATTACGCCCGCTAAAAACCCAACCAGTAATCCTAAATCCAATCCCACAGCATAAAGCCCTAAAGAATAAAAAGACCCCAAAGACAAACAGACTAAAAATTGTCCGCGCAAATAACCGGAAATGATTTCATTAATCTCTCCTACAAGTTTTATAACTATTTCCCTATGCTTACGAGGAATCAAACCTATTATTCGATTCGTAAACTTATGCCAATCCCTCAGCATATAGAATGCTACAACAGGAGAAATTAATAATAATGATAACAAATTTATAAATTCAAAACCATTTGATATAATTCCCATAGCTAACCTAACAAAAGGTTTAACTGAGCCAGATAAATTTCCTCTCAAAACATCCTCTATGTTATCACTTGCCAAACGAGGAAAACGCAATTGAATTTCTTTTAATAATACAATAATTTTTTCTGTTAATGTATTAAAATACATCGGTAATTTAGCAATAAAATCAGCTATCTGAGAAAATGCGGCAGCACAAATTAAAAATAAAACAGGTAATAAAACTAAAAGGAATAGTCCTAATACAACAGTAGTAGCAATAGTTCTTGATGTTCCTTGAGATTTTGCCATTTTATTCACTAATGGATCAAGAAAATATGCAACAACTATCCCAACAACAAAGGGTAGTAGAACAGATCTTAACACATATAGAAAAGCTCCGCATATAAATAAAACACCCAAAATTAAAATATATCTCTGAAAATCAACACCTTTATTTTTCATTTTATCTATCTTTCTATCTTATAACGAAATAACTACCCTCTTGTTCATGACTGATACCCATATCCAATAAAGCAGTCCATAAATCATCAATATTTCCTCTGTATTTTATAACAAAATTAACTTTTCCACCACCAAAACTTCGTGTATCTAAAGCTTCTATTTGAGGTAGTTTACTCATAGCATTACTTTTCTGCAACCAATCTTTCATATTTTGATAAACATACACAATATTAACAAATCCCCCATCACCATTTACCGAACTTTTCTCAGTTTCCCTTTCCATATTAGATACAAACATTACTGTTTTTTCAACGGCTAAATCAAAAACATCAGATTCGCCATCATTATGCACTGCAAAACTATCTTCAACCTTATTTCTTTCATTTTTTACAGTAACATTTAAATCTCCATTTTCATTTCTTTCTGCAAAAAGTACGTATATCTTATCTGAATTGTTTAATTCTTTTATTTGATTAAAAAGAGTATCACTCATATATAACGAATTTTCGGCAGTTAAATCTGCTATATTTCTAAATTTATCAGAAATTGTCTTTATTTGCATTGAACCAAATTTAATGACACCTTTTTCCTTCCAAATATTCATCCAATGGTTCTCAGATTCCCATAATAAAGGAAGTGTATTATTTTGCATCTTATATACAGGAATAACCATCAACTCAGAAACCTCTACCACAATCATTTCATTTTCGGCCAAATAATCTTTTAATAATTTATCATTAATTTTAACAGTCAAATCTGCCTTATACTTTGTTCCTCCTGAACGTTCATTAACAACTCCAACAGATTGAACAAAATATAATATCTCCTCATCCGATAATTGTGATAATTTTTCTACATTTTCAGTACTTGTAAACATTCCTGCTACACCAATAAAAGCTTTTCTTTGAGCATCCATCATTGCTAAATCTCTAGCTTTAACAGAATCTTCTGCTTCAAAATCAACAGAAACCAAGACTTCATTCATTGATCTAGATTGTGCAGAAAAGCTGAAAAACAAGCAACAAATAAAAACTATAATACGTATCATCATTACCTCTCAAAATAAAACTTTTCTGTAAGATATTATAAATATATGCAAAAAGCAAAACTTTTTTATAGACTTTTAAACTTAAGAGTAGTTTATTAATGATAAACAAATAAATTTTAGGATGCAAAAATGATACAAAGTAAATATATTAAAAGTCTATTAGACAAAGCCAAACAAAATATAAAAAAAATTGTATTACCAGAGGGCGAAGATGAACGGGTTTTAACCGCCGCACATATTTTAACCGAAATAGGTGCAGCCAAGATTGTAATTTTAGGAGATGAAGAACAAATAAAAAATTTTTACTCCAAGAACAATTGGAAAATAGATAATATAGAGATAATTAAACCAGAAAAATCTGAACATCTCAAAGAGTACACTGATTTACTATACGAACTTCGTAAAGAAAAAGGTCTTTCTTATGAAGATGCCCAAAAATTAGTATTAAATTATAATTATTTTGGAACATTAATGATAAAATCAGGTCATGCTGACGGAATGGTATCAGGAGCCAATCACTCTACAGCAGATACTGTTCGTCCTGCCCTTCAAATTATAAAATCAGCCAAAAAAGGTGGTAGTGCTTCATCATTTTTTATCATACTGTCCAACAATACTCCTTATATTTTATCCGATTGCGGAATCATAATTAATCCTACAGATAAAGAACTTGCGGATATTGCCTTAAATGCAGCTGAAACAGCAATACATTTTGGAATAGAACCTAACATTGCAATGCTGTCATATTCTACCAAAGGTTCCGGAAAGGGAGAAACTGTTGATAAAGTTGTTAGAGCAACACAAATGGTAAAAGAAGCTCTAATGACAGACGAATATAAAAACTTAGGAATAAAAGTAGATGGTGAACTACAAGTAGATGCAGCTCTAGACTCAGTTGTTGCTGCCAAAAAAGCACCAGACAGTGAAATCGCTGGAAAAGCTAGAGTTCTAATATTTCCTAACTTAGAAGCAGGAAACATTGGTTATAAATTATTACAACGACTGGGCGGTTGCGAAGCTTATGGTCCAATCCTTCAAGGATTAAATTCACCTGTAAACGATTTATCACGAGGATGTTTTGCAGAAGATATCGTCGGAGCAGTGGCAATAACCTGCTTACAAGCAACAAAATAAATTAAGGAACATAAAATGAAAAAAATATTAGTAATTAATTGCGGATCTTCATCTCTAAAATTTCAATTATACAATGTTGATGGAGAAAATTATGATGTAATAGCTAAAGGTGTTGCAGATAGAATTGGCATAGAAAATTCTATGGTAAAAATACAATACGGAGATAGTCCAAAGCAAACACATAATATTGATTTGCCAACTCATTCAGAAGCAATAAATGCCGTACTCAATTTACTATTAAATGGAGCAATAAAAAGCATGGATGAACTCAGCGCCGTAGGCCATCGTATAGTGCAAGGAGGCGACATCTTCAAAGAATCTGTTCTCATAACAGATAAAGTAATTGAACAAATATCAGATTTATCTGATTTAGCTCCATTACATAATCCGGCTCACGTACTTGGCATGAAAGCGATAAAAGATGTTTTACCAAATATAAAACAAGTTGCTGTATTTGATACATCTTTTCACCAAAGCATGGAACCTGAAGCATATTTATATGATATCCCAGAAGACCAATACACAAGAAACAAAATACGCCGTTATGGATTTCACGGAACATCACACAAATACGTTGCTGAAGAATGTGCTAAATTACTAGGGAAAAAAGGTAAAATTATCACATGTCATCTTGGAAATGGGGCATCAATTTCTGCTGTAAAAGATGGAAAATGTGTAGATACCTCTATGGGTTTCACCCCTCTTGCCGGTTTAGTTATGGGTACTCGTTGTGGTGATATTGATCCATACATACCTCTATACATTATGAAAAAAGATGGATTAAATATCGATCAAGTAAATGATTTGATGAACAAAAAAAGCGGAATGTTAGCTTTGTGCGGTTTTTCAGACAATAGAGATGTAGAAGATGGTTATTTTAAAGGCGATAAAAAAGCAATACTTGCAATGAAAGCTTACACACATTCTTTGATCAAATATATTGGTGCATACATCGCCGTTCTCGGAGGAGTTGATGCTATCGTCTTCACTGCCGGTGTTGGTGAAAATGGTTCAACAATTCGTAAAATGGTATTAGAAAGATTATCTTATTTAGGAATTACTGTTGATGAGGAAAACAATAATAAACGAGGCGAAACACTTATGATTTCTACTCCAGATTCTAAAGTTAAGGTTTACGTTATACCAACAAACGAAGAATTAATGATTGCAAAAGACACGATCAAATTAACAGCATAATATTTATTAGGGAGGCTTAATCAGCCTCCCCTTGAGTATAAATGACAAACTATTCAAAAATAATACAAAATAACGATTATCAAATCCTTTTTTTGGATTTTATACTTATAGTATTGTGTCTATTCTTCACATCAACAGCATTATTTGATGATTTAGAACACCTTCGCGCTAGCTACTTTGTTAGCCAAGGATACATTCCTTATCGCGACTTTTTTGAACACCATCATCCATTAATTTGGTATATATTTGCTCCAATTATCAAATTTTTGCCTCACAACAATCTAACAACATTATATATTGCAAAAACATTTGCCTCTATGTTTTCTGTTGGCAGTACCTATTTGATTTATATAATATCTAAAAAATTTTTCGGCGGAAAAAAAGTTGCCATCACAACATTACTTATATACTTCATGTATTATCCGTCGTTATATACTTTCTCAGCATTTAAACCTGATACATTCGCTCGCTTTTTCTATTTACTTGGATTATATAATTTTTTTCTTTACACATCTCAGAAAAAAACAAAGAATATGGTTATAACGGGAATATCCTTAACAATCTCTTTTTTATTCTTACAAACAACATTATTTGTTATAACTCCGTTATTAATACCTCTTTGTTATTTTCTCTATAAAAACAAACAACTAATAAAAAATTTTATTTTAGCAATCATTCCAGCTTTACTGATAATAATATCCTTTACGTTTTTCTTATATTACAATCAAACACTAGAGCAATATTTCCAACTAAATTGGATATTCAATAGCTATTTATATAAAATAATAATTTATTCAAGAGATAACAGTATATATAGCTTCGCTATATTTTTATCACTTCCTTTCATTCTATACTTCTTCAATAAAAAGCAACGGAAAAATTTTTTCATTAACTCATTATTTATAGTATTCTGCTTTGAATTAATAAAAAACTTATACTATTCAACATATCTTCCTCATTATCTCGTTTACATATTTTTATTTTCTAGTGTAATTACATCATCTCTTTCATTTCAACTGCATATTTTAAACAAAATTAAATTAAATATATTATTTATAATAATGATAGTATTAAATCTAATATCCTTATGTCTGAACAATTCTTCTATGCTAAAAAAATATTATAAAATACTACAACCAACTGATACTTATGTACTATATCATGGAGACACTATAAACATATACGCACCTAAAACATCCTATTATTGGTTCAATCCTCAATTAGAAGGAATCGATAATGGAATATTTAAACGCTTTCCTGATTACAATATAAATGAATTTATAAAAAGTAACAATATTACCTATATAATAGGAATAGGAAATATTAATAAACTTTCAACAAATTTACCGCAAATTTTTGACGTAAACATCTATAACAACCACATTTTAGATGTGAACATATTAAATAATTATAAAGAAATTCTCCCTCTCATGTACAAACTTCAAGAACCATTTTCTAAAGAAAATAACTTCGAATAAAATCAACGCAACTTTGTATTATACAAAATATCCCCTTGAGATGCATCCATTTGAAACATCCAATCCTCAAAATATTTTTGATTATTTTCAACAAACGGAATAACATCTTTATCTGGAATTTTTGTTGTTTCTAACGTCAATTTCAGCCAATAATTATCATCTACTTTATATATATCAAAAACATATACCAATCCCAAAACTGTTATAACCTTCAATTGATGATATCTTGCCTTAGGATATGCTTCAAAAAAATCGCCTCTGGTAGTAATTCCATCATATTCTAAAAAGTTTAAAGAACGTAATATTGCTTTTATAAATTCAGAATTAGTAGAGACTTTATCCAACAATTCTCTATCAATATATTTCCGATCAATAACTAAAGCCTCTATCATAAAATTTTCAACACTTAACAAAGGATAAGGTATCCATGCTTGAGCTAATCCAGAAAACCCTCTAATAGAACTCACATTATACATATAATTTGTGTTTGCTTTTCTAACAAAATAATGTTCAGGCTTATCTGTTTTATTACCTATAATAAAGTCATCTAATATATTACCCTTTTCATCAATAGTCTGAATTTCAACACCTTGCCCAATTCCATTTTCGGCCTCTTTATAACTCAATAGGTTCTTTTCTTTCAACGTATTATCATCAACTTTATTTACATCTATTATAATTGAATTGTTAATCATATTATAAAAATTCGCCAACATCTGCGGATTTATAAAATAATCGGCAGCTTCTTTAAATTTCCAAACACCATCTTTATAATAAATATTAATCTCTCCATTTTCATAAGTATTTATCTTAATTAAAGATATTTTCTGAACATCATCTTTAGAATTATTGAAGGTATACTTCCCCCTAACATTTAATTCATTCTGTTTATCTATAAATATTAAAGAAGCACCCAATGCAACTAACGACATTAAAACAAAAAATACAACTATTATTAAATACTTTCTATGCATTAATTTTCTCCTTAATTTTTATTTTTTGCCATTTGTTTGCTATACTTATAATACATAATAGAATAATGACATAAAATAACGGTAAAAACACCACATTTATTAAAATCATCTTATTAATAATTTTCGAATATTCACTTTTTACCTTATAAGTTAATGATTGTAACTCATCTTCTTGTTTTGCAATATCTCTTCCAGCCTCTCCAACCTGCAATAAAGTTCCCATCTTATCTATATCTTGCCCAACAGACTCATATATTATCATTTTTTTAGATCTGATATTTTTACTTAAAGATTCAATCTTATCTGCATACATTGAAAAAGCAACCTTTTCAACTTTTCTGCCTATACTATCTTTATTCCAAACTTCATCTTTTATTGGCAGTATTTGATAAATACTATTTTCAAGCATATAATCAATTAAAGATCTAACTGCCGCACCATTTCCAGCACTTTCGATAACTCCATATGGATTCTTATCAACAGAATTTAGAGCAACCCAATTACTATCATTCAGTAAATCTACATCTCCAACAAGAGCTACTTGAGTTCCTTCTATTGCATATGGAAGAAACATACTCATCTCTTGTCCAAATTCTGTATCCTTAAAAGGATTTTCCTTATACAAAGATGTCAAAGTTCCAGTTAAAATCGCCCCAATAAAGCCTTTTTCATTTTGAATAAAAGGTATAACATTTACATCTTCATTTTCAACATTGAAAGACAC
This sequence comes from Alphaproteobacteria bacterium, assembly GCA_045577985.1. Taxonomy (GTDB): domain Bacteria; phylum Pseudomonadota; class Alphaproteobacteria; order RF32; family CAG-239; genus RUG410. The sequence goes on from JAZNJJ010000007.1 coordinate 20,800, forward strand.
AGCTTTATTTATTTTTAAATCTAAATATTTTTTACCGAAATCATTATTTAATTTTCCATCATCAATAAATTCATCTCGTAACAAAACATTCCACTGATCTAAAAATTTAGAAATTTTAATATCTTTCATATTTATTAAATCAGACTGTTTTTCTGAGAAAAAATCAAAAAATATTAAAGTACGACCACCATTCATTATAAACTGATCAATTGCATACATAAAATGAGAAGATAAATCTTTAGGATTTACTAAAATTAATAAATCCATTTTTGATGATATCTCATAAGTATCATCTGTTACATTCATAACATTATAATCGCTTTCTAAATCTATTAAAAATGTCTCAAATTCATCTAAATTTTGTGTCGGATCTAAATAAACACCAATTGTTTTAACTACATCCGGTAAGATTAATTTTATTAAAGCTTTATCAATATCTCTTTCTAAATACGAAATTCTCTCACGTATAAACTGTTTTATAATGACCTCTTTACCATCTTTATTTCTTAAAACAGCTCCAAAATAATTTTTACTACCCACCAAATTATCTTCAAAGAACAACCCACTTTCCAAAACTTTTTCCTCTAAATCTGAAAAAGGATCAACAATTAAAGTATTCACATTAATCATACCCTTTGATTGATTCTTAAATTTATTCAAAAAGCGTTTTATTTGCTGAAAATAATGAAAATAATCGGCATTATTTGATATATAATCTTTTGCCACATATACATCAATATTTATTGGCTCTTCAACTAAGTCTAAAATATCCTCTGTCTGTTTCTTAAAAGAATACGTTTGCCCAGAAGTAAAATCAACTTTTGAAGTACATAAATTATAAAATATGACATTGAATATGACACCACAAAAAATCAGCAAAAAAGCAAAGAATATAAATTTCTTAATTTTATTTTTCTGAACAGATATACGAACGTTCATAGCCATTACATTTAAAATCAAAAAGACAACAACAAATATAATAAAATACATAAAATCAGAAAAACCAATTTCACCAAACATAAAGTTATTATAAGTTTCATATAAATATGTAAATGAAAATGAAACAATCAATACATTTGAAAAAACACTTAAAACATACGACAATATTACATTATTATTTAATGAAGAAATAAAGCATCCTAACACATTAAACAATAAAAGTAATAACCAAAGCCCTATATAACATAAAATAATATTTCCCCAATCAACAACCATCCATTCGGATGTATAAAGAATAAAAGGGATAAAAAATAAACTCATACTAAAACAAAAAAGAAAAGCCGATAAAGACTTTACTCCAACTAACAAAAAATAATTTATAGGTTGCGTTAATAAAAATTCTGCAGTACCAGACTTAAATTCCTCAGACCACATTTTCATTGTAATAGCAGGAACAAAAACTGTTAAAATGATTGGTTGCAAATAAAATAACGCATAAAGAGCCGTATCATGCATAGCCAAATAAGAACCAAAATAAAATGCACAGCCAATAGAAACGAACAAATAAACAAAAAACACTATATAGGCCAAATAACTCCTGAAATAACTTCCAAATTCTTTATTAAATAAAGCTTTAAATTGTTGCATTATCCACCTCATCTTTAGTTATTTTTCTAAATGATTTCAATAAACTATTTCCAGATATTTTTTTAAAATCAGAAATTTTTTCATCAATTCTCAACTCTCCTGATTGTAAAAGTAAAACTCTAGATGCAATAGCTTCCACATCTTCCATAGTATGTGTTGACATAATAACTATGTGATTTTTTGCATAATTTTTTATTATTGATCTAATTGAGTGCTTTTGATTAGGATCTAACCCTTCTGTTGGCTCATCTAATAATAAAATTTTAGGAGATGATAACAAAACGGCGGCTAACTCTACCCTTTTTTTAAATCCCTTAGATAGGGTTTCAATTTTTTGAACAATTACATTTTTTAAATCTAACAATTCAACCACTTCTCTAATTTTATCTTCAATATCATTCTCATTAATCTTTCTAATGTTAGCAACAAACTTCAAAAAATTATAAACGATAAAATCACCATACATTGAAGAAATTTCCTGAACATAACCAACATTTTCCAAAAATTCTATTCTGTTAAACTTAATATTCAAATTTTCCCAAACAACTTCTCCGGATGAAGCTTCTAAAAAACCACACAATATTCGCAATAATGTAGATTTACCCGCACCATTTTCACCGAGTAAAGCAACAACATCTCCCTCTTTCACAGAGAAATTTACATTATTTAAAACTTTTCTTTCGTCAAAATATTTATTAATATTTTTTACTTCTAACATATCTTCACCCAAAAACATCTTTAACTTTTCAACCATAATAAAAAACCATGATGACAAAATGATTTTAATATAGTAATAATTAATAAAAAGCTTAAACGGAGCAAAAAAATTGGAAAAATTTACAAAAGAAGAACTGAAAAATCTTATAATTGGTTTATGTGTCTTATGTACATTTGTTACTATAGTAGGAATATTTAAAATTCAACATAACGAATGGGAAGGAGCAGAAAACACCGATTACACCATATATGCCACATTTAATAGAACAGATGGTTTAGTTATTGGTGATAAAGTTAGACTTGCTGGAGTCGATATAGGACGAGTAGAAAACTCCGTATTAGACGATGATTATAGAGCCACTCTAACGCTAAAAATAAAATCGCAAATACAAATCCCTGACGATAGTAGTGCCTCAATTGTAAGCTCCGGAATAATGGGAAATAAATATATCGAAATTGAACCCGGAGGATCGGAAGATATGATTCCAGAATATGGTGATTTTTCATATACTCAAGATGCAATAATATTAGAAGAGTTAATTGATAGAGTTATATCTCTTGGAAAGGCAAAACAAAAAAACATTCATTCCCAAAAAACTGAAGGAGAAAAATAACATGAATAAAAAACCTGTTGAAACCATTATGGGACTTGTTGTTTTAGTTATAGCAATTTTATTTTTAGCATTTGCATACAGAGTTTCTGACCTACAAGTAGTACAAGGATATTCTTTACACGCCGAGTTTATGAAAGTTGGAGGACTTAGTATCGGTTCAGATGTAAGAATTAATGGTATTAAGGTCGGAACTGTAACGGCACAAAAATTAAATAATGAAGATTATCTTGCAACAGTAACTCTTAGTATATCTTCTGATATAAAATTACCCAAAGACAGTATAATTTCTATTGTTAGCGATGGTCTGATGGGAGATAAATTTATAAAAATAGAACCAGGAAATTCAACAGAACTATTAAAAGATGGCGATTCTTTTTCCAAAGTAAAAGATTTTAAAACCATCGAAGACATGGTTGGTGAAATAATTTTTATGATAACTGATGATGAGAAAACAAATGAAAACTAAATACTTCTGCATTTTTTTAGCAATTTTAATAAATACATATTGTAATGCACATGCCACTGAAATAGATAAAAACACAGCCAAAATGCAAGCAATGGATAAAATAACAGGAAGAGTAAGTGTTATAAATGTTCCTATCAATGGCGTTATTAATTTCGGTTCTTTATCAATATTAGTACGTAAATGCAAAACACGTCCTGTTGAAGAAACTCCTGAAAATTTTGCCTTTGTAGATATAACCGATAAAAATTTCAAAGGTGAAGAAGTTAACATTTTCAAAGGATGGATGTTATCATCATCTCCTGCAACACATGCTGTTGAACACCCAATTTATGATGTTTGGTTGCTAAAATGCATTGATTCAACAACAGATAAAACAGCATTGTTAACAGAACAACAATTAATCCAAAGGGATAGTATTCCTATGAAGAAACAAGCAAATCCTTCTGTTACTATCAATGAGAAAACAATCTCTGAAGAAAATATTACACAAATAACCAAAGATGGTAGCGATGAAAATTCTCTTGAAAACATCACTCACGCCGAAGAATTTTCTTTTGACGAAGAAGAAAACGAAATACCTTCAGATGCACCAGAAAACTTAATTGATTAAAATCAAAGAAACAAAGCTAAATACAATATCAAAAGAGCTCCATAAATAGCTACTCCACTGATATATTTGAAACCAACTCTAAAATCTGTTGAAGATGGTAGTGAGTTTTCAATTATAATTGTCTGCAATAGAATATAAACTAAATAAGTCCAAATTGAAATATTTACAGCCGTAAAAAAATATCTATTTAGATAAAAACCTATTGGCAATAATAAAAGAGGAGCCATTGCTGCAGGCAGTGCGTTATAAAAAGTTATATTTCTAAATCCCACACTTCCCATAACATAAACACCTCCAGATTTACGAGGAAACAAACTAAAGCTTGTTGGCTTTGCATTAAATACCAAACCAACTAAAAAATGTGCTGTTTCATGTAAAATTGTCCCTGGAATATTTACCAAAGCAGCAACAAACATACTACTATATGAAGCATGTTTCATAGATGATAAAACGATTACCAGAAGAATTAAGAAAAATCGATTCGCCATAACAATTCTCAGCGTTTCCTGAGAATTTATAAAATCTACTAAATTATTCCACGCTAAAATAAAATAATCCATCACTTTTTCTCTAATACTGTTAACCCTGCAACATATGTATTTAACATAACCTGACAAATAGATTTTTTATTTACCTTAGTAAAAGAATCTAACATATCTTTTGTTAGAAAAGAACTCAAAGCAAATAAAGTCAACCACAATATTTGTGAAGATAAAATTCTCTCAGGACGCTCCATTTGTGGAACGATTCTTTGTAATATCCCATTGATTATTCCAGTGATTTTTACCACTTTTCGCAAATAAAAATATGAAAAAGTACGATTATTATTGCGCAAATGAAAACTGTGTAACATATACCACAAATTTTTATTTTCTATTACATAATCAACAAATGCATTCAAAAAATTATTCATATCCGCAAAAGGATTCTCCGAATGTTTAACCTTTCCCAGCTTTTCAGCTAAAGCATCCAATGTCATATAGTTTTGTATAACAATAAAATTTTCCATATTTGCAAATTGATTATATATCGCTCCAACGGAACAACCAGAAGCTTCAGAAAGTTTACGTACTGTTAAAGCTTCTGTTCCCTTTTCTTTGACAATTCGTCGTCCTGTTGCAATAAGCAAGTTTTGTATATTATCTTTTTCCATATTCAATCAACAAATCTTCACATATTTAACAAAATATTTGCATTTATGCTATATAATAAAGTAAATGCTGGATGTATTCAATTTTTTTTTACGGTTATCAAAGGGATAATTCATGATTAAGAAATATTTTATTTTAATTTTATCATTTTCTTTTCTACAATCTCATATTTGTAATGCTCAAATAGATTTTTTAGGAACAGATTTATCTTCAAATGATATAACAGAAGAAAATATAGATATAGATACAGATACTAATACAGATACTGAACCCAAAAACAATCAAGACGATTTTTTTAATGATTATATTGATGAAATAGAAACACAATATAAAGCAAAAAATTCAGCGAGAAATATTCTTAGTAAAAAACCGGAGAAAATAACACTCCGAAGCAATCAACAAAAACTTATAGAAAAGGGAATAGAAAAACGAAAACTTCTTGAAGAAAAAATTGAACAAAATAAAAAAATAGAAAATGAACCAAAAGAATTATTATTGAAAATACAAAGTAAGTACCAACAAGCTCCTTTAGGTCTCTACTGGGATGCAACCATTGAAGAAATAAAAACTTTAGGATTTAATCTTAAATCAGCCGAAAGAGAAGATTATTCCGAAGTATACCAAGTTACAAACCCCAAACAAAACAATAACACCTTTGATATTGTAAGTGCAATATTTGGCATAAACAATCACTTATGGTGCATTTATGCTCAAAGTTATCCATTAGATGACGATTCTTCTGCTAACGAAGCATTAAAATTATATAAAAAATATTTCAAAGCTCTCTCTGTAAAATATGGCAATGCAAAAGAACACTATACACCTTATACATATACGGAAGAAAAAATTGAAGGAGAAGGAAATAACAAAAAAATTACACAAATAACAAAGCAAAATCCAATTGGCGGAAAAAATTTTCTTAAAGAATTACAAGAAGGAAAAGCCTCTCTTTATGCCTCATTTGAAAATAACGAAGTTGGTGTTATACTAAGTATTTCTGTTGATAATACAGGTAAAAGTTTCATATCTATTGATTATAAAAATTTCAAAAGCATGAAAAATGAGCAAGATGCATCTTTTAATCGTTTAATAGAAGATATATAAGAAAGGTTTTTAATATGAAGATTAGTTTTTGCGGAATATCTGGTAGTGGAATGAGTTCTTTAGCTCAAATATTAAAATTATCGGGACACGAAGTACAAGGATCAGATAGAATTTTTGATTCATACAAAGATCTTGAAAATAAAAAAGCTTTGGAAGACATTGGAATCAAAATATATCCTCAAGATGGTTCTGGATTATCTTCAGACATCGATTTTCTTTGCGTATCAACAGCTGTTGAAGATACAATTCCTGATGTTAAAATTGCAAAAGAAAAAAATATTCCAATAAAAACCAGACCTCAATTACTGTCTGAAATATTTCACCAATATAAATACAATATTGCCATAGCCGGAACGAGTGGAAAAACAACCACCACTGCAATGATTGGTTATATACTTGATCGAGCAAATAAAAAACCATGTATGATTAATGGGGGATTATTAAAAAATTACGATAAAAACAAAGGTATCCCTAATATCATTTTTAACAAAGGAGATATCTGTGCAATAGAAGCCGATGAAAGCAATGGAAGCATAAATTTATACAATCCTTATATTTCCGTAATAAACAATATTTCTGCTGATCATAAAACTCTAGAAGAATTAGTCGAACTTTTTAAGAATTTATCAGATAGAACACAAGAATGCATAATAATTAACGATGATTACAAATTATGCCATCAAATAAAACATCCTAAAAAAACAATATCTTTTTCAATTCAAAATCCTCAAGCTGATTTTTACGCTTCTGAAATACAAGCTCTACCAAATGGATGCCAATATACTCTTGATAATAAAAAATTTACTTTGAATTTAATTGGTTCTTTTAATGTTGCCAATGCTCTTGCCGCAATTGCTGTATGCACAAAATTAGGAGTTGATAAATATACAGCAGCAAAATATTTGCAAGACTTTAACGGAACAAAACGCCGATTAGAAATTATAGGAAATAAAAAGGACATAACTGTCATAGATGACTTTGCACATAATCCGGATAAAGTGAAAGCTTCCGTTAGAGCTTTACGTCAATACGACGGAAGAATGATAATTCTTTTTCAACCGCATGGATTCGGCCCTATGCGTTCATTAGGAAAAGAAATTATCGCAGAATTCGTCAATAATATGAATAAAGATGATATTTTTGTTATGCCTGAAATATTTTTTGCAGGAGGTACTGTAACAAAAGATATTTCATCATCGAATCTAATTGAGTATGCACACCTAATTGGTAAAGAAAACGCTTATTTTTATGAAACAAAAGAAAATGCTGCAAACTTTATTATTAAACAAGCGAAACCACATGATAGAATTGTAATAATGGGAGCTAGAGATAATTCTCTTACAGATTTATGTAAATACATTTTAGAAAGGCTATAATATGCTAAAATTAAACAAAGGAGATAAAGTCGCAATAGTTGCCCCATCTGGACAAATAGGTTCTGATGAAAAAATAAAAGATGGATTAAAATACCTAAAAAAACTTGGTCTATGTCCTATTTTAGGAAAACACACACTCTCAAAATACCGATATATGGCTGGTTCAGATAAAGAACGTGCTGAAGATATAAATAATGCATTTTTAAATCCAGAAATAAAAGCAATTTTTTGCGTCCGAGCTGCAGCTGGTGCAACACGAATTCTTCCGTTTATAAACTATTCACAAATTAAGAAAAACCCCAAACCTCTTATAGGTTTCTGTGACAATGCGGCCTTAATGTTAGCACTAAATAAAAAAGCAAACATTATATCATGGAACGGCTTTTTATTGACTTATGATTTCAAAGATAAAAAATTGGATCCATTAATTCAAAATCATATAGAAAATCTTCTTAATGGAAAAAAATATATAATAAATTCCGGTCACACAATAAAAAAAGGAACTACAAAAGGTCAGTTAATTTGTTGTAACCTTAGTGTTTTATTGCGTTTAGCAGGAACTCCTTATTTTCCAAACCTTAAAAATAAAATATTACTTATAGAAGACGTCCATGAACGATTACATAAAATAGATTTAATGTTACAACAACTAAAGCAATTGCCTAATTTCAACAAAATATCTGGTATTATTTTAGGACAATTTACAGATATTGATTCAGATGAAGAAGATGGTTCATTAAATGATAGTATCGAAGATTTTGTAAAAGATTTAGACATCCCAATAATTAAAGATTTTTGTTTTGGTCATACAAAATCTAGATGTATTTTACCTCTTGGTGGAACTGTCAAATTTTCAGCAACAAAATGCTCTTTAGAAATAACTGGCAATTAAGTTTTCTATATATTTAATATTGTCAATATTCAATTTATTGACAAGCAATAAGTATAATTTCACACCTTGCCATAACTGACTACAATATGCCAAAATAGCTCCTGTTACAAACATATTCGCGCTAACAATAACTATAGCTGAAAACACATAACCTTCTTCTATAATATCTGTTTGCCCTACATGTACTTGTGATAAAACAGTAGACCAGTAATATGCCAAAAAATATCCTAATATTGCATATAATAACAAATGTTCATCTGTTGCTTCCGCTAATGGAGACATTATTAACATATAAAAAAAAGCAAATAACGGAAAAAAATAAGGAGATAGTGAGATTAACCAATTGCCATATCCCTTTAATAACATTGAACCTCCACTCCCATCAGGATTCAGCCTAATACGCCCCGCTTTATGTAATGTTAAATATGCAAAAAAAGTATGAGTTAATTCATGAGCAATAATTTGCATTGAATGTCGCATGTTATATCCGGCTGCAAGTAGTGTAAAGCAGAAAAAGGCTATTCCTACTCCTAAAGCATAAAATTTCAATGTAAAAAAATCGAAAAAATCAAAAGATATATATAATGCCGGTAAACAAAATAGCAAAAAACAGGCTATAGGCCATTTACATAAGTTCAAAATATAATCAATAACTTTACTCATTTTCACCTCATATATTATATAAATTTTAACTTAAATATACTAAAATTCTACTAATTAATAATTCTTGGAGAATATATATGACTGATTTTAATAGTTATGATTTTATGATTACTGAAGAAAACGAAGTAATGCTTCTTTTATATGCAAGAGAAACTCCTCCTAACAATTCCACAATTCATCTTAATCCTGATGAGAAGAAAATAGAACTATATCGTAACGAAAATGATGCTTTAACATTAGATGATGTTGAAGATGATATTTTTAATAATCTTCAAAATGAAACTTCTTTACTTATTTGTGAACTAGCACCAACAGAAAACGATGAAGAAAATGAAATAATTTATGCTTATGAAGCTGAAATAACAGAATAATTTATATATACATACCTGAATGTATATATAAATTATTGCAATCATCTCCAAACTGTTATATACATAATGTATAACAAAAAGATAGGAGAAACCTTATGAAAAAAATATTTTATATTACCCTTTTAACATTTATATTCATAAATACAGCAAATGCTGATACTATAATAATTCTTGATGAAAATAATAATTTCAAACAACAAATATATACTGGAAATGCACAAAATTTACCACAAACAACAATTTCAACACAAAATCTTCCGACACAACAAATAAACATTTCTTATCATAACACGCTTCCTTTAATTCGAGAACAACATATTATAAGAAAACCGCATCCTAATTATATTATTTCATCAACAATAGCTGGTTTTACAGGTGCTTTGCTCGGAAATATTATTTTTGATCACAAACCACATTTCCGTCACAGAAAACACCGCAGACATCATAAACATTTATAAGAAAGAGCCCTGTTGGGCTCTTTCTTAAACAGCGCCAATTAAAGAAACCGAAGAAATCGTATCTCCCATTCCTACAAGTGTTAGCGGTTTTTGTATTAAAATTGTAGGAACCGCGATAATCTCAAAATTTAAATAATTATCAATACCTGTTTTCAATAATTCATGCATATTAAAACTTTCAGCTAAAGACGTTAGTTCTCTCAAACCAACATCCGAAACACTCATATCCTTAGCCCATAGCAAGTTATCATATTCTTCTATTTTTCCCGTACCGGCTTTTGTAGCTGCAACAGTTGCAGCTAACATCATACCTTTTAGATTATTTTCCGCAGGAATCTTAAAATTTTTATCTTGTACAGTAATATATAAGCCAAACATATGTAATTGGATTCGAGGTACTTTTATTTTTTGTTTTATATCTAAAATAGCTTTAAATAATAATGGTGCAGTTAACTCATTTTTTCTGAGCTCTTCAAATTGATTTTCATCAATCACTTCTAAAACATCCAATGTTTCTCTTTCATTCAGCCCTATAGAATCAACAAGTGGAGCAATTTCTTCAACCACAGCTTTTCTGACGAGTTTATCTTGCGTTGATGCAACTTCTAAATGAATGATACCATCAGGATTCTTTTTCTTCCAACTCTCAATTAATGTTGCAGAATTCTTTACCAATTCAACACCTTTTCTTTTTGTAGTCAAATTACTATATCCTGATAATATCAAATAATTATATCCGACATCGCTTAAATAATTAACAAAATTTTGATTAATAACTAAATCAGCATTCAACGGGTCATATGTAGCTATAAAACGGTTTGACTTAGGACATACAAACTCTTTTCCCCATAAAATAGCTTTATCTCCAACATCAAACTCTATAATCCAATGAATTAAAGGTATATCATCTTTTCTATCAATTTTTGAAGCTTGTTTTAAATTTCCTTTTTCATCAAAAGCAAACAAATTATCCAAATTTAAAAATTGATCGGCTTGTATTTTAGGATGAGAATTAGTATGAGCATAAACATGTTTAACCCCTAAAACAGCTAAAGCATTGGCAACTATTCCTCCTTGCCCACCCATCTGCAATCTATCATAACCTAAGTTATTTTTCATCCACTCATATATACTTTTATCGTCAGCAGTCCATTCTTCAGCAATACCGCTGGCAAAACATTTGAATATTCCATGAACAACATCACTTGGTTTAATTAAATGTGTGCTATTTCCAAAAGCTTCTTCTTCGGATAATCCTGTTTTTTCAACTAAATCCTCAATATCTTTGCCTTTAATCTTTAAAACAGCATCTATATTTGTATTAAAAGCTGTAGCCACAGAACCTATTTTAGATATTTTTTTTAGCTGTTTTTCAACAACATTATATTGGTCATTCCATATTTTTTTTAAATTTGTATCAATCATGCTTCACCTCTTATACTTTTTTTTCTATATGTATATTCAGTTACAATCTTTTCAAGTTAACGAGCCATTTCTTTCAACCTAATATTAGCTAAAGAATTCATTATCAATCCATTTATTGAACGCTCAAATTCTAAATAGTTTTGCACTTGTTTTATCCATTCATCTAACACACTAGATTTCAAATTTGAGTACTTATTACTTATTTTTATTTTATTTAAAGCTTCTGCTAAATCACCATTATTAACCAAATCATACACTTCATCAGCTTCTGCGGTAAAAACAACAGGTTTATCACCACTTTTTTTCAAAACAACCAACTCTTTCAGGCGTTTTGTGATTAAATCTGTTAAATTTTCATTTTCAGATATTTCTACTACTTGTGCAACAACAGGTTCTGCCAATCCGACATAAATTTGATTAAAATCCCTTATCAACATATTTTTTCCTGTAATACCAGAAACTGCATATTTTTGTAATATATCCACATACTTCATTGCAGGTTCATTGCCTTGTGCTAAGATTTGTAAAACTTCTGCCTCATACTCAAAACTTAAACCATCTTCAGCCAAGCCTTTAACAATCAAAGCTCCTGATGCTAATAAAATTTCTTCAGGTTGAGAATTATTTATACCAGAAATTTCTACAGCTGCTAATTTATGTGATTTTTGCACATCATTTTTATTTTCTGCAGTTGCAAGCACAACAGCTTTGCTTAAATCACGCTTTAAAGATGCCAATTTTTCATCAACTGAAGAGATAGTTAGCCCTTTAACTCCCTCTGCCGCAATTTTTAAATTACTGATATCATTTTCTATAGTTTCTAATTGAGCATGAATAGTATTTATTTTATTATCATATATACTTTGTATTTTTAACATATTTTCTTCTGCTTTTGTCCTCTTTAAGTGCATATCTACAAAGAAATAACCAACAATACTCACTAGTAACAAAACGAAAAAGAACAAATTTCTTCCCTTAGTTGATTTCTTCTCTTTAACTTTCTTTTCAATATTTTCTTTATTTTCCAATAAAACTGATTTATTAGTCTCTTCTTTCTTATCAATTTTAACCATTTTATTATCCTTTTCCTTGACAAGTTACCCTAATGTATTTCATATAGTTATAATAGAAAAAGGTTTACAGATAATAAACAAAATAAATTTGGAATAAATAAATGATAGTATTGGGTATAGAAAGTAGCTGTGATGACACTGGTGCCGCCATAGTAACCGATAGCAAAGAAATTTTAGGAGAAGCTCTTCTTTCTCAAGAAGAACATAAACAATATGGAGGGGTTGTTCCAGAAATTGCGGCTAGAGCACATTTGGAACACGTTGATGAAATAGTTTCATCTTGTATTCAACGCTCTCGTATAAACATAAATGATATAGATGCCATTGCTGCATCTTCAGGACCTGGGCTAATTGGTGGAGTTGTTGTAGGTGTGATGACTGCTAAAGCTCTTGCTTTAGCTTTAAACAAACCTTTTATCGCTGTTAACCATTTAGAAGGGCATGCTCTATGTGCAAGAATAGCTAACAACATAGAATTCCCTTACCTTCTTCTTTTAGTTTCCGGAGGACATTGTCAAATACTAATTGTTAAAAACGTAGGAGAATATGAACGATTAGGAACAACAATTGACGATGCTGTAGGAGAAGCTTTTGATAAAGTAGCTAAAATGCTAAATTTAGGATACCCAGGTGGTCCGATAATTGAAAAATTGGCAGGAATTGGTAACGATTCTCGTTTCACTTTACCTCTACCACTAATCAATTCTGGTGATTGTAATTTATCATTTTCCGGCCTCAAAACCGCTGTCAGAAAAATAATAGAATCATACTCCACAGATGGTCTTATTGAACACGCACTTCTTTCAAAAGAAGATACAGCCGATATTTGTGCTTGTTTCCAAAAAACAGCCACAGAGTGTCTGGTTCATAAATTAGAAAAAGCAATCAAATATTTCAAACAAAAATATTCCAATGGGCGTCATCTCGTTGTTTCCGGTGGTGTAGCATCGAATACTTACTTAAGATCAAAATTAAAAGATCTAAGTGAAAAAAACGATCTAGAGTTCGCCGCTCCACCTATTCGCTTTTGCACAGATAATGGTGTCATGGTGGCTTGGGCCGGATTAGAAAGATACAGAATAGGTAAAACAAATTCTTTAGATTTCAAACCAAGACCACGTTGGCCACTAGATGAAAATGCACCGAAAGTTGCTGGTGCTGGAGGAGTAAAGGCCTGATGAGAACAAAATCAGAAATCATTGAAATTATGGAAATCTTTAAAAAGGAAAATCCAAATCCTTCTTGCGAATTAAATTTTCATAATCTATATACCTTATTAATAGCTGTACTCTTATCCGCTCAAAGCACAGATAAAGGAGTAAATAGAGCAACACAAAAATTATTTCAGATAGCAGATACACCACAAAAAATGTTAAATCTTGGTATCGAAGGATTAAAAAAACATATAAAAACAATCGGCTTATACAACAATAAAGCTAAAAACATTATAGAGTTGAGCAAATTAATCATTTCTCAGTACAACGGTGAAGTACCAACTACGAGAGAAGATCTTATAAAACTTCCGGGTGTTGGTCGAAAAACTGCTAATGTAATATTAAATGTTTGGTTTCAATTACCAACTTTAGCTGTAGATACTCACGTGATGAGAGTATCTCATAGATTAGATCTTTCCAATGGAAAAACTCCTCTAGAGATAGAACAAGACTTAATGAACGTCCTCCCTGAAGAGCTTGTTATAAACACTAACCATTGGTTAGTTCTTTTTGGAAGATATATATGCAAAGCTCAAAAACCAATTTGCAATAAATGCCCTATTTCAACATACTGCACAAGTAAAGATAAAATTATAAAATCATAAATCATTTAAATATTCTGCGATATCTTTACTCAATAAGTTAATCGTCTTATTTTGAGCAATTACTAAATCCCCTATACTTTCTCCTTTAACTTTTACTTCATAAATTTTTTGTTCTCGATTTAACAATCTGCCTTCATTATTAACTATTTTCCACCAAATTCTAGTAACAACTTTATCTCCTTTATAAGACTGTATGGAGTTAATATCAACCACTACATTATATTTTAATTTATCACTTTCAAAATAAGTTCTTGTTATAAACGAATTTGGAAAATAACCTATCAAATCATTCACTATCGTTGATTGAATAACATTTGATAAACTTTCCCCCCAGCGGTTAAATTCTAATATTTCAATTTTATTAGACCCTTTTTCATACACAACTATCTGAGGACGATCTAATAAATCAGGAACATTAACTTTTGTAACAGCAATCTCAAATTTTTTATCAGAAATTTTTTTCTCCTCAAAATTATTCATCGTATAAAAAGTTGAATTAGGAGATCTCCAGCTACATGATACAATAAAAATAAAACATATAATTAACACAAGATTTTTCATTTTTACTTCTCCTTTCCTCTTAATAAAGTCTCCGGATGTCTTTCTAAGTAATCTGCTAAATTTTTGAATGATTTACTTGCTTCACCAACATCTCTCATTGTACTATTAAAGACATCGATAGCTTTTGTTGTTTCCTGAGACTTTTTATATAAAATATTATCTAATTTTGTAGTAATATCGATCAAATTATCCATAATAGGAGGCAATTTCTTCTCTAAATTATTTAATATATTTCCCAATTGCATTAAATTCTCTCTAATAGGAATTTCTTGTAAATCTTTTGAAATCATCGCAAATGAAGAAATAACAGTAGGAATTTCCATATAATAACCACTACCTCTCATTATTGCTGGTGTATTTGGCTCCATATTTAATTCAATCATAAGCTGTCCTGTTAAATAATTAGCATTTATCAATCTAGCTCTTAAACCTTTTTCGACTAAAGCCTTCAAAACATTCTCGCCAGAAACATCTCGATGAGAACCAATTTGAAACGATTTTTTCTCCTTGAAGGATACATAAACAGGAGCCTTAAAAGTTCCTAATTTCAAATTAGTAAGTAATCTTATTTTTGCAACTTTACCTATTTCTACACCCTGAAAAACAACTGGAGAACCAACATTTAAACCTTGTATTGACTCTTCAAAATACATAACAACTAATTGAGAATCATCTGTTGAAAATTTTTTATTCAAAAAATGAAAAATTATTGCAATAAAACATAAAAAACCAATAACAACAAACATTCCTACTCTTACATACGTTTTATTTTGTTTTGAATACATTGTCTTCATCTCCTCGTTTCAAAAACTCATAAATTTTTTCATTTGGTGGATTTTTTAATAAATCCTTAGGATTTCCCCTTGCCAAAATGGACTTTGTGTCAGCATCTAAAAATATTGAATTATTTCCAATTGTAAAAATTGAATCTAATTCATGTGTAACAACAACAAAAGTTGTTTTTAAACTTTTATTCAGCTCTAATATTAACTCATCTAAATTTCTTGAACTTATAGGATCTAAACCTGCTGATGGCTCATCGAAATATACAATATCTGGATCTAATGCTAATGCTCTTGCTAATCCTGCTCTTTTTTTCATACCACCGCTTATTTCTGACGGATAATAATCAGCATAACCGCTTAACCCCACTAAAGAAAGTTTAAAATTAGCTAATTCATTTATCATATTTGCAGAATAATTAGTGTATTGCTGAAGAGGTAATGCTATATTTTCAGCCAATGTCATTGAACTAAATAAAGCTCCACTTTGATATAAAATACCAGTTTTTTCCCTAATTTTTTGTATGTCAGAAAGATTACCATTTATAATATCAATATCTTCAACAAAAACCTTACCTTTAATAGGTAATAATAATCCATTTAAAATTCTCAATACACTACTTTTTCCGCAACCGCTTCCTCCCATCACTATAAAAATATCACTTTTATTGACGTCAAAAGAAACATTTTCAAGCAGGATATTTTCTCCATATCCCATAGTTAAATTTTTAACTCTTATTACTTCCTTTTTAATCATATTCCAATTCCTTGGCAAATAACAGTGATAATACCAGTAACAATAATCATCCAAACCACCGAGAACACAACAGATTTTGTTGTTGTAACACCAACACTATCTGCATTCCTTCCACAATTTAAACCTTGATAACAACCACATAAAGCAATAATAAAACCAAAACAGCATCCGTGAAAAATTCCGACAAGAAAATTACTTAAATTAAAAGCATCCATAGCATATTTCATATATTCTTGATACGGAAGATCCATCATAAACACTCCTATAGATATTCCACCCAATATCCCCATAAAATCCGCTAACATTGTTAATAATGGCATTGTAATAACTAAAGATAACAACCGTGGCAAGACCAAAAAATCTATTCTCGATAAACCCATTGTTTGTAATGCATCTAATTCTTCATTAACTTGCATTGTACCAATAGTCGCTGCATAAGACGCACCTGTTCTTCCTGCCATAATAATTCCAACCATAATTGCCCCCATTATTCTACACATACCGATTGTTACCAAGCTTGCAACATAAATCTGAGCACCAAATACTTTTAATTGTACAGCCCCCACAAAGGCTAAAATTAACCCCACTAAAAAACTAATCAAAGATACGATTCCCAAAGCCTTAGGGCCACAATCATCTAATGCTGATAAGAAATCAGTTTTTCTCATTATTGATTTAAATGAAAAAAATCTGCCCAATGACAATAACACCTCATTCAAAAAAGAACAAACATTTACAGTTACATCACGAATTTCAATAACAGATTCACCAATATTACCTAAAACACCATAATCAGAAACATTTGGTTTATTCGCTTTTCTATTCGAAATAAAAGCCAATCCTATCAAATCCTGAACATTTCTCGGTAAATCAGATATATCATATTCTATCTTTTTTAACTTAAATAATTTTATCATATTAAAAATGATCAACAAAAGAGATGAATCCCAAGATACAATTTCATTATTTATAAATTTTACATACCTGATTTTTTGGCCTAAATATTCGTGAAGAGCCTTTAAAGGCTCTTCATTATCATAATTTATAAAATCTCCAATTAAAGATATATTCAAAATATCTTTATTTCTATTCATTAAAACTTCAGCTCTCTTCTGATTCTCTTTCATTCTCCAAAGCCTCATATAATTCAATAGTTTCCATTTCATCTAAATCTTCAGATGCAACTGCATAATCACCATTAAACCAATGTCCTAAATCAACATCTGCACACCGTTTTGAACAAAACGGCAAATATTGTTCATCATTAAAAACTTTATGACAAATAGGACATTTACGTACCTTTACAATATTACTCACGGCTCAACTCTACCTGTTCCAGAACATGTTGGACATTCAATCGTATACAAATCCTTTAAGCTTGGACGACGACGTTGACGTAAAATCTCAATATTACCGGCTCTGCTCAAACCCAATACTCGGCTATGACATACATCATCAACTAATTCCTCTTCTAAAATATCTATAATTTTTTTCATAAATCTGTATTCCGAAGAGCCAGCAAAATCAATAATAATCTTACCAGCGAGATTCCGCAATCTAATTTGTCGAGCTATCTCAACTGCAGCTTCTGCATTCAATATATCAAATTCACCAACATTACGAACTCCACCACTATCAACATCTATAGCTACACAAGCTTTGGTTTCTTCTATTTGTAAACGGCCACCATTTTTTAAATTAACTGTGCGCTCCAATGCTGTTACAATTTCATCATCCACTCCATATTCATCAAACGCTTCTTTTATTAAAGAAACATTCCCATCAAAAACTTTTTTAACTTCTTCTTCTAATTTAGGAGTATCAACAACTACTTCTTTCAAAGTATCTCTATATCTGCGAATATACTCGAATAAAGGGTTTTCCTTAGAATAGAGCAATACGGGAGCACTAGCTGTCCGAGCTTTTTTCCTAATATTTTCATAAATACTGCGTAAATTATTCATTTCCTCAATAATTTGTTGTTCAGAAGCCTCCACAGATAAAGTTCTTAATATCCAACCTTCTTGATCTGTTGAATTTTCTTTTACTAGCTTCCTATATATATCTACTTTTTCCAAATCTTCAATCTTATGAGAAACGTCTACATCAAATTTAAATGGGCAATAAACTAAAAAAGATCCTACTAACTGAATATTTCTCACAACTTTAGCACCTTTTTCAGCCCTCTTTTCCTGAGCTATTTGAACAACGACACTTTGACCTTCACTCATATTAGCTTCTTTTAACACAGGCTCATACGAATTCAAAAATGCTTCTTTCTTATCACCTATATCAACCATAAAGCCATATTTATCATTTGCTAATGAAATTTTTTTTACAATACGTCCTAAATACACATTACCTTCAAGAGCACGATTTTCATTATAAATATCTATCTCCATCAAACCTTTATCATCAAAAACAGCAATACCAGAAGCACCATCATTTCTGTCATATACAATTTTTTCTGCCTTCATCGGATATTTCCTCCTTTTAATAAATTCATTGTTTCATTTAATGGTAAACCAACAACTCCCGAATAAGAACCTACCATTTTTGTAACATATGCAGCAAGTCGTCCCTCTATTTTATAACCGCACACTCCTATCCATTCACCACTTTCGACATAATCATCTATCTCGTCTTTAGTCAAAACTTTCATTGATATTTTAGTTGTTACAGTTCTTTGCGAAACCTTTCCATCTTTATTGATAAAACACACTGAACTTATAACTCTGTGTGTTCTACCAGACAATAGATGCATAATAGATCTTTGTTCTTCACTACTTTTTGACTTATGTAAAATGCGCTTTCCTACAGCCACTATCGTATCACAAGATAAAATATTCTCTCCTGTCTTAACTTTTGCAACAGCCCTTGCTTTCATTAATGCCATACGTTTAACATAAGGCAAAGGATCTTCATGAGGTAAACAATCTTCACAAATATCTGCCGGAAAAATTTCTTTCGGTTCAAAAGCAATTTGCCGCAACAAAGCAATTCGTTGCGGCGATCCTGATGCTAAAATAAAATCCTTTTTATCCATTCCTTGACTACTTCTTATACTTCATCATCATATGTTTTTTCCATGCGTTCATGGCGTTCTTGCGCCTCAATAGATAATGTAGCAACAGGACGAGCTTCCAGTCTATCTATCCCGATAGGCTCACCTGTTTCTTCACAGTATCCATAAGAACCATCTTCTATTCTATCTAAAGCTTCATCAATTTTTGAAATCAACTTACGAATTCTATCTTTTGTTCTCAAATCTAATGACTTATCTGTTTCTAACGATGCTCTATCAATCTCATCAGGCTGATTTAAGCCACCTTGACGTAAATCTTCTAATGTATTATTTGATTGAGATACGATAGATTTCTTCCAATTAATCAGCTTCTGACGAAAATACTCTAATTGCATTTCATTCATATATTCTTCATCAGCAGATGGCTTATAATCTGGTGGCAAAACGCTAGATGTTGTCATATCTTATCTCCTCTTCTTATATTATTTTCACAAAAATATCATTTTTATATCACAACTTCAAGAAGTAATATAAATTAATAACATTAAAATCAACTAATTAAAAACCCACATAACTATATTATTTTTTTCTCTACTGCATTGTCCTCTATCATTAACCTCTACGCCAGCTACAACAGCTCTACTTACAGGTAAAACATTTTCATCAGAAATAACTTTATATATCGGCCAATACCAATAATGTTCATTATTTATAACAACAGAAAAAAGATCTGCTACTTTATTTTGAGACCAATCCTTTACCGCCATTTCAATACATTGATCTCTAGTCAATCCTTCAAAAGCAATTGAAAATTTATCAGAAGCGCCATCTATAATATCTGCGCTTGGAATTGCCACACTAACCTTTCCTCCAAAAGCGTGAAAAATTTGTCTTCCTACCAACCTAAATGACGATGGAATTAATTTTCGACCTTCCCTATTCTTTACATCATCCTCATGTGTTCCATTAACCATAGAAACAACTTCTTCATAAGTAGGATCAACAGCTGAGGCACGAACTATTGAGCTTGATAACTCCGTCAATTGAATAGAAGCTTTACTCATCTTATATTCACCATAAGCCCTAGTGATCAAATTACCTATTCCAGCAGATAAAACCATAACAACGGCCATATACCCCATCATTTCGACCATTGAACGACCACTCTCTGAATTTTTGAGTTTCATAGAAACATCTCCTCTCGCACATAAATAAAATTTTTTTATAAATTTACTTTATTTTTCGTAATAACATTACTATAATAAATAAAAAGTATTAATTATAAAGGAATAATAAATGAAAAAGATTACATTTCTTTTAACATTTTTGATGTTTTACCTACATAATACAAATTCTTATGCTGTAATACATAATAAATATACCCCATATGTAGGTTTTGATTATATTTTCAGTAATATAGACATCAAAGAATATACTTCAAAAAACAACGCAGCAAATGTTCGCATAGGTTCCGATTATAATAAATATTTCAGTACAGAAATTTTTATTAACCAAAGCGATTCATACAAAAAGCATAAATTAAACAATTTTCATAAATTGTCATACAAATCATATGGATTGGACGTTTTCACATATTTACCACTAGGCTGCGAACAAAAGTTCAACATACTTGCAACTGCTGGAATAGGTGAATATATATTCAATAACAAAATTAAAAACCAAAAACACAAAAAAGAACATGGATTAGGATATCGTTTTGGTGCTGGGCTAAAATACAAAATAAATAAAACATGGCAAATTCGTTATATAACCCGTTATATAAAATTTGATAAAACCGACACTCAAAAATATTCTATAGAACAAAACATCGGTATAGAATATCATTTTAACAATTTAGGAAAATAACATGGTAAAAAAAATTATAGTAATTATATCCCTTCTAACCTTAACAGGTATTAGTTTTTACCTAGTACAAAAGACACCATCATCCTCTATTCAAACAAGTAATAACGTTGTTGGTGCAGAAAATGATATTTTAAAAACACAATTCACATTCAACAAAGAAAATCTTCCTACAAAATGTTTCAATGAAGATTCAATGCTTTGTTCTATTGAAAATGCTATAAAATGCACCATTAATCCGGAATTAAATATCTGTAAAGAGATTAACCTACCTAAATTCATTTTCATGAAAGATCCTGGATTAAATAGACCAACAGAAATATCCTTTAATATAGTAAACAAAAAGGTTTTAATAAACAATACTATAGAAATACACACTAATAGCTCATGTAATGGTGATTGGTTCGGATTATGTCAAGGAACAGTTATTTACGTAATGGCTAAAACGGAAGAAACAAATAGTTGGTATGTAAAGGATATTTATGCGATTGAATAAATATTTCTGATAAATTTGTAATTTTATAAAACACAAAAAAAAGGATGTTCAACGAACATCCTTTAAACAAATTAGCTCAACTTTCAAGACAAAGCCACAACCTTACGGAATACACCGGCAAGCATTGATTTAAGACCAAAAACATGTCCTCCCATAGACATATCAAACAATTGAAGAGAAGGACCTACTTCATCTGAGGTTAAGTGCCAACTATCATCTATTTTGTCTGCCTGAATACCAGCCACATTCAAAATAGAAATAGTAGCATTAAATTTCTCTTTCAGCATAAACACACCTGACAAGAAGAAACCCTTAGGCAGAAAAGCAAGATCTTTTTCCCCTAACTCAGTAAATAAACACTTTCCCTCTTTTGTCTTTTTACACACAAAGTCTCCACACTTTATACCCCAAACTTCATCTTTACGAGACAAATCAAGATATGGCAATACTTCATAATTACCATCCTTGAGATAAACTAATGAAAGAGGAGTTTTCAGGTATTTCTCATTTTTAGTCAGAGCCACTGCTTCTTTACTTAATCTAAACATGAGAAATTCTTCCAATTCTTCATTAGAAATATCCATTGTACGGATACAAGTTTCTAATGCTGTAAATTTAATTTGTTTATCCATAATACTAAATTAAAATTAATAATAGATTATCTATAATCACTTATAAAGATAACTTAAAAAAAATGCAAGATTTTTTTACAAAACAACTAAATTACCAAGGAATGCCATTTACACATCTTGAAGGATTTTTATTACAATACTCTTCATCATTATTATAATCATATAAACGTTGACGTTCTTCCCTTACTTTTCCTGCTTCAACGATAGTACAAGAAGAGATTAAAAATATTAATAAAAAACAAAAAATTTTCATTTTAACATCCTATATAATTGATTTTAAACTAATTAATGCATAACAAACTAAAATAAATTTTGCACAAATACTCCAAAATTTTGCCCCTTCATAAGCATCAGAACTTTTCCATAAACCCCTTAAAGTAATAAACATATAACAAACAACACAAGCACCTAAAAGAAAATGAAATGCCAAATAATTCATCAATCCGGAATTTTTTCCAGCCATCAAATTTACAGCATTACCTAAGGTAAATAAAATAATACTCTTTGAACAAATCCTCCCATAAGGGCAAATCAACCTCAATACACTATTTTGAGAAATATTAATTAAAATATTAAAAAATAAAAAACCAAAAACACCAAATATCCAAAAAGTCACCTTTAAAGAATATTCACCAGAAACCAGTTTTTTTAACATTTCACACCTATTATGTATCCTTTAATTAAAAACATGAAATAATTCTTATATAAGGCTTCACACCTAATTTCTTCTTAAAATCAGATATATAAACTGCCATATCGCCCCATTCACTCCATCTATTGATATATTCCTTAGCACATATTGACGATTTTGACAACTGAACTTTTATGATATCCTCTAATAACTTTTTAGAAGCATCTATTGTTTTATCAAAATTTATATGAAGCTTTTTATCTTGATCAAAATAAATAGCACCATAATCTAATAAATAATTATATTCAATTAAATCCGCCACCCTATGAGCTTCTTGATCTTCAGGATATGCTAATAATAGATGTCTTTTAACAATCCACGTGGTATATATTTTCTTCAGTTGTTCTTCTGTAATAATTCCAGCCTTAACATATTCTGGCATCATCGCTGCAGAAACCATATCTGCTTTATTTTCTTCAATAATATGCTGAAAAATCCCCATTGAACATTGATAAGAACTATCGGGACCTAAAGAATGTCCATTTTCATGACCAATCGTAAATAAATGATCCGCCTCTTCATCATAAAATTCATGAAATTCAGAAGCCACTAATCCCTCTAAAATTTTTTTAGTCTTTTCACTATCCCCAGCAAACCTCACTTGACGATGATAAACATTTCGTCTTCCACCTCCTCTATAAAGAGATGGCTTGTCATTATTAGGTAAATTTTGAGCCAATGTAATACCTCCTCTACACATAGCATAATCACCACTTAATGCAACTATATCCACATCAACCATCGTCTGTTTTAATTCACCATCGGAAATTTTTTGTTCATATAGCTCAGAACAAGGCATTTTATTCACCAATTCTCTCATTTTATCCTTAAATTTTAACAACAAATTAGTGCCTTGCTTATTCACTATCCCCACTCTAATTCCCAACATATCTTTCGGAACAGGATTAATATTTACCCCTCTCAACCTCTCAATCAATGACTTATTAGAAAAAACAGAAGGTGTCATTTTATCATTATAATTTTCTCTACTTATAGTAAATTCCAAAGATGTATTTTGCATTTTAGCCCAATGTTTATCCGCCAAAATATCCATTTCAACATTATTCTGTAATAAAGCTTGAGCTTGCCATTTCAAATACTCCTTAAACATATTATCTGTTGTAAAGTGAGCAGCACACTCAATTTCATTAGCAATTTCAGAAAATTCCTCGGAAAAATATTCAGTATAATCTATAGCCTCTAAAACATCACCTTTTCTTCTAACAACGGTTCTTGAACTAAGAATTTTTGCAACTTCATCAACTTTATTTTCATCTAACATTTTTATAATTATTTCATGAAATTCATTCTCGTCTAAATCTGTCGGGTAAAAATTACAACCTTTGTACATATGTATTCCCTCAAAGATTTCCACAGGATCTTTATCCAAACCATTATATCCAGCCACACCATTAATAAAGTTAAATAAAAGCAAAGCATTTGACACATATTCATTTCCCGGAGCTAAAGTTTCTAATGCTTGTTTTTGAATAAGATTTAATGGATGATCTAATTCAAGTGCAACATCATTCATAATCTTTGCAGCATTAACTAAATAGTCTAAAGCCTTTTTATCACCATCTGTTAAATCTACATATTCTTTTTCATTTTTATCAATTAAACAGATTTCTCGTACTTCATTATTAACTTTTTTAGTCAACTCTTCAGCCGAATACTTTAACTTAAAACCATTAATCTCCATATTTTATCTCCACACTTTTAAATCTGTAAAAATCTAAATCCTTATCTTCTACATCGGATGGAATCTTCGCCTTTTCACGTAAAATAGAAATCAATACTTCCCTCTCATCAGGCAAATCATCCGCAACTAATAATGCTGAAAAATTTTTATACTTAAGTAAAACACCATCATCTCCATCCAAAGAAGCGGCGATATGCATATTATCATCTCTTTCAATATATTCCAAATCAGTCAATAAATAAATTTTAATATATTTTACTTGCTCTGCTTTACCTAACAAAACAACATCCTGAGCAACCTCTACTAAAGAAACGATTATTCCATTATTTTGTTCTATTTTACCGTTTTCATAAATTTCAACATAATTTTCATCATATAATTTCACAAAAATCATACCTCTATCATATAAACGAAAATTATCTTCTATTTTTGAAGGCCAAACGGGCTCCTCTTTTTTACTAGCACGTAAAATATTTAACTCAAAATAATTTGTAAGATCTCGCCAATATTTACTTTTATATCTTTCTAAATTATATTTTTGCTTTTCTAACAATGGTAATTTATGAATAGATGACCATGAGAATATATTATCATAATCTTTATCAATCGATTTTGCAAATTGTGTATCTATAACATCAAACACTTTAAGATGATAAAACTTTTTCTGCGCAAAATCGACAACTTCATTCACCAAATTCAAATCATCTTTATCTTTTTTTGCTAAATCAGCTAAAACAATTAGCATGTTTCCTTTTTCATTTAGATATCTTTTGATATTTTCATCCGACAAAATATTTTGTTCTGTTTTTTGATATTCTTTAACATTCTTCACCCCCATAATACTATTAAGTATATTACGATGCTTAACAATATCACCATCAATACCATGAACCAAAATAACATTGTTTATTTTATTATGTTTTTTGATTTCATCATACAATTTTTCAATAACAGATAAACTAAACGAATTAACTTTTTTGGGGACTACAACTATTTTAACGTTTTGCTTTTTATAATTATTCACATGATTAAAATATGAAGATATCTGCCCTTTATTAGCATTTTTTTCATCATAAAATATAGCAGCAATAACAGGTTCCACAGAATAATTTTCGTCTCTAACTCTTCCAAAATCCACCATTTTTTCATAATTAGAATAGACATTATCTTGCAATCTCAAAACATTTGCCCAAACGATGAGAAAAATAACAATACACCAAGAAATTCTGTTTAACCATAGTTTCATTAATATCTTAGTTCTGCGTCGCATTTATTTCTCCATTAATGCGTTATAAAATAAATTAAAATTATCAAAAAATGTTATATTTTCTTGATTTTTTTCCTTATCAATACCCCATATAGGGCAACCAATTCTAATTGCTTTAGCTCCCGCTGATAAAGCACATTCACTATCCATCGGACTATCACCAATCATCCAAACATTATCTTCAGAAATAACATCTACAAAATTATTTACAGCATAAATTAATTGCTCTGGAAATGGTTTATCTTTAATGGCTTCATGCCCGCAAACAATTTTAGAAAAAACCTTTTTTTCAAATAAAAAAGGAAGTTCGTATTCCAGCAGTTCTCTATCCTTATTAGAAACAATTATACATTTAATTCCATTATCGCTAAAGAAACGCAATACCTCATCCGTCTTTTCAGCTTTTTTCACATATTTTTTATAATTGCTTTTATATATTACTTTATATTTTTCATATGCTTCATCCGCATTATTTCCAAAAATTCTAGGAAAATTGTCCCTAAATGATAAACTTCTATCCCGAAGATTCTTCACTATCTCCCAATCACCTAAACCATATTCTGGTAAAACTTTATTTATTGAAAAAACTAAAGCATCACGTGTCATAGCCAAAGTATTATCCCAATCAAAGGCAACAACTTTCAGTTGTTTTATAGACATACTTTTATTTTGCACTTTTTCATATTCTCCATAGTTAAATCTATAACACTATTTTCTATACATTGTAAAATATCTTCATTTAACTCTGAAACTAACTTTTTCTTTGATGTTGCTATTTTATAATATTCATCACCATTTTGACATTCTTTCCAATAACGAATATCTCCATTATTAAAGAGATTTGCCTGAAAATTAGCCTCTAACTTATCCAAAACGGAAATTAACTTTGCTTCCAAAGTTTTCTTATTTTCATATTCCATAAATAAATCATATACCTTCTCATTCAACGGAAAAGGAAGTTTAGATTTATAGTATTCAATAGCCTCTTTTTCTTTTTTTTCTTTTTCAAGTACCATTTTAGGATTCGCAATTTGCACAGACCTTGGATAATCTCCGGTCTGACCTTCAACAATATCATGAACTAAAGCCAATTCTAATAATCTCGTATAATCATATTTATGCTTTAAATAAGGAAAAATCATCATTACAAAAAAAGACAATTTAAAAATATGAGAAGAATCACTTTCCAAAGTCCCATCCGTCAGTAATGTATCTCTTTTCACGATACATACTTTTTCAAGTAACCTCATAAAGTCTAATATTTTTTTTGCATTATTTTGCATTTTTTCCAATAAACTTTCTTCCCCCTAAATATGGTTGCAATTTTTCAGGTATTCTTATGCTTCCATCTTCTTGTTGATGATTTTCAATAAATGGAACTAACGCTCTTGGAGTAGCTATTCCCGTATTATTCAAAGTATGGCAAAATCTCACTTTACCTTCAGCATTATCTCTATATCTTAAATTTGTACGACGAGCTTGCCAATCTGTAATATTTGAACAAGAATGAGTTTCTCTATAACAATTTTGAGAAGGAACCCATGCCTCTAAATCATACTGGCGATATTTTGGAGCTCCCATATCTCCAGTACATACCTCTAAAACTTGATAAGGCAATTCTAAATCTTGCAATACTTCTTCAGATATCTGTAATAAAAACTTATGCCATTTTTCACTTTCTTCTACATCATTTTTACAAATAACAAATTGTTCTGTCTTAAAAAATTGATGAACACGAACCAATCCTCTTGTATCTTTACCTGCTGCACCGGCTTCTCTTCTAAAACATGGAGAAAAACCCGCATATAAAATTGGTAATTCTGCTTCCGCAAGCAGCTCATCTGCTCTTAATGAATTTAATATCAACTCAGCTGTACCTGATAAATATATATCATCTGCAGGCATATAATATATTTCATCACGAGAAAAAGGCAAATAACCCTGACCATATAAAGGCTTTTCTTTCGAAATCGCAGGAACAGTAACCAGAGTAAAACCATATGATCTCAACTTATCCATAACAAACATATGAATTGCCAATTCAAGCTGAGCCAAATCATTTTTTATTGCATAAGTTCTAGAACCAGAAACTTTAGCAATTCGCTCCATTTCACTCCATTCATTAAATTCCATTAATTCTACATGATCTTTTATTTTGAAAGCAAAAGTAGGAATTTCACCAACTTTACGACATACAACATTGGCACTATCATCAGGACCATCCGGACTATCTTCGCTAGGAAAATTAGGCATTCTTAACATCAAATCATCATATTTATTTTGAATGTCCGTCAATTTTTCTTGTTCGTCTCTTAATTGTTCACCAATCATTTTACTTTTAGCAATAATCGAAGGACGTTCATCCGCAGGAGCTGATTTTATTGAATTACTTAAACGATTTTTTTCTTCAGCCAAAGCTTGAGATGATGTTTTTAGCTTATTAAGAACATAATAAACTTCAAGCAATTCATCAACTTTTTCTTGAGGAAAACCTTTTCTTGCCAAACTTTTTTTAACCCATTCAACATTTTCTGCAATAAATTTTATATCTAACATTATAACAACGTCCTAAACAAATTAAACCGAGATAATCCTATATGTTTTTTATCCATAATACAATATAAAAATGAAGATTATCTGCTAAAAAGCTGAATAAAAAAAAGAAAACAACCAATTCAAATGGTCGTTTTCTTTTTTTTATTGAATCATGTTTCATCAAAAATATAAGTACAAGGAAAACCTGCATCAAGATCTATAGTATAAAAATGCAAAATTCATGTAAAAATATCTTTAATCGGACGTTTATTGTATCCGACAAACGCAGCTTGCCGACACAAATAATTCAGAAATGGCGCAGAAATGTAGTATCCCGATATCCATTTCTGATCAAATTTGTGTAATATTTCTTTACACAAATCTGCCGGCAGATAATACCAAAGATGTCTTTTCATTGCAAAAAATTGCGCAACACACCTCACATAAGCTCTTCTTATTGCCTTATAATGCCCTTTGCAACTAAAAGATTGACGCTCCTCTTGCCACATCGTCTTGATATAAGGATATATTACTAAAGCTCTCACATAAACTTCTTTTTCTCTTGAACTAGAAAAAATATACTCATGAACCTTTGAGATATCTTCTCCCCATGCCTCAATAATAAGATGAAATTCTTGTTTCGTCATAATAATATAAATTTAAATTTGACATAAAAATTCTATTCTCTGTCTGTATATATATTATAAAAGATACAAAGACAACATAAATTTTATAAAATAATTTTATATTGATTTTTAGTTCTGAAAATAATAGTATTCTGAAGAATTAAATATTTGAGAGGACATAATGTTTAAAGGAAAAAGTGTTTTAACAGGTGTAAAACCAACAGGAAAACCTCATATAGGAAATTATTTTGGTGCAATAAAACCAGCTCTAACAATGGGACATCAAGCTGAAAGATTCAGCTTATTTATAGCAGATTATCACGCTATAAATGCCGTAAAAAATACTGAACTATTGCAAAAAGAAATAAAAGAAATAGCTTGTATTTATTTAGCTTTTGGTTTAGATCCCCAAAAAGATTATTTTTATAGACAATCCGATATTCACGAAATAAACGAAATTACTACGATTCTATATGCGTTTACACCAAAAGGACTCATGAACAAATCTCATGCATATAAAGCTTGCGTTGATAAAAATATTGCAGAAAATAAACCAACCGACGATGGTATAAATATGGGATTATATACATACCCAACACTAATGGCTGCAGATATTTTATCTATGGATACAGATATCGTTCCCGTAGGAAAAGACCAAATACAGCATGTTGAAATAGCAAGAGATATAGCAGGCTCAATAAATGCATTTTTCAACAAAGAATTGCTAAAATTACCTACATATACAACAAATGAAAATGCCGCAAAAATTCCAGGAATAGATGGTCGAAAAATGAGCAAATCTTATAGTAATGTAATACCTATTTTTGAAGATAATAAAATCATAAAAAAAGCCATATCCTCAATTGTTACAGATTCGAAAACAATTGAAGAGGAAAAAAATCCTGATGACGTAATAGTTTATCAAATCTATAAATGTATCGCAAAACCAGAACAAGTTGAAGAAATGGCATATGGTTTAAAAAACGGAAAACTTGGTTACGGACATGTTAAATCAATGCTCTTTGATGCAGTTATAGCTGAAACAAAAGAAGCCAAAGAAATCTATGATTATTACATGTCTCATTATAATGAAGTTTTAGGATTTTTAGAAAACGGAGCAGCCCGTGCAAAACCATATGCACAAAAAACATTACAAAAATTAAAAGAAACATTATTCGGATAACATATCAATAATGTTGTAAAAATAAAAGGAACCATCTTGGGGTTCCTTTTATTTTTACATTATCCATTGTTTTCTCTTTTTTTCTTTAAGTTTTCAATAATTATCTTTTCTTCCTCTGATAAATCTTCAATTCCTCTATTAGGTTTATCAACTCCAAATACTGTATATCTTAAAGCAAAAGAGCACTCAGGACCAGAGTAGCAATTACATCCTGCAATAGCATTATCCTTAGAAAACGGCGTAGGCATAAAGCTATCACCAGGTTTTGCCACATTCAATTGATAACGCTTACGCGGTCTAATTATTCTTTTACGTCCTCTTCTATCAATAAATTCAACAGGTTTTTCTGGTTTAAATTTTTTATCTATATCAACAAGAGCCTTATCAACCCCTTCTTCATCAACACTACCTATAGCCACGGCTAAAAGACCTTTAACCTTATCCCCCCAATCCATCCGAGCTAAACTTACGCAAGTTTCATGAGATAAACCTTGATATGACATCTTAAATGTCGGACTTTCTACTGCTTCTTCTACATTTTCTAAAGGATAAGATGCTTCAATAATAACATTTCCTCCATAAGGATTAATTATTTCCCCATGATCAACCATTGTTGGAGGGATTGCTCCTATTTCTATCAAACGCTTCATTGTCGTAACTTTTTCGTCCGTATGAATAGTATAAACCATCCTAATATTATCAATAATCTGAGACATTTGATTTGTCGTCTGATTTAAAACAGTTATACGCTCTAAAAACTTAACAGAAAAATTAACAAACTTCCC
Organism: Alphaproteobacteria bacterium; assembly: GCA_045577985.1. Lineage (GTDB taxonomy): Bacteria > Pseudomonadota > Alphaproteobacteria > RF32 > CAG-239 > RUG410. Next base: position 52,031 of record JAZNJJ010000007.1, read on the forward strand.
AAAATAAAAGAATGCAGTACCACAGAAAAGAGAAATTACAAAAACCCATTCTGCAATAACCTTATATTTTTCAACAAATTCTCTTTTACGTTTACGTTTTTCTCTAATTTCCGCCAAACGTTTCCGTTCTAAAGCCTCTTTTTCTTCTTCTGTCAGAACAACATCTTCTGTCATCTTTTATCCTATTTTTCCATGACAATGTTTAAACTTTTTACCACTTCCGCAAGGACATTGATCATTCCGAGAAACATTTGCATACTTTTCGGCATCATCTCCAACAACATTATCATTATGTACTGTAGACATTTTACGATTTTGCTCTTTATCCATAGCTTCTTTCATTTTTTCTTGAGAATTTGCTTGAATAACCGTATGACAAATCACAACAGTAACACGTTCTTTTAATACATCAAGCAGACGAGAAAACATATTAAAAGCTTCTTTTTTATACTCATTTAATGGATCTTTCTGACCATAAGCACGTAAAACAATAGTATGACGCATCAAATCTAATGTAGCAATATGCTCTTTCCACAACTGATCCAAAACTTGGAGTAAAATACTTTTTTGAACCATTTTAACCACATCTGCAGGCAAAGACTTTTCTCTATCCGCCAAACGAAGATCGACTTCTTCAAGAATCTTCTCCTTTAAACTTTCGCTATCTATTTCAGGATCATTGCACCAATTTGTAATAGGCAAAGTAAATCCTGTTGCAATAGCTAAATCTTGTTTTAGAGCCTCTTTATTCCACTCATCGCAAGATGTTCCATAAGCAACATGTGCACAAATAATATTACATAAATATTCATCGCGAATATCCTTTATGGTATCAGAAACATCATCATCTTCCATAATATCCTTACGTTGTTCGTAAATAATTTTACGCTGCTCATTCATAACGTTATCATATTTCAGAAGATTTTTTCTAATATCAAAATTTCGTTCTTCAACTTTTTGTTGAGCTTTTTCCAGAGCCTTACTAATCCAAGGATGAACTAAAGCCTCCCCCTCTGGAAGACCTAAACGCTGTAACACATTAGACATTTTGTCAGAACCAAAGATTCGCATCAAATCATCTTGCATAGACAGGAAAAATTTTGATGTACCTGGATCACCTTGACGTCCTGATCTACCTCTTAACTGATTATCTATACGACGACTTTCATGACGTTCTGTACCTAAAATATACAATCCCCCTGCAGACAAAACTTTTTTCTTATCTTCAGCAACCTCACTTAATATTTTATTTTTAATTTTTTCAATTTCTTCTGGTGTTTCGTTTCCTGTTAATAGTTCTTGCAACTTCATATCAGGATTTCCACCTAACTGAATATCTGTACCTCGTCCAGCCATATTTGTTGCAATAGTTATAGCTCCAGAAATTCCTGCTTGAGCTACGATAACAGCTTCTCTATCATGATGTCGAGCATTTAAAACCTCAAACTTAAGTTTGGGAGCAGCCTTGTGTAATAAGTTTGCAACAATTTCTGACTTTTCTACAGAAGTAGTTCCAACCAAAACAGGTTGACCTCTTCGATTACAATCGATTATAGTGTCAATAATAGCTTTATATTTTTCACCTTCTGTCCTATAAATTTCATCTTGCAAATCTATTCTTTGAACAGGTTTATTCGTCGGAATTTCGACACATGTTAAATTATAAATATCGCAAAATTCCGTTTCTTCTGTCATCGCAGTACCGGTCATACCTGCCAATTTAGGATACAGCCTGAAATAATTTTGAAAAGTTATTGAAGCCAATGTCTGATTCTCAGATTGAATTTTTACATTTTCTTTTGCCTCTAAAGCCTGATGCAAACCATCACTAAATCTACGCCCATCCATAATTCGACCGGTAAATTCATCTACAATAACAACCTTATTATCTTTTACTATATAATCTACATCCTTTTGAAACATTTTATGAGCACGTAAAGCATTATTCACGTGTTGAACCAAAGCAACATTACCTATATCATATAGAGATCCCTCGATAATTAATCCTTTTTCTCTCAAAAGAGCCTCTATATGTTCCATACCACTCTCTGTTAAAGTAATATTTTTTTGCTTTTCATCTTTTTCATAATCATTTTCTGCTAAACTAGGAATCAAAGCAGATACAGTCATATATGTAGCTGATGAATCCTCAGCCTCACCAGAAATTATAAGAGGAGTTCTGGCTTCATCAATTAAAATTGAATCAACTTCATCTACTATTGCAAAATTAAAATCTCGTTGCACCCTTTCTTGTAAGGAAAACTTCATATTATCGCGCAAATAATCGAAACCCAATTCATTATTCGTACCATAAACAATATCACATGCGTATGCTATACGACGTTCATTATCATTCTTTCCATGAATAATATAATCCACAGTCAGCCCCAAAAAACGATAAATTTTACCCATCCACTCAGCATCACGTTTTGCCAAATAGTCATTTACCGTAACAACATGAACTCCCTTGCCTTCTAACGCATTCAAGTATGCAGCTAAAGTTGCAACAAGTGTTTTACCTTCACCTGTTTTCATCTCGGAAATCATACCTTTATGCAAAACAATACCACCTATCAACTGAACATCATAATGGCGTTGTCCCATAACTCTTTTTGAAGCTTCTCTTACGGTTGCAAAAGCTTCAGGCAAAAGATCATCCAAAGTTTCACCATTTTTTAATCTTTCACGAAATTCCTCAGTTTTAGCTCTGAGTTCTTCATCAGACAATTTAATTAAATCTGGTTCAAGTGAATTAATTTGATTAACTAATTTATATTGTTTTTTAATAAAGCGATCATTTGCGCTTCCAAAAATTTTACGAGCAACTTTCCCTAACATTTATTTTCCTTATTATACATTGTGTTATTCTACATTTAGTTTGATTAGACCATAAAGTCAAGAGCATGCACAAAAGTTATAAACTTCTAATAAAAAATACTTTGAAATTTATAAATAATACATATATCATAAACACGATTTATTTATCAACGGAGGAATTTATGCAAAAAAAATATTTATTCGCAACATCTGCGGCTTTAATAGTGTTAATTGCAGGAGCTTTCACTTATAAAGTATATGCAGAAAAAAATAATGGTATCGCTGCAATCGTTAACGGAGAACAAATAACAGTAGCAGAAATAAAAGAAGCTTATGATCAAAATCCACAAATAAAAACTCAAGTACCTTTTGAAGATTTTTATGGAAGAGCTTTAGATGTTATGGTAAACGGCAAATTAGCATTACAAGCTGCAACTACTGCAAATGTACAGGCTTCTCCTGAATATCAAAAACAATTAGCTTTATTGCAAGAAGATTTAGCTAGACAAGTTTATATGGATCAACAAATCGCCAAAAAAGTAACTGATGAAGAAGTAAAAAAATTTTACGATGAGTATGTTTCAAAATTCAAAAGTGAAAAAGAAATAAAAGCAAAACATATTCTTGTTGAAACAGAAGATTTAGCTAAAGAAATTATTTCTAAATTAGAAGGAAAATCAACAAACTTTGACAAGTTAGCTAAAGAACATTCTAAAGATCAAGCAGACCTTGGATATTTCACAGCAGAAATGATGGTTCCTGAATTTTCAGATGCTGCTTTTTCAATGGAAAAAGGAACAATTTCTACAGAACCTGTAAAAACAGAATTTGGGTACCACGTAATTTTTGTTGAAGATACGCGCGACACAAAACCTCTTCCATATGAAAATGTTGCAGATCAAATAAAAGCAAACTTATCTCAACAAGCTGTTACTGAAATAATTGAAAATCTGAACACAAACGCTCAGGTTGAAAAATATGACTTAAACGGAAAAAAAATAACATCTGAGAATAAATAAAATATTCTCTAACAAAAAAACACCCTTGAATAGGGTGTTTTTTTGTTAATCCCAAAGAACTGCAATGCGATAGTTGCAAGGAGTAGACATGCATTCAACAGTTTCTTTAGCATTCTCCATGTTGCAAACAAAAACTTGCCATGCATTACATTCATCACTTGTCAAATAATTACCTGATTTCCAACCATCCGCTTTTATTCCATACTTTCGCAACACACCAACGGTATCCGCAAACAAAGAAACCTCTTGAATAGCTTCTTTTAACTGAAATGTCTCAGGAATAACAAAAGAGCAAAAACATTCATCTGAAAGATTTTTTACAATATCCATTGCAGAATTATAGTCTTTAACACCACTTTCTTTTTTCCAAAAAACACCACCGGAAGATATCCCCCAAACTTTTCCTTTTTGTCGTAAATCCAAATAAGGCAACACAAAGAAATTACCTTTTTTCACATAAACAATAGGAAGCTTCGTCGGAATTTTTAAAATCTCTTCTGGATGATCACAAGAAGGCGCTAATTTTCTAGAGCTTGCAACAAATCTCTTTCTAAAACCTTTTTCAGATGATTCGCCATGCCACATCTTTACATACTTTTTTTTACTAGCCATAAAAATACATATTAATAATACTGAAAACCACCTATTATATACAGAATAAAATAAAATTTGTCAAATATTTTTCTATAATAGCTTTATATCATTTAGTGTTGCTTCAAAATCCTCTTGTTGAGGAGAACAAATATAGGCCCCAACCTTTACATCTTTTTCATCTTTAATCAAATAGAACTTGCGAAGTTGAATATATTCTTCACCATTAACTGAATAGCTAACAACATAACAACCTTTATATCGCTTTAATCTATACCAAACTCTATTAACCTCTTTTTGTAAATTAATAGTTGCTAAATCCGAAAATCCCATATTTGTTAAACTAGTAGCCATCATCGGTTGTAAATCATTATCATACATTATAGAAGCTTTGAACCAATTATTTTCATCAATACGAAGCATTATACCACTTTGATCAAATAATTTTGATGTTTCAAACTCCCAATTTAATTCACAACAAAAATCATCCGAAACATAGCTAAAGAAAAAATGTCCATCATCTTTTATAAAATTATAACGAACACAATTCCAAAAATCTGTTTTTGATTTAGCTGTTACATGCATACCTCTATCATCAAAACGAACTCTGAGGGGCTCATTCATCCAATCAAATTGTTTTAGACTTTCTAAAAGCATTAAAAACTCCTAACAGCATAATTATCCATACTCTCAGCCAATTTATCAAAGTCATCAGATTTATTTTTAGGAAGAACAATTTGTAAATTTATTATTTCATCTCCCTGACCTTTCTTAGATTTAATACCTTTTCCTTTTAATCTTAATTTTTCACCACTTGATGAAAAAGGAGGAACCGTAACTTTTACCTTTCCGCTTATAGTGGGAACAGTTATCTTTGCGCCACTAATTGCTTCTTTTATTGAAATCGGCAAATCTAACAAAACATTTAAATCATCACTTTTAAAATAAGGATGCTCCTCAACATTTATTGTTATTAAAACATCACCATTCGCACCACCATTCAATCCTGCTCCGCCTAAACCTTTCAATCTCATTGTTTGGCCACTTTGCATCCCGGCTGGGATTTTAACATTTATATTCTTTCCATTTAAATTTATCTGTTTTTCAACACCATTAGCGGCATCCAAAAAATCAATTTTCATATTATAAGAGATATCTTTTCCTTTATGGGATTGTGTTCGAGAACTATATCCTGAATTTGCTCCTGAAAATTGCGAAAAAATATCTTCTCCAAAAATAGAAGAAAAATCAAAACCATTCGCACCACCAAAACCAGAAGCCCCTCTAAACCCACCCGTAAAAGGATTTCCTGAACCAAATGGATTTTCCGAACTGAAACCAGCACCAAAACCTGTTGGTTTACCATCTGCATCTATTTCATTATTATCATACTTCTTACGCTTGTCTACATTACCAATAATATCATAAGCATTAGAAATTTCTTTGAACTTCTCTGCCGCATTCTTATCATTTTTGTTTAAATCCGGATGATACTTTCTAGCTAATTTTCTATATGCAGACTTTATTTCTGCCTCAGATGCATTTTTATTAACACCTAATATCTGATATAAATCCTTATTCATTTAAATTCTCCCTAGATTCTATATAGGGATAAAACTATTCAGATGCAAGGTCAACACAATCAAAAGTAACTCTTCTCTTATGATTTTTATGCATATAAATATCTCTTAAAAAAGCCTTTTTATTTGGATTTGTTTCATAACAATAACGAGAAGCTAATGTTGCAACATCATCGATTCTTACATCCTTGTACTCATAGACAACATAATCATCTCCCATAGCCTTCGTTGCAATATTTTGACGAAAGCGTTCAGTATCTGAAGCATAAATAGCTCCGTCATCTATCTGAGATTGACATGAAGCACACAAAACTACTAAAAAAGCAACAATTAATTTTTTCATAATACCTCTCTTGATAACCTCATGGCTATATCCACATGCTAAGTATAAGCTAAAGATATTAAACAATTCTTAATTAGATAACAGATTATAAATTTTATCTCCTGCCTCCTGTAAAATACGCATTACTTCTCTATTTTTACTATTTCTCATTCTATCATTACTTAATTTACTCATTATTTTATTTAATTTTTTATTATATTCTCTATTATTTTCTAACTCGTCTAACTCTTTTTCTAATTTTTCATCACCCATTTTAAAATTAACAACTTCTCTTAAAATCATTATATTTCGTGCATCTTTCTGATCTCCGGAATTTTTCAAAAAACCTCGCATCGTTTTTAATACCAGATTATTCTCCATTTCCTCTTTTCTTGCTTCATGCGCTGCTTTTTCCTGTTCTGGACTAACAATACTCTTATTAACACCAACAGCAGATATATAATTGGATCTTTCTTCATAAGAATTAGTTTTAGAAGATGAAATTTTAGCCACTTGCGCTTCTGCATTTAATGCAAAACATATAAACAGTAAATAGATAATTTTTTTTAACATTTCCATCTCCCTTGAAAAAATTCTTGCTATATTTTTGATATATCATATATTAAATAAAAATTAAAATAAAATATTATGGAGCAAAAAATGCCTAAGATTTTTTGGAGTTTAATGGATGATCGCCGCGGAAGTGTAGGACAAGCCAAGGGAATAATAGATGCACTTAATAAAGATACTTTTCAAATAATTGAAAAAGAAATACAATACAACAAGTTTGCAGCTTTACCCAATTGGATAAGAGGAAAAACTCTCTTAGGTACAACCACTAAAACCAGAGAATCATTAAATGCACCATTTCCCGATTATGTACTTTCTATCAGTAGAAGAACTGTTCCTATCGCCAGATACATAAAAAAATTATCTCCAAAAACAAAATTAATACAGTTAATGCACCCAGGAAAAACTGGTTTGGAAGATTTTTCATTAATCATAGTTCCTGAACATGATCAAAACAAAAAATTTACATCCAACATACATTACATTACTGGTTGCCCACATAGAATAACCCCACAATATCTTTCTGAAGCTAAAATTATTTGGGATAAAAAATTCTCCCATCTACCAAAACCTCTAACAACAGTAATCGTTGGCGGTGCAATAAAAAATAAAGCTTTTTCTAAAGAAAATGCACTATCCTTAGGACAGGCCATCAAAAAATTAAAAGAACAAATTGGAGGTTCAATATTAATTACTACATCACGCAGAACTGGTAAAGAAGCTGAAGAAATAATAATGAATGAAATAAAAGACATTCCTCAATATACTTATCTATGGGGTGATAAACGAGAAAATCCATATAGTGGATTTTTAGCATGTGCAGATAATATTATTGCTACGGGAGATTCTGTATCAATGTGCTGCGAGGCCACTGGAACCGGAAAACCTATATATCTTTTTACAGGAAAAAACTGGTTAACAGCAAAGCATATGCGTTTTGTGGAATCTCTTTGTCAAAGCGAATGCGCTATACTGATTGAAGACAAAAATGCTGCTGATTTTGTGCCTAAAAAAAGCCTTAATGCCTCATCTGAGATAGCAGAAATAATAAACAATCTCTAATTTTTATCAAAAGTTATTCGAGGATCTACTATAGAATATGTAATATCACTAATTAATTTTAAAACTAATCCCAATAATCCGAAAATATATAACGTACCGAAAACAACAGGATAATCTCTTGTTGTAATAGCTTCATAACCTAATAAACCTAACCCATTTAAAGAAAAAATAACTTCAATCAGTAAAGACCCCGTAAACAACATCTTTATTAAAAGAGATGGAAACCCAGCAATAATAATCAGCATTGCATTTCTAAAAACGTGTCCATACAAAATACCCCTTTCTGAAACACCTTTTGCCTTAGCAGTTAGCACATATTGTTTATTTATTTCATCTAAAAAAGAATTTTTAGTCAACATCGTTAAACTGGCAAAACCGCCAATAACCATTGTTATAACAGGTAATGTTATATGCCAAATATAATCAATAATTTTATCCGAAAAACCTAAACTATCCCAATTATCCGAAACAATGCCTCTTAAAGGGAACCATTGCCAATATATACCACCAGCAAAGAATACTATCAAAAAAACTGCTATCAAAAAAACTGGCATTGCAGACCCGATAATAACCATAAACGAAGTAAAAATATCAAAAGAAGTTCCATCTTTTTGCGCTTTTCTTATACCTAGAGGTATTGCTATCAGATAAATAATTAGTGTAGACCACAAGCCTAAAGAAACAGAAACAGGCATTCTTTCTTTTATTAATTCCCAAATTGTTTTATCTCTGTAATAACTTTTTCCGAAATCAAAACACAAATAATTTTTTATCATCTTACCATAACGATAATACCAAGGCTTATCAAAACCAAATTGCTTTTCTAACGCCTTTACTAGATCATCAGGAACTCCTTGAGCTCCAACATATTTTGAATTTGTATTTTTTGCAGATGAATTTGTTTCAACCGATGAAGTAATTTGTGATTTTGTGTCTGTATTCATTCCTCGATATTGCGCTAAAACATAATCAACTGGTCCACCTGGAGCCAGCTGAATAATTGCAAAATTAACTGTGATTATTCCCCACAATGTAAAAGGTATCAACAACAATCTTTTAAATATATAATTACGCATATTTATTCCTTCATCCACCAGATATATGGTTGAAAACCAACCTTTAAATCCGAATTTGGCAATCCGAATTTATCATAATAACCTACTCTTTCATAAGGAGAATACCACTGAAATATCATATAATTTTCACTTAACAAAACCCTATCCAAAGCTTTTACATATGCGACATACTCATCTTTTTCTTGTGCAGATATAACTCCTTTAATTAGCTCATCAACAACCTCATTTTTTATACCTATAACATTATTGCTTCCATTTATATCTGCTGATTCGCTGCCCCAATATTCTTTTTGTTCATTACCAGGAAGCTGACTTACACCATATGATATGATTGCCATATCAAAATCAAACTTATCCAACCTATTTTTAAAAATATTTACCTCAAGGTTCCTAAAAACAGCATCAATTCCTATTTTTCTTAAGTTTTCAATAAAAGGTAACATTACTTTAGTAAAAGTAGCTCCATTAGCAGAATTGCTCAAAATTTCTATTTTTAGAGCTTCACGTGTTTTTAAGTTTGTCATTTTTCCATCAATAAAATCATACCCAGCCTCTTTTAATAATGAAACAGCTTTCCTTAGATTATCTCTAGAATTATAAATATCATCACTTATAGTCAAATCAAAAGGCTTATTAAAAATATCTGGCGCTAATTTATCCTTATATTTTTGCAATATTTCTTTTTCTTTACCTTTTGGTAAACCTGTCGCCTCCATTCCTGTATTGGAAAAATAACTGAATAAACGCCTATATTGATTATAAAATAACTTTTCATTTGCCCACTCAAAATTAAATGCCAAATCAATAGCCTTACGAACACGTCTATCTTTGAACTTATCCCGCCTGATATTAAATGCAAAATTCTGTAGTCTGGCAGGATTATTATGCTCAAATTTCTCTTTTTTAATTTTTCCGGATTTTACAAGCTCATTGTCATAACCTGTCATCCAAATTTTTGCAATATACTCTTCTCTTGCATCAATATCTCCGGAAAAAAGAGCCTGAAGAGTAACGGTGGTGTCCTGATAATAATCATATCGGATAGTATTAAAATTATAAAATCCTCTACGAACTGCTAAATTTCGTCCCCAATAATTTTTATTTTTTTCCAACTCTACAAATTTATTTACTTGAAAATTTTTTACAATATATGGACCACTTCCTAAAGGAACTCGTAAAGAAGGTTTATCAAAATCGTATCCATCCCAGTCTTTTTTTGAGAAAATACTAAATTGAGCCAAAATCATAGGTAGTTCTTTATTTTTAATACCCTTTTTAAAATAAAACCTTACTTCTCTCTCTGAAATCTTTTCAACGCGATCAACATCAGAATAATATATTTTATAGATAGGCGCCCCTTTTTCTATAATTGCATTAAAACTAAAAACAACATCATCAGCAAGCACAGGAGAACCATCAGAAAATTTTGCTTTTTCATCTAAGATAAACCCAACATATGAATTATCTTTTGGCAAATCAAAATACTTTGCAAGCAACGGATATACCGTAAAAGGATCATCTGAAGGGGAAAAACCTAAAGTTTCAAAACTTAATTCAGCTACGAATGAAGCCGCAACACCTTTAAAAATATAAGGATTAAAATTATCAAACGAACCATATGCCGGTAAAACAATCTTTCCGCCTTTAGGAGCAGCCGGATTTACATAGTCAAAATTTTTAAAATTACCTACATACTTAGATTCGCCATACAAAGCAATACGGTCGTACACTTTAGCTTCAGCTTGACAAATTAAACTAAATAAAAAAAAACTACTTGCTATAATTTTCTTCATCTGTCCAACCACCAAAAGGATAAACAAAATCTTCGTTTCTTTTATTAAATTCATCACCTTGCTTCTCTGTCAGAATATTATCTGTACCAGTCAAACTAAACTTCTCTTTCTCATCAGCATTTATAGATATTATATTATCTTCAGAATTTTCTTCTTTTATTGTATTCAACGTTTCATTTATATTCTTAAAATCCGAATAATCTCTTTCAAATTTTGGCTCCAAGGCACTCTCAACATTTTCAGACATCTTTGGTTCTACAAAATCGCTATCAGAGTCCTCATTTCCTCTAAAACTATTTTGTAAAGCTTTAAAAAATGGATCCTGATCTATATCATCATCAAAAGTTTCTTCTCGTTTAGATTTAAAAGGATTTAATTTAGAAAAGAATGATTTTTTTTCTATAACAGGAACATCATCAATATCATCCTTATCAACATTCATTATTGTTTCTGTTGCAGAAGGTTCCTCCATCGTCGCTATTTTCAAAACAGAGGCATAATCCCGATTACTTTCTTTTTTATCACTACTCTGTGCAATTTTAGAATCAATATCTCTAATACCATCGCTTAATGGAGCAATTATAGAATAAACCTTACCAAACACTCCAGTTTCTATTATACGCAAAAATATTCTGTCACGATCATGCTTTTCTAATAGCTGTAACAAATTTTGATATCTAAAACAAAACTCCATTAATGTCCCTCTAAAGACCTTATCTCTATTAACCTTTTCTTGAACCCAAGCGTTAAAAGTACTCTGACTTTTACTAGCATCCAATATAGCTTTACCCAATGTCCATCTTTCTCCTCGACGAACTCGTTGCCATAATTGCTCTAATTGGGCTGAAGAAGCTATATTACATCTTTGAATTATTTCCCCTAAAGATTCATTCATATCGGCAATAAACATATCAAATTTATTTATGACAAAACCATCTTTTATTTCATGCTCAGCATCTAGCATAACACGAACAACTAAATCTGTATAATCTTGGTTTTTCTGTAACTGTCTTAACAACTCATTTTGCTTGGTATTCATCATTTTATTAGCAAAAAATTGATTAATGTAACCAAAAATCATCCAGATAACAAGTATAGGCAAAAACACGATTGCCAATAAAATAATCATATCAGAAAAGCTTTGTTCCCATAAACCACTATCCAAAAGCTTAGAATTAACAAACATTATTGCATAAATAAGCCAACAAACAGACGAAAATACAGTCACAAAAAAAGAAAACATTAACATATTTATATCCTTTTTGGAAAAATACACATATCAACAAGCAATATTATATCCATCAACATATAATAAGCAAAGTTTTTTATAAAAAAATTAACAATCATTAACAACATAAAATAAAACACTAAACTTTTAAAAAATTTATGTTAAAATTGCCTCAAATAAAAAGAAAATGAGGTAAAATATGAATGAAAATGAAAGAGTTATACTGGATTTTGAAAAACCTATAATAGAAATTGAAGATAAAATAGAACATCTGAAATGTATAGCCAAAGACGAAGACATTGATATAACAAGAGAAATCAACAGATTGCAACAACATTTAAAAAATCACACAGAAAATGTTTATCGCCATTTATCGCCTTGGCAAAAAGCACAAATAGCTCGCCATCCATCAAGACCCCATTGTCTAGATTATATCAATGCCCTAATTTCTGATTTCACATTATTATGTGGTGATAGATGTTTTGGAGATGATGTTGCAATGGTCGGTGGCATCGGAAAATTTGAAAACATCCCAGTTGTAGTTATTGGACAAGAAAAGGGAAATGATTTAGATTCGCGTATAAAATATAACTTTGGAATGGCAAAACCGGAAGGATATCGCAAAGCTCAAAGATTAATGGATATGGCTGAAAAATTTAAGCTTCCTATAATTTCTTTTGTTGATACAGCAGGAGCCTACCCAGGAATAGATGCCGAAGCGAGAGGACAAGCAGAAGCAATAGCATCATCTATAGAAAAGTGTTTAAAAGTAAAAACTCCGATAATCTCAACAATAATTGGTGAAGGCGGTTCTGGTGGTGCAATAGCTATTGCCACCGCAGATAGAGTAATAATGCTAGAACATTCAATTTATTCTGTAATTTCTCCGGAAGGGTGTGCTTCTATTTTATGGAGATCAGGAGATAAAACAAAAGAAGCTACAGAAGCCTTACACTTAACAGCTCAAGATTTGAAACAACTGGGAATCATTGATGAAATTGTTCCCGAAACATTAGGAGGCGCTCATAGAAATCCTAAACAAACTTTTGAAAATCTTAGACATACAATTAAACAAAATTTACAAGAGCTTCTAAAAACAGATTTTACTTTACTAAAAAAATCCAGAACTAATAAATTTTTAAAAATAGGTTATCAATTTTTAGAAACAGATAAATAAAAAAGCCTTTTGGCTTTTTTATTTATCTTCAATAAGTTACAATCTTCTTGACTTTAAATAATTCAGAACTAAAATAGAACAAACTCAAGGAGATCATAATGCTTACAGAAAAACAATACAACCTTTTAATGTTCATAAACAAAATAAATAAAGAAACCGGACAATGTCCATCTTTTGATGAGATGAAAAATGCTATAGGTTTAAAATCAAAATCAGGAATACATGCATTAATAACATCTTTAGAGGAACGAAATTTCATAAAAAAATTACCTCACAAAGCTAGAGCCCTTGAAGTCATCAGACTACCAAAATTTAAACCTCAAAATATTATTGAAGAGGAAAGAAAAAGAGAAAAAGCTCTCCAAAATAGTTCTGCTCAAATTCCATTATATGGTAAAATAGCTGCAGGAACACCTATTGAAGCAATAGCTAATGAAACAGAAACAATTTCTGTTCCCTTCAATATGGTTGAAAGAGGTCAATATTATGCTTTGACTATTGAAGGAAATTCGATGATTGAAGCCGGAATAATGGATGGAGATACAGCCATTATAAAAAAACAAGAACAAGCAAATAATGGAGAAATTGTTGTCGCTCTGATTGATAATTCTGAAGCAACTTTAAAGATATTGAAAAAAGAAGCTTCAACAATTCATTTAATACCTTGTAACAAAGAATATAAAACACAAACATTTTCTATTGATAGAATAAAAATTCAAGGTATTTTATCTGGAATAATACGTAAATATTAATCTTATCAAAAAGTTAACCTATTACATATAATATTACATCGTTATTATTGCAAATCTTTATAAGGAAAAGAAATGGATATACAAAAAACTTCCGGTTTCGAAAATGTAATGAAATTACTTTACATCTTCCTTCCTTTTATCCTATTCCTATTTGGTATGTACTTTTTTTATTTTGGTGTAGGAACACACAATAAGGTATTAAAGACAAAGGATGATATAGAATTTATAGCAAGAAATATTCATGATTCATATTTAAATAGAAAATATAAAGATTTTACAACAAATTACGTTGCAATGAGTAATTTTCTCCCCTTTGATGTAGAAATTATGAACACTCCTCTGGGATACCAAATTCCCAACAGATTCGGAGGAAAAATGTTTTTTTACGAAGCATTTAGCACTATTGCAGAAAGAACACTATATTTTGCATTATATAAAGAACCAGATAAATATAATGAAGCAAACAACGGCGTAGGCGCATATATTTTGCTATTAACAAATCTTAAAAAAAGTGAATGTGTCATGTTATCTCAAACTAATTGGCGTCAATTCATTCCAAACTTTATAGGTTTAGAATCATCTTTTGTTACGCCACACACACCATATAATGGATTATATAACTTAAAAACCTATCTGCTCATTGATAATTTAGGAGAAAAGTACGATACAAAAGATGAAGGTATAATATCTCGCAAACCATTATCTACAGAAGATGCAGAAAAAGCATGTGATTGTGACTGGCGCAATTGCATGGTTGCCCTTAAATTCTTGTAAAGCTATATACATATAATAAAACGGAGGTAAAATGGAAAAATTATTATATATCTTCCGTCATGGACAAAGCACTTATAACCTTGCAGGTAGAACACAAGGACAAACAAACGATTCTGTTTTAACAGAATTAGGAAAACAACAAGCAGAAAACATCGGAAAAAAACTCAAAGATAAACAAATTGATATAATTATTTGCTCTCCTTTAACAAGAGCAAAACAAACGGCAGATATCGCCAACAAAGAACTTCAGAAACAAATAATTTATGATAACCATTTTATAGAAGTAAATGTTGGCGAAATTGAAGGAATGCATTATACAGAAATACAGAAAAAATTTGGTGAAAAATATAAAAAATGGCGTAGTGTTGAAACAAAATATGAAAATGAACGATTTAAAGGTGGAGAAAGCAAAAAAGAGGTTCGCTTAAGAGTTTTTGAAGGATTGAAAAAATACGTTAAAGACACTAAATATCAATCCATAGCAATTTCTTCTCATGGTATAATGCTTTCACAAATTCTAATTGCTTTAGGACTAAATGGAAGTGAAATTCCTAATGGAGCAATCTTGTGTCTTGCTTATAGCAACGAAGAATGGATAGTTAAAGGATTTATCTAATGAGCTCTGAAGAAATTAGCATTGATTCAGCAAATTTTGTATTATTATCATTAATACGAGAATTGTATAATCTGGCAGAACAATCAACACCTATAGAAGCAAAAGAATATAAAAAACAAATCAAACAAATACAAACAGAATTAAAATATTTAGAAAAAAAACAACTCATTCAAAAAATAAAAAATTATTACGCACCTTACTTGAAAAAATTACAGGAGCAGAATCATGTTTAATTTCATACTCTCACCCGAAGAGCATCAAAAATGGGTTAATGAACTTATTATACCGACATTTACTACAGATAAAAAAACCTCGAACACCCCCACATTCATTTTATTAACAGGACAATCAGGGGCTGGGAAAAGCTACTCATCACTAAGATATGCCCAAGAGAACCTAACAGAAGCACCTGTTCGATTTGGAACAGATGATATTAGAGCTCTGCATCCTCACGCAGCTAAAATCCTACAAGAAGACCGTGCAAATTATGCGTTTAAAACCAAAAAAGATGCCGGAAAAGCTCGCTCGATGCTTTTTGATTATTGTTTCCAAAATAAGTATAATATTCTCATCGAAAGTATATTGTTAAGCCCGGATGACTATAAAATGCAAACTCTTATACAAGCAAGAGAAAACGGATATAGAATTGAATGTGTTGCGCTTGGTGTACATAGAAACATTAGTGAAGTATCAATGTATACCAGACAAGAAGAACAAATCAAACTATCGGGTGTGGGTTTTCCTGCAACACTAGAAGTACACAATGAAGCCTATGAGCTTCTTCCGGAAATCTTATCCAAAATGAATGATTTCAAAACTGTTGATAAAATAAGCATATATAATAGAAAACACGAATGTTTCTACGATAGTGACAAAGACATTAAAAATTCTATTGTTATTAGAGATCAGCTAATGCGTTCCAGAAATAGCTCTCTTAACAACTTAGAGATGACGGAAATAGCCTTAAAATGGGAAAACGTAATAAACATGATGCACAAACGCTCCGCTCCTCAAAGGGAAATAGAAGAAGTTAAAGAATTATATGGAAATTTTGTAAAAAAAACTGGTTTGTTATTATTTCCAGAATTTATCAAATTTCGCCAACAACAAAAAGCCAAATAGTTTAACTTTTTTTTAGAAAATCATTTGTAGTATACACTCAAATATAATCACTGGAATGAATGTATTATGTGTAACAACAAAATAAATGCAAAATATCTCAGAAATATAAAAGAAGAAGCATATCAGATTTTTGAAAAAGAGAATAATTTTCAAGCATTAAAATGTATCAAATATTTTTTTTCATTTTTAGGAAAATCTTTCTCTTTTATATTTAAGGAAAAAGAAACTCTTTTTTTTACCATTCTTCAAATAATTTGTATTCCTTTAATATTTTATCTATGTTTAGATATATTAAAAATATTTCCGAAAAACTCTCCTCTGATATCCTTTACAATATGGACACTCCTTTGTATTGCAATCATATATTTTTCCATAAATTTTTTTACATTTTGTATTGGTGCATCATACATATTAAACTCTCAAAAACATAAATCGACAATAGCAAGCTCTTTACAAATTGTTTGTAATAAAATTTCACATATCTGGTTGATTTTTTGTCTCGACGGATGGTGGACAATTAAACAAATATTATTGCGTTTTTTCTCTCGAAAACACCACAAAACAATTTTTATCAGAACTTCAAAAGATGAAGCTATATATTTATCATGGAAAATAAGTTCATTAGGATTTATTTCATCTATAATCTGTGGAAGAAATACCGACCAAGCAAAAAAAGACTGCTTATCTCTCATTAAAAATAAAAAAGAATTAATACAACTTCGTTTAGGTTTCTCCGCCATATGTTGGATATTACACACCCTTTGTATAATTTCTATACTATTATTCATCCCAAAAGAAGTCCCTAAAGATGTTTATTATGTAAAAATGTACGTTTTTATGCCTATCACTATTTCCATCATTTTTATTCTACTTATTATCCGCCCTATATACATAATCTCATCTTTTATGGTTTATATAGATTATATCAATAAACAAAATATAAAAATCAATCTTCCGGAAAAATCCATATTATGGTCTATTATAGACACTGTTATCTTAATCGCAACTATTTCTATTTTAATTATATACCATGAAAATATATTAGAATTATTCAATATAAAAAGATACTTAGGAGTAAATTAATGAAAGACATTTTCGCTTTTGCTTTAGCTACACCTAATACTGGAGAATTAAACCAAATATGGGGAGCATTAGAAACTTTCGCAAAACAAACAAAAACAGCAAAAGAAAGTGAAAAAAATTTTTTATTTCCTCTAAATAAAAAAACATTATCAGAAATGAGAGAACCTTTTAGTATTCTTAACTACAAAAGTTATCGTTCATTTAAAAATGATGCAAACAAAATGCTAGATAAATACTTTCAAAAAATAAAGACTCCCCCAAAAGTATTTATCATGTCATATACTCAAGCACTTAATGAATTATCTGATAAAAACATTGATGCAATGTGTAGAGTTGTTAAAGAATATTACAAAAAACACAATTACGGAAAAATATTAACAACAGTTTTAACCAGCAGACTACATCCTTACAAATATGTTGATATTATTAATATACCTGAACACATGTTTGTATCAACAGACACAAATTTTAAATTTTTAGAAAACAAAAGATTAAAATCTAAAATTGTTATAACAAAAGGAATTGTAAGTAATTTTACCACATCATCAATAAAAAAGAAGCACAAACAATTAATTGAAAAAATATCATCTTTATCAAAAGATAAAAAATTAGAAAAATGGTTAAAAAAATATGATTTATTTTGCCAATCATCAAAAAGGGTAGTTATGCTTTTAGGAGGACGAGTAAATGGTCCTGAAATACAATTCAACATGGAATATGCAAAAAAATTATATCAAGATGCTGAAAAACTATCTCAGTACGGATACAGTATAATTATAGCTAACGGACCAAGAACCCCGAATGATATAACAGATTATTTACATGAAAAATCAAAAAATAACCCTCGAATATTATTTCATAACTGCAAAACCATAGCCACAACAGATGAAGACAGATCTCCTTCAAGATGGCGCATTTATTCAGGAAAATACGAAGATGAATTTAATATAACTAAACAAATTGGTAACATTTATCCTGGGATAATTTATTTCGATAATACAATGGTTATGCATACAGCAGATAGTTTTGCCAGCTGTGAAAGCACAAGTATATCTATTCCAACCGCTATAAGTAAAACAGGAATTTATATAGACTCTAAAATCAGACATGATTGCTATGTTTTATATAATATGTTATGTTCTAAATACACCCTTGATTGGGATGAATTTGTTTTCTTGGCAACCAATATTGGTATAGAACCAAAGAATTTTAACCCTAAAGAATTAAAAAATCCGACAAAGTTATTTGTTGAACGCGTTCTAGCCGAATTACACAATAAATCTTGACATCTATAGAAACACTTTATAGTATGAGCACGCAAAAAAATTATTAATATAAATCATTAATTCTTTTAGTATTATGAAAAAGTTTCTATTAAAAAGCCCAGCAGAGGGTTTAATCATCTTGTATCTTGATGATTCTGACGTTGAAGGATTTAAAGAAATAGCACGTGCAACAGAAGCTGTTCAGTTATATTCTTCATCCCATGTTTTGCTTTACAATGAAAACGGTGTTACCTTGCACGGAATACAAGGCAATGAAGTTTTTCAAGTAAATCTACAAAAAAATGACCCTATAGATTTTATTGGTGGAATCTGTATTTTCCAAAAAAATAACCAGTGGTATACACCTGTGTTTAAAGATGGTTGCTGGCAAGAATATCTGCTCGGTAAAAAGTGCGAAATAGAGCATTTTACAACAGCTAACATGATTGTTTATTCCAGAGCATCGTGGGAATATTTTGTAAAAAATACTGATAAAGGTATAGAGCTCTGCCATATCCTTAAAGATAAGCCAGTAGTTCTTGGAACATCATACGTTTTAATCAAAGAAACTAATAGACCCCGAATTGCGGCCTTGGATAAAAATGGGTATTATGACATATTTACCCCGAATTCGTATAAACCTAGAGAAGGAGAACAGGACGAAACCTTTAGTGCGCTAAATGGTGTTTTTGTCTGGTGCCAAGCAAAACAACAATGGTTTTTTCATGAAAATTGCCAGACCTTTGGAAAAAATGCGATCATAAAAATAATGGGAGATAAATACGGAGAAAAGATAGAGTTATTCAAGTTAAACGAAGAATCTATCACTCTGGTTGAAAGTGGTCCTTGGAAATGGATAACAGATAGAAGACATCTCATTTTACGTGTTAATGACAACACATACACTCTCGATCCAACCACCCAAAGAGTCAATCTAGACAATCCCAAACCTACAATCAAAAAAAGAATTCGCAATTTTTTCAAAAAATGACGCATTCTAAACAAAAAAAACAGAGAATCTAAGATTCTCTGTTTTTTAAACTATATTTCACGAATTCTAGGCTTAATATTCGACTTCGTCATACTATTTTTCACTGCTCGACTAATACTCTCACCTCCATAAGCAGAAACATATCCATCATAAATATTCCGCCTTGTAGGATGATTATCTTTCTCAATATCCTTTTTTGACTTAAAAACCAAAAGTTTTGCTTTTGCTATTAAGTTAGAATTTTTCACATTTATTTGTATCCAACTCTCTAAAGCCTCAAGCATTGCAGGAACCATTAGTTTTTCTGCAGCAAGCACTTGATTTGTTGATTTTGCATAATAAGAATTCAAATACTTATTCATTTCCAATGCCGCTTCAACAACAGAATTTGTCATTTCCGGATTATTTTTAGCCATCACTAACATTACAGATACAGATTGAGATATATCACCACTACTCAACATTTGATGTTTCAATAAAACACCCTTTTGAGCATTGATCTTTTTCAAATCTGAAACAAAAACATCAATATTATTGTAAAGATCTCCCTTTTGATGCCAATCCCATAATCTTTCCATTTCATCTCTCCTATTATTTTATTATGCTACATTTTACAATTTTTGTCAATAAACATTATATATAGCAAAAAATCATTATTTTTATGTTGATTTTAAATTTATGTTAAATATACTTCAACCAAGCAACTTAATTATTATAATTAAATTTTATTTTTATGAAATCTAAAGAATTATTAAAAAAAGCCAAAGCAGATTTTGAAGAAGAATTTGGTAAATCCCCCAAAGAAAGTGGATATTCTCTGATTTTTCCGTGGAAAAAGGCTGTACTGTTCGCTCACAACAAAAAAGAGGTATCTGCTTACATCAAAAGCCAACATGTAGCAAAGGCTATGATAGCTCTAGCTATCATTATCTGCTTAACACTAATCAGCTACTTTATCCTTGATATTTCCACACAAACGGCTTTTATCATAGGAATGGTAGGTATCTTGTTGATGGTAATACTTTTAGGTATCCGTCTCAATTGCGTAAATGTTTGCAAAAACAAGATACTCATATATGAGCAAGATTAATCTATTTATCCTATCATTAATAATGATAGGATTTTTTTATGAAATCAAAATATTCACTATATCAAATACAAAAAACGCTTGTTATATAACAAGCGTTTTTTAGTAAGAGATTACAAAACAAACGCATGGAAAGATTGATATTTTCCACCCTGATATGGCTGGTAATCAATATTTTGATAGCATTCTTTGAGCACATGCTCTTTTAATACTAAACCCCATTTATCATTCCAAACGCCTTGTTCGTTACCATACTCATCATTAAATCCATAATAATGCCATGTACGGTCATGCTCGATTTTAATCTGACGACGCCCCTTAAACAAAACCATGTTACGATCATTTACATAATCTAAAACAGAGTCAATATAGGGTTTTCCATTTGAAGCAATTCCCTCTTCCATCTCCAAGATATACATGGTTAATGAAAATCGGTACTTTACATCGTCATCAATTTTAGGACATTCAGGCGCTTCACCGAATTTAACTCCTCTAACAAAAGGTATCACAACACGCTTTTCACTTTCACCGCTTATCAAGATACCTATAGGCTTTTCTTTTTTTCTTACACAATTAGACAATACTAATCCATCGCCATTTTTGTAAACCACAGAAAGAGGCAAGATTTTATTCTCGCTAGTCAACAACCATTCGTTATACGCTTCTGCTACGTTCTCGTAATCTTCCCAATTTTTTTCCATACACAATAAATTTAGACATAATAATTTTTTCTTAAATTCTTTATATCACAAAAATTAATATATATCAAGGTGTTTTTTGTCTATGATTTTAAAAAAGAAGCGCTTGAAACATTTATTGACAAAAGAAATATTTGTTCTATAATTTTCTCGAGAAAAAATTACTTATATATATATTTAGAAGGCTACATAATAAACTATCGTTGATAGTCTGTGGCATATTTGCTTATGAAATATTACGAAGAAATCTCAGCTAAAACTGGTATAGAAATTACCAAGCTTGAAAAAATGTCTTTTAGCAAAATTGTTTATGACATCATTCTTCCTAAAATGGTCGGTCTTCCGAAAGAACGGAGAGATATTTCAGATGATTTTATGAATCTTATGGCAAACCATCATGAAGAGATGTCCAAAATAAATCCTCACATTACAACGACATTGTTAGCAATTGCATTTAGAAGAGTATGGCGAACTATTAGTTTTGAAGGTCTATTTAAAGGACATGAAATAATTAAAACATGTTCATCATGCTTTCACTCATATGATCCACGTCTTGAATTTGGTGTAATACCGCATAAAACAGATATATATGATGTATATAGTACACCCTATCTACATAAAAACGAACTATATTTAACACAGGGGGTATATAACTTTATATTTTCATCTGCAATGGATGCTTTTCTAGAACATTGTTTGAATCATCACTATGCAATGACCATTTGTCAAGCCATAATGTATGATATCAAACCACCTCACATTCGTTATTATAAAGGTTTATATGACGGTTATGATTGTCGTTTCCATGGTACAAAAGCTCAAGCCCAATGTTTATATATGCGAGCCAAAGAGTTGGCTGAAAAATATGGAACTCCTAGTGAACTACAGCACTACTATACAGTACAATGGAGAAAACATATTGATTGGTTTTCTAAAAACTATAAAATAATTGATTGGGATTTATTTTTTCATCACACATTATTCGCTTATGAAGGATTTGAACGTTTCTGCAAAAAATGGGAAATAAAACTCATGATTAAAGGAGCTAAAAAGTACATTTCTTAGTAAACTTCTCAAAAATAAGAGCTCCCAACAAAAGGGAGCTCTTATTTTTACTATTTATCAATGTGTTATTTATATATGAACTTTCTTTCACCCATCCAATCAAGTAAAGATTATTATGATTTAGAAAATAATGATTCCCCAAAAAACTAAACCAAAAAATATTTGATTTTTACAATAAAGTATCTTACTATCAACCCTCTATTAAAATTATGATATCTAATTAAAAACATACATATTATGGAAAAAATTACTGATTTTATTACAGGGCTCTCTTGGGATTTTATTATCCCTTTAACAATCGCTGTTGCGGGTGTTGTTTATTTTGTTGTTACCTTTAATAAGGAAAATAAGCGTGTTAATAAACACAGAAAAGAAATCCAGCAACAAATTGTTAATGAGGAATTTACAAGAAAAATTGCAAATAAATATAAAGGTAATGATAATAAAGTAAATAACCCTTAAAAACCTTACGTATAAATACTGATTTAGTGATTATTTTAATTGTTGTATTTCTTTTCATTATAACTGTTTTGGGTGTATGTATATATAGTTATACAATTACCAAAAAATATAATAAAGCATTGAAAAAACATTGGAAGCAACTGAAAAACTTTCAAAACAATGTGTAAAATGTATTGAAAAACGTAATGAAACCTGTATGAAGTTAAAAGAGATTGTTAATTCAAATAACTTCTAATCAAAAACTCCTCGCAACAACAAAGTTACGAGGAGTAAATTTTATGTATTGCATTTTAATACCTTACAACCTAACTAATATAATATATTTCTTATTTTTAAAAAGGAACGAAAATGGATTTTAAGGAAATTATATCGATTACAGCACTACGTAAATTTGATGAAATGTGTTTGCATAACCATAAATTGCAACAAGATAAAGAGATGCAACAACAGATTTTATCTTGGGCGGCAGATATGCTGATAGAGGACAGAGAACATTGGAGTGAACTGCGCAACGATACTATAGAATCCATTATAGAATGCCATGCGCGCTCAGAAGCCAAACGAAAATCAGACATTAAAGACCAAAAGTACGCGCCTTTCCGAGAGTATTTTAAAAAAGTTCAACAAGAACAGTTTGCTATTGCTTTGCAAAATGGCTATAAACTGACAGCAAACAGTTTTGTAGATTGGTTTTTAGTAAATAAAGCAAACGATATGAAAATTCCTTATGTAGAACAGAATCAAAAGAACAAATTAAGACAATTGGCACAACAAAATAATCGTGAATTTAAAAAGCTTTTGCATGATAAAGCTTAATTTCTGCATGATGTAGGGCATATACAGACTTCTTCCCTTTTGTTAGAATAGAAATGTAAATTTCTAATTTTAACTAAAGGAAAAAGAAAATGACAGAAATTACACGTGAACTTATGTACGGCAAGCGTCCGGTGCGCCGTACTGACCCTAAACCCGGACAAAGTGAATGGTATTATTTGGACCCTCGTGGCGCAAGTACGTTTTCTGATATGAAAGAAATTGATGTGCCGAGTGAGAATTCGCCCAATCCGTTTGCCAACGAAATACAGAACTATCTGTATAAAAATGATGAGTATAACTATAAACAACTTTATGGTAATACATCGCCACCGGTGCAAACACAGAATAGTAATGACCCGAATTGCTATATTGAATTTAATGGTCAGAACGTAGATTTGTATAAATATGGACAGAATGATGGTAACCGATTACAAAATGGTCAATTACAAAATAATCTAAGTGGTCAATCTGGAGGCGACGATTATCAGAGTAGAATACATCAAAATGTACCCAATAAAGGACCTATTCCAGAAGGTACTTATTATGCAAATCAAGCTCAGAGACAGAGTCTAACAATGAATAATCTTGCATTGAAAGTAGGTGAAAAGTTAGGGCTTGATATGAAGCAAAAAAGTAATTGGAGTGGAAATCCAATATCTTGGGGCACCAGTCGTGTTTGGTTACATCCGGATGCCAATACCAACACCTATGGTCGTTCCGGATTTTCAATTCATGGTGGTTTAACCAAAGGTTCTGCCGGATGTATTGATATTCCATGGCAAACAGGAAAATTGAGTAATTATTTGGATGACTGTCAAGATTCTGTTCCAGTATATGTTAAATATCCGAAGAACTGGTAATTATTAAACGAAAAAGGCAAGAGAATTTTTCTTGCCTTTTTTACTGCATTGTTATAAATTCACCACAAATACAACTTTTAGGATAACAAAATGTTTCATGGTAAAGTAAAGCAATCAAGACAAATCTTAAAACAAAATTTAGCAGAGTCTTTCAAGTTATTATGGTCGTTTAAGTGGTATATATTGCAATATTTATTATTTTATCTGATTTTGCTGTTATTTTATATATCTCCATCACCCAAGCAATATAATATTTGGATGAATGAAAAGTGGTTCATATATAACCAAGATATTTATTTAGCGTTAACAAAATTAATGTTAATTATCTTTGCATTGTTGTTTTTTGTTGGGACAAGTAATATGCGTAATCATCCGTTATTAGCAAAGATTATATTTCTTTCTTCATTATATTTTATTGCCATATTTTTAGAAATATTATAATTTCGAGATAACAATATGTTTCAAGATAAAGTAAGACAAGTGATATCAGATACCTTCAAACTCTTGTGGTCGTTTAAATGGTATGTTGGATTGTATCTGTTATATTATATTATAAATATTATATCATTATTTGATATACCGGTAGCAGATGATAAAATCTTCCAAGCAGAAGCAACTTCGCGAATTTGATCATATACCAATCAAGAAGTTTATATCGGTAGTCTAAGGCTAGAAATTATAATACTGAGTTTACTTTTTCTTTTGGGAACGAGTAATATGCGTAATCACCCGTTGTTGGCAAAATTTATTTTTCTTCTACCATGGATTTATGCAACAGTTCGTTTGATAAAACTTTTTTAAACGTATCCAGTTTTGCCTATGGTATATGATTGCAGGGTATATAGCACGTTTCGGAATAATTTTGCAAGTATTGCGAGATTATATCGCAAATTCAAAGTATTATAGAGAGTGTGATTTTCCTATTACGTTTCAGAAGTTTTAGTACAAATCAAACGGATTTACGGAATTACAAAAGACAAAGACATTATGGTTTTGGTTATTGGGGCGACGAGATTGGCTTGATTTTTTTATCAAAAAATCTGCGCCACTACGCCGACTTTTTCAGCGATACTCCCGTCTCGCCAAGCCTCCTTGTCGAACACGCTTCTTCACGTGTTCTAATCCTATTGCACGCAATCTACAAACGCAAAAAAGCCACCTTTCAGGTGGTTTTTTGTGTTTGGTCGAGCATAATTAGCAAGTTTCTGGCCGAAAATCTGGAATATTATACTGATTTTAAGAGAAGAATAAGAAGGTTTCAAAAATTGTATTATGGTAGTGGTGATAGTAGCAAAAGCATTATCAATAAACAATACAGCTTGAGTTTTTGTCATGCCAGAAGCTTTAGGATCAGCAGCAACCTATTCTCTGTATGCACAATAAAAGTAT
Source organism: Alphaproteobacteria bacterium (assembly GCA_045577985.1). GTDB lineage: Bacteria > Pseudomonadota > Alphaproteobacteria > RF32 > CAG-239 > RUG410. Next base: position 78,246 of record JAZNJJ010000007.1, read on the forward strand.
GTACAATTGTGAAAATATATATTATCTTTCATATAACAAAAAAAGTCACCCTTAGGTGACTAAAAAAATGTAGTTTAGATTTAAGCACATTTTTTTTCTCTCTCGATAATAATTTGTCTAATGGCCCTAGCAACGTAAAGTACGGCTAAAATAACAAATGGGATTAATCCATCACTCTTCGAACTTAACTCATTATAATAACCGAAATTATTTACGGTATAATATGATGTATACGTTCCGACAGTTCCCCATAGCCATAAGATTACAGCTGTTGTAATGTAAGCTCCTGTGTGGAACACAAATCCCATACGAGACATTTTCTTATCATTCTCAGAAATCATTGCTTCTACGATAAGAAAAATCATACTTCCGATCACCATTCCCCAGCCTTCAAGAGGAGGAAGAGCTCCGTTTGGAGAATCCGCAAATGAACCATACAAACCTCCAAATGCTAGAACAGCACCAAAACCCATAACTACAGCAACTTTAAATACTTTTTTCATAACATTTCAATTTTATAAGTCCCATAATTTAACAATAATATTAATTCAATATCAAAAGTATACCATATTTTTAGCAACTTCACAAGCTTTTTTTGCAAATTAAGTAATGAAAATATAAATGTAGCAAAAGACGCATTTGAAGCTATTAAAAGCATTGATACCCCAAAAGAGCTTCCTATTGTAAGGGCAACAACGACACTTCGATTAATATACCTAAGAAACCATATGCAAGAGGGTAGATATAAACGAAAGATAATGTAACTTAAAAACCAACAACAAACGCTTGTTGAATAAACAAGCGTTTGTTGGGGGCGGAATGACTGGACTACTCTGCACGAAAGTTTGAGTTACCTCTGCGCTCGTTCGCTAAAGCTCACCGGCGCACTCCCGTTCGCCTCTCGCTTGAGGTCAAACCAGCGTCTCGCTAGTTCGCGTCAAACATTCCATGTTCAAACAAAAAAGCCACCATCTTTGGTGGCTTTTTGTATGTGTGGTCGTGCAAACTCCCCCTAAATCAGGAAAAAGATACCATTTAGAAATTCTTATTTTTCTTTTTGTAATTTTTTATAAAATCGGACAATGGTATTTAAAACATTATCGTCCATATATGTCATTGCCTGTTTTCTTATATTTTCAGGTATACCAAATTTCATTTCGGCAATTCCTCCGGCCATACAGGCAAGTGTATCGCTATCCCCTCCTAATGAGACGGCATTTCTGATTGCATCTTCATAAGAAGTGGCATCTAGTGCACAAATAATGGCCTGGGGCACAGAATTTTTACAAGATGTATAAAATTTATTATAATTTGAACGTATTTCATCTACACTTTTTGATAAATCATATCCGTATTTATGCGTTATATAATTTTTGATAATAGTTACATTTAGTCCTTTTTTGACCATATACATTGTTTCAATATATACTCTTGTTGCCAATATGCTTTCATCATGGTTGTGAGTTAATGATGTCAATTCGACAGCTTTATTTAAAGCTATTTTCAAATCATCAATTACCAAAGAGATAGGGCTCAATCGCATCACGCACCCGTTTGTTTTTGCACCATAAGGCTTGCCTGTTTCCAACCAATTTGTGAATCCCGGACCAAATGCGCCGACTTTTCCGCCTTCATAAAGTCTGTTTTTGTATAAATCCCCCCATTTTTTCAAAATTTTTTTCGGATCCTCACCGGATAACAACCATTCGGCAGTAGCACAAGTCAAAATGGTATCATCGGTGAAACAACTATTATTGCAAAATAGCTTAAAATCTTTTGTTTTTACATTATGAAATTCATAAGGAGAACCGATGATATCACCAATTACAGCCCCTAACATTTCTCCTCCTAAAAAAAATAACATAGAAGGTATACACTTTCTATGTTATGTAATTGGTCGGGGCGACGAGATTCGAACACGCGACATCTTGGTCCCAAACCAAGCGCTCTACCAGGCTGAGCTACGCCCCGTTAACGAATGTTATATTTACACCATCTTTTTTATTCTGCAACCCTTTTTTTGTCTTCTTCTTCTTTTCGGCTTAATATACCCTGTAGCCCTAAAACTAAATATCTTTTCTCTTGTTATAATTAAATGATCAAACACCTCTATATCCATAGCTTCTGCTATCATACAAATTTCTTCAGTTAAAGCTTTATCCGCAGCTGAAGGCTTACATTCTCCAGATGGATGATTATGTGCTAGTATCAAAATCACCGCTTTATTTTCAATAGCCGACTTTATTATTTCACGCGGATGAACTGCTGTTTTATTTATAGTTCCTGTTGTTAATAACTTATTCCCTTTATAATGTAACTGGTCATCAAAGAAAAATACTCTAAACTCTTCTACATCTTTATAAGCCATAAGTTGCCGACAAAAATCTTCAAATTGATCCCAAAATGCAATAATAGGACCTTTGCTATCGCAAAAACTTGCACAAGAAGAGCGTAATGCACATGTTGAAACTAATTTTAATAAAACAATTGTATTCACTCCTAACCCACAATCGTCTAATAACTCATGTATAGGTGCATGAATTACACTACCAATATCTCCATATTTTGCTATCAATTTTTTAGCTAACGGCTTTACATCTCTTCTAGGAATAGACATAGTTAAAAGCAACTCTAACAACTCATAATCAGGCATACTTGCCCCATTATCCGATAAAAAACGCTGACGCAAACGCTCTCTGTGTCCAATATATAAAGGTTTTTCAATACTATTTTCAACCATTATGAACCCTTTAATTAATATGGTGGTTTATCAAATCCTTTGGGAGAAGAAGTAAATACTTCACATCCATCTTTTGTTACACCTAAAGAATGTTCAAATTGAGCAGACCAAGAATGATCACATGTCACAGCCGTCCAACCATTAGAAAGAATAACACCATCCTTCTTTCCTAAATTTATCATAGGTTCTATTGTAAAAAACATACCCTCTTCTATCATTGGCCCAGTACCTTTACGTCCACAATGCATAACATTAGGAGCATCATGAAACACTTTACCCAAACCATGACCACAAAACATATCTACAACAGAATAACCATATTTATGAGCATACTCTTCTATAACAGCACCAATATCACCAAAATGAGCTCCGGGCTTTACAACATCAATACCCCTCATCAAACACTCATAAGTAACTTCACATAAACGCTTTCCTTTTATTTTTGGTTTTCCGGCAAAATACATACGACTTGTATCCCCAAAATAACCATCAACAATAGCCGTAACATCAATATTTAAAATATCCCCATCTGCTAATTTACGTTCGTAATCAGGAATACCATGACAAATAACTTGATTAATAGAAATACAAACCGATTTTGGATAACCATGATACCCCAAACAAGCGGGAGTAGCGCCTTTTGAGATCATAAATTCTCTGCATAAATCATCCAACTCGCCCGTTGTTATCCCAACTTTTACATAATCAGTAATATAGTCTAAACACTCTGCAGCAACCTTGCCAGCTTTTCTCATTCCAACAAAATCCGCTTGTTCATAAATTTTTATTCCATTTTTATTTGTTCGCAATTTAAAATCTCCATTTCTTATATATTCAGCATTATACCACTTATAACTAAAAAACAAGAGATAAGAAATTAAATCAATAAGAATATAAATTATCGACCGCCACGATCCTTAGTTTTTTTACTATAACCAACTTTTTTTCTAGCTTCTTTTATGGCTTCTTTTTTCTTTTTACGAGAAATTCTAGCTTTTACCTCTTTTTTTGAAGGAACATAGAAATTTTCTTCATCTTTTCTGGCATTATCTGCCAATCTTCTACCAATATAATCTCTAACAAAAAAGTTTTCTCTATCTGTATTTCTAACAACAAACAAATCTTTAACTTTAACAAAATCTTTATCTATTATAGTATAAGAAAACTCACTAAAATTTCCACGTCCAGATAAATCTTCTTCTTGTACAGCAATCCATCTTTGATCTTCTAAAGGTTTTCCTTCTAATTTTCTTGTGCCACCGGCCCATACTTTTATAACATCAGCATTGTAACAAATAGAAGGCTCACCACCGGCTTCTCTAATAACTTTTGCTGTTGTAGCCAATTGCCGTTTGTCGCCATGTATTGGTATAAAAACCATTTTACTATGATTTTTTCTATTATTTACAATCAACTCTATAAATCTTTTGGTTTCAGAACGAACCGCATGTCCTGTTCTCTGCATTAAAGCTGTTTCAAATCTACCAGTATTATTTGCGGATTCGTTTTCGATAATCGTAGCTCCTAATGCTGCTAAACGATTATACATAGCTCTAACCTGATCTCCATTAATCTCTTCAATGCATCTTTGACGAGCTAAAATAAGAGTTTCTGTATCAATTGTAAAATCTGGATGACCAGTTCCGCCTTTTCCTTTTATTTTGCCTTTACTATTAATTGAAACCTTTTGCTGCTCAGACATTTTATATAATCCAGATTTCTTCCCTTTTTTGGATTCAGCAAAAGCTCCACTAGGAACAATATATCGTTTTTCCTTTGGATAGGTATCTAGATATGATATGGCATTTGCACTTTTTAAATCTTCACTCTTAAACACAACATCATCATAATCTCTGATTCCACTACTTCTCATAGCTCTAAAAGCTAATTTTGCCCAATATCCATCAATATATACCATTCTGCCAGATTGTTTAGCTGTCTCTAAATCAATTGCTAAATTTTGAATACTTCTAGATATAACAGCTGAAACAACTTGTTTTTCTTTATGTAAATTAACTTGTTTTAATGTATTAGCTACTGCTGTATTAAAATCAACCAAATAATCATCTGAGTTACCTGTAGACGTTGAATCCAATAAAACATGGGTTATTGGCTTGGTTTTAATAAAATGAACAAACTCTTCTTCACTAAAACCTGGACCTACTTTTGATTCATCTAATCTATAATCTCCCGGATTTAATATTCCGGCATTTACCCTATCTCTAACAGTAGTCATTATATGAAAACCCATTGCACCAATAGTAGAGTGTGAAACATTAAAAGGAGTCACACAAACATTATGCGAAACATCGACAGATTCTCCAGCGTTAACAACTTCTATAAAAGGTATATTATCAGCAGGAACCTGACCTTCTTTGAAGGCTGTTTGTAAAATCTCTTTTGTATATTTACTAGTATAAATTATTGGAAATTTGTATCCAGCTCTAGCTAAATGAACTAAACCTCCGATATGATCTTCATGACAATGAGATATAAACATAGCTTTTATAGGTTTTTCAGCTTCTTCATCTTTATAATTCAAATATTCTCGAACATCTGGTACAATGGCATCTAAATCTGTCCATTCAGGAGGAAATAATGCACCTAAATCAACAAGTATGCGAACTTTTTTATAACCCTTTTCCACGTGCTCAACAATAAAACTGTTTCCACCAATTCTAGATTCGTTATTTCCACCTAAAAAATCTATCTTTGTACCTTCTTCAATTTTAGCCATAATTTTATCTCTCTAAGTTAATGCTTTACAACATAATACACTATTTTTGACAAAATGCAACAAAAAATATGACAAAACATATTACTTGAAAATTTTAAATATTAGCATATCTATAAAACCTATAAGGAGAATAAACATGTCAAAATCATCTATTTTAAATTTTTTAAATAGCCTTCTTTTAGTTGCCATCACAGCTCTTTGGTGTGCTTTCTTTAACAATGTTGGAATGGAAAATTTTTATAATTACATTAAACTACCTTCCATAACCCCACCTAATTATGTTTTTCCAATTGTTTGGATTATTCTTTATTCATTAATGGTTATATCCTACGATTTAATATTAAATTTAAATGAAAACATAGAAACAAAGACGGCATCACAACTTTTTGTAATCAATTTAGTTTTACAAATTATCTGGTCTTTCACATTTTTCTTCGCAGCATATTTTCTCATTGGATTTATTATTTTAATCCTTCTCGATTTTATCGTTATTGCAATGATAAAAACATTTTACAATCTCAATAAAACAGCTGCTTTTTTGTTATTTCCCTATTTTTTATGGCTACTTTTTGCAACATATTTAAACTGGTCAATAACAGATTTAAATGGAGCAGTTTACCTTTTTTAAAAAACATACAAATTCTGCTAGACAAAGCCCTAAATTTACATTACTTTATACCAGTTAAATAAAAAAATTAAATTTGGGAATAAAAAATGACTACTAGTGTAAACGATATACGTAAAACGTTCTTAGATTATTTTGCTAAAAATGATCACAAAATCATTCCATCCTCATCATTGGTGCCTGATAATGACCCAACATTGATGTTTACTAATTCTGGCATGGTTCAATTCAAAAACATCTTAGCAGGAAATGAAACACGTGATTACACTAGAGCCGCGACAGCACAAAAAAGCGTTAGAGCAGGAGGAAAACATAACGACTTAGATAGTGTTGGCTATGATGTTAGACACCATACTTTTTTTGAAATGCTCGGCAACTTTTCTTTTGGCGACTATTTTAAGGAAGAAGCCATTAAATATGCTTGGGAACTCGTTACCAAAGAATTTTGTTTGCCTAAAGAAAAACTTGCTGTTACGGTTTTTCATACCGATGATGTGGCCCGCAATTTATGGAAAAAAATTTCAGGACTTCCTGATGACAGGATTATAGGTATTGCTACCAAAGATAACTTCTGGCAAATGGGAGATACCGGTCCTTGCGGCT
>JAZNJJ010000008.1:0-24016 GCA_045577985.1 Alphaproteobacteria bacterium
AGTGAGAGCCGTTTTGTGTAGAAGGAGATTATGATGAATCATACTAATCAATCCGGCAGATCTATGATTGAAATGCTTGGTGTTTTGGCGATTATCGGCGTATTATCTGTTGGTGGAATCGCCGGTTATTCAAAAGCAATGATGAAATTTAAAATCAACAAAACCATTGATCAAATTTCACAAATTGTGGCAAATACTCGTACACTTTACGCTAGACAGAAAAATTATGGCAATTTGAGTGAAAAAATAGTGTATAAAGCAAATTTAGCTCCAAAAGAAATGTTTGAAGGTTCTGGTTCTGATTATGCAATGACAAATGCTTTTGGTGGAGAGGTTCATTTAGCAACATCTGGATTATATGCTAGAGGTGATAAAAAAGCATTTATTTTGGCTATGGGGGAAATTCCTGATGAGGCGTGTATAGAATTAATAACTCAAGATTGGGGGAGTGATACTTCTTCTGGTTTAGTTGCTGTTGGATCAGTAAATGCTTCTCCAAATGCGGCTTTGGGAGATTCCTCATATGAAATATATAAGGGATGTTCCGGTAATTCATATTATGCATGTCCAAATGGTTCCAGTGTATCTGTACCTATGTCAGTTGATAGAGCAGTTGAGTTATGTGATCGCAACGGATATAACACCTTAGTTCTAAAATATTATTAAAATTATTTATCAAAAAATATGATTTTGATATGATTAATTTGATATAAAAAATTGAACGTTTTAAAATAAAAATTTGTATGTGTGTATAACTATATTTTTCTGTATAAATTAAATATGAAAAGAATCTGTTTTTGTTTTTTTAAAAAGAAAAAATATGGAGAATCATCATCAAAAAAACGAATCAATTGAGATAAAAAATAATAAAAAAAACACCCACTAATTTGCGGGTGTTTTTTTAGAAATAAAAGACTTATTTCTTGCTAGAAGACTTTTTGCTAGAGCTAGATTTTGAAGCACTAGATTTTGTAGAAGAAGATTTTGTAGAAGTCTTGCAAGCCTTTGTACAGCTGCATTTTGAACCATATAATTGATTCATAGCCATTGTCCAAAAGTATTCATCTTGACCACTTGGGCAACCAGCATTTTGCCAATTGTAGTAAGCAGCTTCGCGAACATAATTTTCATTGTAATTTTTAGTCATTTTATATCTCCAATAATTGTTTATAACATAGTTGAGTATAACTGCTTTTTTTTTATCGTCAATACTTTAAATTAAGAAATATTGAATCAAAAAAATTACTAATAATATAAGCTTATTTTCTTGCATTTAAATAGATTAGTTTATATAGATATATTGTATGAGTTTTAAAACGTGCAAACTAGATATTATTTTGCTATATCACATAGGAGTTTATTATGGATAATATGTTATCAAAAGAAGAAATTAATGCTATCGTAAATGGTGATCACGGAAATGTTTTTGCTGTGCTAGGTATTCATCGTGATAAAGGTTCTAAAAAGATTTTCATTAGAGCATTTCAACCTTTTGCAAAATCTATTGAGGTAATTGATTTGAATGGAAAATCTTTAGGACAAATGAATAAAATAGACGATAGAGGTTTCTTTCAATTGAATTTTGATGTGACTTCAGATTTTCCTTATAAATTTCGAATCGTAAATGATCAAGATTGTGTTTATGAAGCGGAAGATACTTATCGTTTTCCATCATCAATAGGTGATATTGATGAATATTTATTTGCTCAAGGTAATCATAGAGAAATTTATAAAAAATTAGGTGCTCATGTTATGGAAATAAATGGAGTAAAAGGTGTGGCTTTTGCTGTGTGGGCTCCTAATGCAAAAAGAGTTTCGGTTGTTGGTAGTTTTAATAACTGGGATGGTAGAATCGATGTGATGCGTAAACATATTAGTTGTGGTGTATGGGATATTTTTGTTCCAGGATTGGTTGAAGGTGAATATTATAAGTTTGAAATTAAAACTCAAGAAAATCATATTCTATCAAAAGCAGATCCTGTTGGTACATTTACAGAAATACGTCCAAGAACAGCATCTGTTGTTTTTGATATAAACCATTATCAATGGAATGATGCTGATTGGATGCGTTATCGTGAAAGTACGAATACATACGATAAAGCAATGTCCATTTATGAAGTTCATTTAGGCTCTTGGCGCCGTAAAGGAGAAAACGGTAGTGAGTTTTTAACATATAGAGAATTAGCTGATAGATTAGTTCCTTATGTTTGTAATATGGGTTTTACTCATGTGGAATTTTTACCTTTGTATGAACATCCTTTTGATGCATCTTGGGGATATCAAATAACCGGATTGTTTGCCCCTACTTCTCGTTTTGGTAATCCTGATGATTTTAGATATATGATTGATAGATTTCATCAGGCAGGTATTAGTGTTATTATGGATTGGGTTCCAGCACATTTTCCGAAGGATGGTCATGGTTTAGCAGAATTTGATGGTACTTGTTTATATGAACATTCAGATCCTAGAAAAGGAGAACATAAAGATTGGGGTACGAAGATTTATAACTATGGTCGTACAGAAGTTTGTAATTTATTATGTGCTAGTGCATTGTATTGGTTGAAGGAATTCCATATTGATGGTTTGCGTGTTGATGCAGTGGCTTCAATGTTATATTTAGATTATTCTCGTAAACAAGGCGAATGGATACCAAATGTATATGGTGGTAATGAGAACTTGGAGGCAATATCCTTTATTCGTAAAATGAATGAAATGGTTTATACTCAAACTAAAGGAACTTGTACTTGTGCTGAAGAATCTACGGCTTGGCCGATGGTATCACGTCCTGTATCTGCCGGTGGTTTAGGATTTGGTTATAAATGGAATATGGGATGGATGAACGATACTTTGCGTTATATCAGTCATGAACCTATTCATAGAAAATATCACCATGGTCTTTTGACTTTTGGTTTACTATATGCATTTAATGAAAACTTTATTTTACCGATTTCTCATGATGAAGTTGTTCATGGTAAGGGGTCTATGTTAAGTAAAATGCCTGGAGATGAATGGCAGAAATTTGCAAATTTACGCGCTTATTATGGATTTATGTGGACACATCCAGGTAAAAAATTGTTGTTTATGGGATGTGAATTTGGTCAAGATTGGGAATGGAATAGCGAAGAAAGTTTGCGTTGGCATTTGTTAGATTATCCTATGTATCAAGGTATGCAAAATTGTGTTAGAGATTTAAATTTGATGTATAAGGGAAATGCTCCTTTGTATGAAGAAGATTTTGATTCTCGCGGTTTTGAATGGATTGATCATTCAAATAGTGATGATAGTGTTATTTCATATATTCGCCGCGGTCATAATCCAGATGATTATTTAATTGTTGTTTGTAATTTTACTCCTGTCGTTAGAAACAATTACCGTATAGGTGTAAATGAAGGATGTGCATATCAAGAAATTTTTAATAGTGATGATAAGCATTATTGGGGAAGCGGTGTGCGTAATGAAGGACCTAAACAAGCTCAGAATTATGGTGTATCAGGTAGACCATATTCTATAGAGTTGGTTTTACCTCCTCTTTCAACAATTGTTTTGAAACCTATTAGATAGAAAGTGTTGTAATATGGATAATGTGAGAGTTTCAGCAGGTAAATCTTATCCCTTGGGAGCAACTTTTGATGGGAACGGCGTAAATTTTGCGCTGTTCTCTGCTAATGCAGAAAAGGTTGAGTTGTGTTTGTTTGATGAAACAGGAACTAAGGAACTCGAACGTTTTTCTATATTGGTTAATGATAATAATATTTGGCACATATATTTAGAAGGAATAAAATCAGGACAAGTGTATGGATATAGAGTATATGGTCCGTATGCTCCGCTTGAAGGAAAAAGATTTAACCCAAATAAATTATTATTAGATCCTTATGCTAAAAAAATGATAGGAACTTTGATTTGGCATAAGGCTCTATTTGGGTATGATATAGATAGTCCAGATAAAGATTTATCTTTTAGTACATTAGATAGTGCACCTTATGTTCCAAAATCTGTGGTGGTAGAAGATACTTTTGATTGGGAAAATGATGAGCATCCGAATATTGGATTTGAAGATACAATTATATATGAAGCTCATGTTCGTGGTTTTACAAAGTTGCATCCGAAAATTGAAACTTGTCATCGTGGTAAGTTTTTGGGAATATCTTCAAAGAGTATTATAAATTATTTAAACTGGTTGGGTGTTACGGCTATAGAATTATTGCCCGTTTTTTCTTTTTTTGGAGAGAAGGGGGGAATATATAATGACAATTATTGGGGGTATGAAACTCTATCTTATTTTGTTCCAGAAGCAAAATATTTGGTAAATAATGATATTGATGAATTTAAAAAAATGGTAAAGACACTTCATGAAAATAATAAAGAAGTTATTTTAGATGTTGTGTATAATCATACTATAGAAGGAAATCAATTAGGTCCAACATTATGTTACCGTGGAATAGATAATGAAAGTTATTATACTTTGCAAGAAAATAAGCGATTTTATTATGATACTACGGGATGCGGTGCTTCTTTTAATTTACAAAATCCTTATGTTTTGACACTGGTAATGGATTCATTGCGTTATTGGGTTGAAGTAATGCATGTGGATGGTTTTCGTTTAGATTTGGCATCTAGTTTAAGTAGAATGCATGGCAAATTTTCTCAAGAGAGCGGATTTTTGTTAGCTGCTCGTCAAGATGATGTTTTACGTCAAGTTAAGATGATTGTTGAACCTTGGGATGCTACAATGGATGGATATCATATTGGAGCATATCCGCCTTCATGGGCAGAATGGAATGACAGATATCGTGATGTTGTTCGCCGTTTTTGGAGAGGAGATGCTCGACAAATAGGGGAACTGGCGAGCAGAATTACGGGTTCTAGCGATATTTTCGAATACGGTAATAGGAGTATATATAGCAGTATTAATTATTTGACATCTCATGATGGTTTTAATTTAAATGATTTAGTTAGTTATAACCAAAAACATAATATGGTTAATGGTGAAAATAATCGAGATGGAAATGATGCAAATTGGAGTTGGAATTCCGGTGAAGAAGGTGAAAGTGAAAATCAGATAATTAAGAACAATAGATTGCTTCGCTCAAAAGCTATGTTAACAACATTATTAATGTCTTTTGGCGTTCCTATGATTGTGGCTGGTGATGAATTTGGAAATACTCAATTTGGAAATAATAACCCTTATTGTCAAGATAATGTCATAACATGGATTGTATGGGATGCTATTAGTGGAAAAAATAGAGAATTGGCTCGCTTTGTTAAACATTTAATAATGCTTCGCAAAAAGATGAAAATTTTTGACAGAGTACAATTTTTTGATGGTAAAATTATTGAGAAATATGAACGATATAATGTTAAAGATATTATTTGGTTCAATGAACATGGTAAGGAATTTGAAAATAGTGATTGGTATTTAGATAATAAGAAGTGTTTATCTTGTTTTGCCTATAAAGAACGGAAATCATTTTTCATTATTTTTAATGCAAATAGTCAATCTGTTCATTGGTCATTACCGGCATTTTGCAAAAGAAGTTCTGTCAGTATTTTGTTAGATAGTTCAGAAAGTAAAGAACAAAATGCGATGGTTGATACTGAAAATGGTTTGGATGTTACAGCATGGTCTGTTGTTATTTTAGAGATGAAAAAACCGGAGTAAGCTATGAAAAAAAGTTGGAATTTATTATTAGAGAAGATTGGTATTGCAAAAAGTTTTTTTGATGCGGCTCAAAATCGTAAAGAATATATTGTGGATGATGCACTTCTCTTAAAAATGGTGAATTATCTCGGATATAATTTGAAAAGTATTGATGATAGTGAAAAATTATTATCTAAATTAGATAAAGATCGATGGTTATACGCTGTTGACCCTATTTATGTTGTTAGATTAAATAAAAAACAGATTGATATTGTTGTAAAAAAAGAAGATGTAGATGATTTAGAACTTTCAATAAGAAATTCACTTGGTGATGTTATTGAAGTTGAATATAATCAAACAATTTGTGAAGAAAAACAAATAGGTAAAATTGATTATTGCAAAATTTTAATTGATATCATTTCAGATATGAAACCAGATTATTATAAAATAGAAATGTCTATTATGCAAAATAAATATCATACTATATTAGCTGTTACACCAGATAAATGTTATGTATCTGATAGTATTAAAGGAACAAAAAAATGGGGTTTTGCTATTCAACTATATTCTTTGAGAAGTAAACGTAATTGGGGAGTAGGTGATTTTACGGATTTAAGTAATTTTGCTAAAATGTGTAAATCTAAAGGGGCCGATGTAATCGGTGTAAATCCGTTAAATGTTTTGTTTCATGATTACCCTGAAAATGCAAGTCCGTATTCTTCAATAAGTAGATTGTTTCTAAATCCTATTTATATAGATGTAGAAAAAGTAAATGGATTTAAGAAAGAATATTTAAAAGGAAAAGAAAATATACTTTTGAATTTAAGACAAACAACAGATATAAATTATTCTGAAGTTTATTCTTTGAAAATTGGGGTATTGAATAAAATTTTTGAGAACTTAGATGAAAATTCTGTATACTATAAGAAATTTCAGAATTTTTGTGATATAAAAGGTTCTGATTTAGATGATTTGGCTACATATCAAGTTATTTATTCCGAGTATTGTAAGAAGGTGAATGGGGGATGGAAATCTTGGCCAAAAGGATTACAAAATCCAAAATCTCAAGAAGTTAAAAATTATAAAAATAATAATATAAATAAAGTAAATTTCTTTAAATTTTTACAGTTTGTTGCTGAAGAGCAGTTGTGTGATGTAAAATCTGTAATAGATGAGTGTGGGTTAAAAATAGGTTTATATAGAGATCTACCAGTTGGATTGTGTAAAGATAGTGTTGAGCTTTGGGCTGGAAATGATTTGTTCATTAAAAATTGTGGAGCAGGAGCACCTCCTGATGCATTTTTTCCTAAAGGTCAAAAATGGTGTTTAGGAGCTTTTAATCCTTATACTTTAAAGGCTTGTGCTTATGAACCTTTTATAAAGATTTTACGTTCAGCAATGGATAAAGCCGGAGCTTTGAGAATAGATCATGTTATGAGCCTTATGCGTTTATATATTATTCCTGATTGTGAAGAAGACGGAACATATGTTTACTATAATTTCGATGATATGTTAGGTATTCTTGCATTAGAGAGTTATTTAAATAAATGTATGATTGTTGGTGAAAGTATAGGAAATGTTCCTGATGGTTTTATAGAGAAAATTCATGATAGGGGAATATATTCCTTAAGTGTTTTATGGTCTGAACGTTGGAATGGTTATGGAGACTTTAAACTACCTCAAGACTTTTCTGAAAAATCTTTCTGCTCTGTTGGAACGCATGATATGGCTCCATTGAAAATGCGTTGGTTTGGTTATGATATTGAAACTATGTACAAGTTAAAAATGTTATCTGATGAGGAAAGATTAGATCAATATAAAGGACGAGAAGATGAACGCCGTCGTTTGTTGGGGGCTTTGGATTTCACAGGTGTTTGGCCTGAAAAGAAACAAAGACAAGGTGATTGTCTATATGGAGAGGGTTATCCTTGTGGTATAATGGAAGCCGTTGAAAGATATGTTTCGTCAAGTAAATGTGAAGTTTTCCTGGCACAATTAGAAGATATTTTTGGAGTTGAAGTATTGCAAAATTTACCAGGTACAGATGTTGATAAACATCCTAATTGGCGTAGAAAAATACCTGTAAATATTGAAGATTATGATGATAATCAAGATTTTAAGGATGCAATTGAGGCAATATGTCGTTAAAAAGGAGAGTTAGCTCTCCTTTTTAAGGATCCCCCTTTTTTATTGACATTTTTGTTTTTTTTATATTAAAATCGTAGTCTAAATGTAGGGGGTGTCGGCAGATGTTACGTTTTGAAGATTTAACATATTCTGATGCAGAGTTAGAGAAAGATGCGATCCATTATTTGGAAACACAAATTTATGCACCTTCTTATATTGAAAAAGTTAAAAAATTTATACATGATGATTTGATAGATTTTAAGCATTTTTATGATGATGCGGATCATGCTTTTTGTAATATTTATTATGATGAGTATGTAAATGGATATAAATCAGATGATGATGTAATGCCAAAAATTGATTTCAGTCATTTAATTAAAGACATTGAGAAAAATTTTTCCCGTCTTGATGTGGATGAAGATGAGATAGAGAATTATACGTTTTTTTTAGATGCTGAATTTAGAAAGAATGCATACTGTTCTCATATGGAACCATATTTTGTGGGGTATACAGATGTTGTTGCAACCGTTATTACCGGTTATTCAAGAAATCCTATATTTTCTATTTATGCAATGGTAAGAGAGTGGGGAATGGCTTTGCATTTGAAGAAAATGTATCCTACTTTGATGAAAAAGTTCGGCTATCAACTTCAAAAAATCAGAATGGAAAATACCGGAGAAGAGCGTCTTCGTAAACTTGTTGATTATAGAGAAAAATATAAGCACACATTTCAAAATATTGGTATATTAAGAGCTATTCATTCTAGTGTTTTTGCGTATGCTTATCTGTTTTTATCTTCTGTTCGTACAAAGGAAGTTTTGACAGCAGAAGAATTTATTATGGAAAATTCTTCCTCAAAAATTTCTTTATTATTACAAGGAGAATCAATTAGGAATTTTGATTTTCCCGTAACTAAGTATGTTTTAGATAAATTAAAAGATGGTCATTATAAGGAATTAATGTATAAAGATGGGCGTATTAATTGGGAAGCATTATATCTTTTTACATTACAAGCAATGAAAGATGTTGATGCAGATAGTGTTCATTTTTGGGGATTTGATAGTATTGAAGCAAAGACAATGCAGGAATTTTGGAATAAAAGTCCTAATATGCAGAGTATGCTGAAAATTTTACGACAGTTGGCTATGGATAATAATAATCCTGTTTTTAATCGTTTAATTGAGGGTTGTGAATATAGATTGGGTCGACCAGATAAAGCAAAATTAAAGATGGAAAGATTTATTGAATATACACGTAAGATTATGGCTGCCCGTGCTTATGAATTGATGAAACCACGTACAATGGCTCAGGAATTGATTGCAGCTTTTCCTTCTGTTTTTTTAGTTTATTTTCAATGGCATCACAATTTTAGAAATATATATCCAAGAATACCTCAAAAGAAGATCAATGAAGAGTATAATAGGATAAAGCAAGTACTTAAAAAAGATGCTCATATAAATAAATTAAAGATAAATCGGAGTAAAAATATTCTGAAAGATGTATTAAAGCAGCAAAAAGCTGATAGAAATCTGTTAAGAGATAAGAAAAATAAACGGGATACAGAAAATAATCAAATTCGTATGAATGAAGAAAAGGAAAAAATCAGATTGATTATGTTGAATAAGGAAAGAACCATGGCTGAAATGTCGCTTGAGAGGAATAATAAACAGAAAATATCAAGAGCTACCATGGTAGAAATGGTTCAACGTCAAAATTCTATGTAATTTATTATTTTATCACTTTATATAGGTAAAAATCATCTTCTGGTTTTGAAATTTTTTCTAGCCATGGGTATATTGCTGTATCTGTGATTATTTTTCCGTATAATTTATCGGTGTTTTCAGTTGGTGATTTGTAGCGTTTAGCTCTTGTTTTAAATAAGAAAATATATTCTATATTATGTTTTTGTAGAAGAGTCTTTAATTCTGGCTCATTTGTTGTAAAAAACATAAGATGATTGTCAGTAATTGCTTGTATATTCGTATGATATGGGGTTCCGACTACGTATACATTTTGTTCATAAATAATTCTTGGTCCGTCAAATATATCTGTTAATGTTACCCCTTTTAAGTTGGGAATTTCTTCTATTTTATATTGCGAATGGAAAGAGAGTAAATAGAATACTGTGCCAACTATATATATAAAAGAGATTATTTTGTATTTTTGTTGTTCATGACCGAATATATATATTGTAAACATTATATTTAAGTACAGAAATAGGCAAAGAGTATATAATGAAAATCTGGTAATCATTATTGTCGGAATTACATTAATTAAAAAGAGAATATATATAGGTTTAAAATCTTTTTTAAATTTTGGATATAAGTAAAAACAAAATATTAATCCAGCAATTATGTAAAAATAAAAATGATGATGAAGTGGTTGCATTTCACTTATGTAGGGAATAAAATATTTATTTATATTTTCGTGATAAACAGGAATAATTAGAGTATTGTATCCGAAAATTAGTATCAAAATGCTTATAGATGTAATGGTTGCAATACAAAGAAATATAAATTTGTTTTTTGCAGATATTGGATTTAACTTTCTGATTATGAAGAAAGATAAGAATATAAGAAAAAAAATTGTAACATGAATTAATGATAAACGAGAATTGTCTAAATGGAAGTATCCTTCGTAAGGGGGATTAATTAAAAATGATATGAAAATAGCAATAAACAATCCGGATGTATATTGAAGTAAATATGAAATATTTTCTCTTTGAAAAATCCATTTAAAGCAAAGTATCCCAATAATCGGTGTAACATAAAATAATCCTTCAATAGCAGATGAAGCCCAAAGTCCAATAGCACTTAAAATGCCTGCAAATAGAAGGTATTTGTGTCTTTTATCATTTTTATAATGTAATAAGCAACTAATATTGAAACAATATATAAAGAATAATAATGAATGATGATCAGGACGTGAAAAACTTAACATATTAGTTAATTTTACCAAGAAAATGAATGTAAAGATAAAAGCGAAAAAAAGAGAAATACCGAAGTTTGGTTGTTTTTTTATATGAGGAAAAAGTCCCCAAAATATTGTTATGCTTGATAGAAAAAGGAATAATGGTGAAAATAACATTCCTCCATAAAACACAGCTTCTTTTATGGGTAAAAATAGTAAAAATGGTGAACTAAGGGCTAGCCATATAAAATCATTTATACGGGTGAAATGCAAAATATCACCAAAAGGATAATTTGAATATGGAAATATTTTTTCATAGAATTGAAAATCGTTGAGTAGGTCTATTAATCTTAAAGCTCTGGTATATGGGTCCGTATCTATATAAAATAATTTTCCGTTGGTTAAAAACATAAAAATCATATCTAGAGTTGTAAACAATATCGTTACCAGTAAACACCAAATTATATAGTGTTTTTCTATGGAAGCTGATATTTTATTAATTCGATTATGTTTCATATTCTATCTAATATATCCTTGATCACGTTAACTGAATTTTGGGGAGCATTGTTCCAAAAATTAGTATATTGTTCTTGTTGATATTGGGTTCCTGGAACATCACTTATTTGACGTATACTCATAAATGGTTTGTTATATATATGGCAAGTTTGTGCAATTGCCGCACTTTCCATATCTACAGCCAATGCTGATGGAAAACATTCTATTATATTATTTAGTTCTTGAGATTTTGTTATAAATTTATCTCCACAGCAGATTAAACCTTTGCTGTATGGTAATTGGGATATGATTTTGTGAGAATGATATATTGCAGGACAGTCTTGTATTTGTCCATATTTATTAGGTTCTCCGCACCAAACATCATGGTAGACAATTTCTTCTCCAATAACAAAATCTCCAATATTTAAAGATGAATTTAAACCGCCTGATATACCTATATTTATGATTATATCAGGATTAAAAATATTGATTAAATCTGAACAACATAAGGCGGAATTTACTTTTCCAATGCCGGAAACAGTAATAATTAATTCATGTTGAGAGTATTTACCTTGATAAAATTTACGGTTGTTACGTTCATGTGTTGTAAAATCATTTAAAAAATTTGCATAAAATTCAAGTTCTTTTTGCATTGCAATAATTAAACCGATTTTTTTCATTTATACTCTCCTTTTTGAGAAAATATAACAATATTTATATCTAAAAACAACATAAATATTGACAATGTTTATAATTGAGTTGTATAAACGTCTTGTTGCAAATTTTTGCATATGTGGATTTAACCGAATTGTCCAGCATAAAATGGACTAAATAGGAGATTTTTTATGATTAGAACAGCAGAATATGTGTCTTTGGGACATCCTGATAAAACAGCAGATTATATAACAAGTTATATTCTAGATCGCATGATTGAACAAGATGAATTTGTTCGATATGGTGTTGAAGTTATGGTAAAAGATCAAACCGTTGTGCTTGGTGGTGAGATTAGTGGTAATGTTTCATTAAATGATTTAGATATATATGTGAAAAATGCTATTAGAGAAATAGGATTTGATGAGAAATACGCTAGTATATGGGGAAATAAGGCTCTTAATATAAATAATATAAATGTCATTAATTTGATTAGTTGTCAGTCTTATGAAATTGCTCAAGGTGTTAATAAAGATGGTTGGGGAGACCAAGGAGTTTTTGTTGGATATGCCGTAAAGGGTGAGGGCTTCATTAACAGGGAATTATATTTGGCACGAAAATTGAATAAAGCTCTTTATGAAAAAGCTAAATTAGATGATAATTTAGGTTTAGACATTAAAACGCAAATTACAATAGATGATGGAAGAATCAGTACTGTTGTTGTGGCTATTCCGATGCTTGAACAAGTTGACTTAAATGATTTTGTTTGTAGTGTGTTAGAAGAACAACCTACAAATATAATAATAAATGGAACAGGTATTTATACTTGTCATTCTGCTGTTGCGGATTGTGGTATAACCGGTAGAAAATTAGCATGTGATTTTTATTCTACTGCATGTGCTATAGGAGGAGGATCTCCTTGGACTAAAGATGCCAGCAAAGCTGATTTGACATTAAATTTATATGCTAGGTATTTGGCGGTGGAAAATTTAAAAGATAATGATGAAGTTTGGGTTTATTTGTCATCGTGTATTGGAAAATCAGAATTGCCAAGTGCTACACTTAAGATGCGGAAGGGGAATGTTTTTACGGAATGCAAATTAGATATTGATGCTCGTCCATCCGTTTTAATTAAAAAGTTTGGTTTGAATAAGCCTGTTTATGCAGAATTATGTAGAAATGGTTTAATTTAATTTTTAAATTTCAATCCATCAGTCCCACCAATTATATTTGTGGGACTGATGGATTGAATGGTCGGTTAATTATAAAAAGATTTAAGGTGATAATTGTATGGTGAAAATATTCTTTTTGGAATGTAATTAAAATTTAGATAGTATTTTCTATGCCTTGACAGATTATTGTTTTTGAGGTACTTTTCAAGAAGTTTAATTAAGGATGTTTTATGAAAAAGCAAGAATTATTAGCTCCCGCCGGAGATGTAGAAGCAGGATATGCGGCTCTATATTATGGAGCTGATGCAGTATATTTAGGATTATCTAAATTTTCAGCAAGAGCAACGGCTATTAATTTTGATGAACCTACTTTAGATGAATTTACAGCTTATGCTCATAGTTTGAAGCGTAAAGTATATGTTGCATTAAATACAGTTTTGCAAGAAAGTGAACTTTCTGATTTGATTGAAAGTTTGGACATTTGTACTCGTTGTTGTGTAGATGGTTTAATTATTCAAGATTTAGGTGTTGCCCGTGTGATGAGGGAAAAATATCCTTGGTTTGAAATGCATGCAAGTACACAGATGGCTGTACATAATAAAGAAGGAGCTCTTTTTTTACAAAGATTGGGTTTTAAGAGAGTGGTACTGGCTAGGGAGCTGACTAAGGCAGAAATTAAGGAAATAGCATCTATTCCAAATTTAGAAACAGAGGCTTTTATTCATGGTGCTCTATGTTATTCTTATAGTGGCTTATGTCAGTTTTCATCAATAGAGCATGGGAGAAGTGCAAATAGAGGTAAATGTTTATATCCATGTAGAGCGTGCTTCAAGAGAAATGGAAAAGAAGAGCATCTGTTTTCAATGAAAGATATGGCTTTACAAGAAAATATATTGGATATGCCTGTTGATTCCTTAAAAATAGAAGGGCGTAAAAAGTCTGCTTTGTATGTTGCAGCAGTTACTGATTATTATCGTTGTATTTTAGATGGTAAAAAAGCAGATGTTAAAAAAGAGGAAAAAATAAAGCAAATCTTCTCCCGTCCATGGTGTAAATTTCATTTTAACGGTAAAAATAAGAATATCATTGATAGAAATTTTGTTGGTCATAGAGGGCTTTTAATTGGAGAGGTTATAAGTATAAATAAAACCTTTTTACGTTTTATCAGTAGTCATAAAATATCAAGATATGATGGTTTACAGATAGATATTCCGGGCGATGAACGTCCATTTGGTTTTTCTATTCAAAAAATGATGGTTGATGGAAAAAGTCGCTTTGAAATAAATGCGGGTGAAGTTGTGGAAGTAGAATTACCTAAAAAATTTCCATCTTTGAGTAAAGGTGATAAGATTTATTTGGCCTCATCAAGTGATGTTAAAGGAGCATATCGTTATGAACGACCAAAACCAAATCTATTCCATAATCTCAAAGATATAGAAGTGAGAGTTGAAGTAAAAGATGATTATTTAATAGCCTCAAGTGGAGATTATAAAGCAAAAATAAAGGGAGATTTTATTAAAGCCAATAATCCTGATAAAAGTATAGAGGCTATTCAAAATGCTTTTTATAAAACAGGAGGAACTAAATTTAATTTATGCAAACTTCATATTGATAATAAGGAAAATTTATTTGTTCCTGCCTCTTTAGCAAATGAACTAAGGCGCGAATTGTATGCAAAAATAAAAATTGATTTTGTTAAAGGGGATTTACCTGAGGTTAGTGAAAATAAATGTGCAAGTTCAGAAGCTAAATTTATAGTAAAAGTTGATGATCTTAATTATTTGAAATTAATTGATTTTAATTTAATCAGTGAAGCTGTATATTTAATTAATTCTAAAAGTGATATTAGTAATTTGAGTCTGTTTCCCAAAGATAAAATACGTATAGCACTACCAGCCGTTTGTAGAAATGTAAAAGACTTTAATGATATTGTTAAAAATTTATTGAATTTAGGGTATAATAAATGGGAGGTTGCTAATTATTGGGCGTTAGAGATATTGCCTATAGAAAAGTTAGATATAAGTTTTGACAGTACCCTTTATATGTTGAACTCTCAAGCGATTGAAATGGCTAAAGAAATAGGAGCTTGTAGAATTAATTTTTCACTAGAAGATATTTCTATAAATGTTTGTAATTTAGTTGAAAAATCATCTCTTGATACGTGTTTTGTTATGTATCAGGATATTCCTTTATTTACTAGTGTCGGGTGTATAAGAGATAATGATTGTGCTGTGTGCAAACGTGGAGATGTATGGTTTAATATTGAAAAAAATGGGCAAAAGTTTGAAGCATTGTCAAGAGATTGCCAGATGATGGTATTTGATGTGAAGCCATTTTGTGTTGCGAGTGATGTAAAATCTTTGAAGCCGAATTATTTTAGAGTTGATTTTCTTTATAAATCATATACTCCAGAAAAAGTAAAAGAAGTATTTTATAAAATGATTCAATTTGAAGATGTAACTTCTTGTATTAAGGGTAATTTTAATAATAAGAATATTTAACCTGCAGTATATGTTTTGATTGCTTCATCTCGTTCAAATAAATATAATAAAGTCCGTAGGGCTTGTCCGCGAGGGGTTTGTAAATTAGGATCTTGTTTTAATATCAAAGCAGCATCTTTGGTTGCAGTCAGTAATAGGTTGCTGTGAACATTTATATCTGCAATTTTAAAGTTGGTAAATCCTGATTGGCGTAATCCAAGTATTTCTCCGGAACCTCGTAATTTTAAATCTTCTTCAGCTATAATAAAGCCATCTTCTGTTTGTTTCATTGTATTAAGGCGTTTGTGAGATATTTCACTAATGGGGTATGCATACATCAAAATACAGCTAGAGGCTTTGTTTCCTCTTTTTATTCTTCCTCTAAGTTGATGTAGTTGAGCTAAGCCAAATCGTTCAGCATGTTCAATTATCATGATAGTTGCAGAAGGGACATTTACTCCTACTTCTATAACGGTTGTAGACACTAATAGTTTTAATTCTCCGTTTTTAAATTGTTCCATTATGTCAGATTTTTCTCTTTCTTTCATCTTACCGTGGATTAAACCAACAGCGGAGCCGAATTCTTTTTGTAAACTATTGTATCTTTCTGTTGCGGCTGACAAATCTATTTTTTCAGATTCTTCTACTAACGGACATACCCAGTATGCTTGGGTATCATTTTGCAATTTTCTCTTTAATGCTGATACTACATCATGTATTTTAGTCAGAGGCATGACTGTTGTTGTAACCGGTTTACGGTTAGCAGGTAGTTCATCAATCTTTGAATATTCCATATCTCCGAATTGTGTGAGTACTAAAGTTCGAGGTATTGGGGTGGCGGTCATAACCAGAACATCGCATAAATTTCCTTTTAATGATAAATTCAATCGTTGTTTTACCCCAAAACGATGTTGTTCATCAATAACTACGTATGCTAAATTTTTAAATGTTACATCTTCTGTAAATAAAGCATGAGTTCCAATTAAGATATCTATTTCACCATTTTTTAATTTCTCAAGTAATAGTTTTCGATTTTTTCCTTTAATATTACTTGTTAAAATATCTGTTTTTACGTTTATTTTTGAACACAACTGAGATAGGGTTTCATAGTGTTGTTGTGCTAATATTTCAGTGGGGGCCATTATTGCTGATTGATAACCACATTCAATAGCATTTAACATTGTTATTAATGCAACAATTGTTTTGCCGCTTCCTACGTCTCCTTGTAATAGTCTAGACATTCTGTATGTGGAAAATAAATCATGTTCAATTTCAGAAATAACCTTTTCTTGGGCTGAGGTAAGTTTAAATGGGATGTGATTTAATAAAGCGTATTTTAATTTTCCATCATTTTTTAAACTTTTTCCTTTTTGATGTTTCATTCGTTCACGAACGATAGCTAAAGATAGTTGATTTGCTAATAATTCATCATAAGCTAAACGCTGTCTAAATAAAGAATCAGGTGATAAATCGTTGATATTGTTGGGGTGATGTATTTGATATATTGCCTGATTAAAGCTGGGAAAATTATGTTTTTCCAGTAATTTTTTATCAATCCATTCATGAAATTGAGGGACTCTAGATAATGATTGATTAATTAATTTATTTAAGATTTTATTATTAATTCCTGCTGTTAATGGATATATTGTTTCTATTTCTGGGATTGTTTCTGAAGTTTGAGGATTAACACAATAATCAGGGTGTGACATTTGTAATTGATTATTAAATATTTCTATTTTTCCACTAATAAAACGTTTTTCCCCGATAGGAAATAGCTTGTTTATACTATTTGTATATACTTTGAAAAAAACTAAAGTAAGTTGTTTAGTTTCATCTTTTACGATTATTTTATAAGGTTGTTTCTTTGATTTTGGTTGAATATGTTCAATTATTTCTACGCAACCAGTCCATATTTTACCATTAAGTGCTTGATTTAGTGGTATATAACAGCGTCTATCAATAAAATTTGTTGGTAAATGCCATAACAAATCAACAACTTTAGGTCCACATAAATTTGAAATTAATGTAGTAAATTTATTGCCAACTCCTTTTAGAGTTTCAATTTGGGAAAAAAGCGGATATAAAATATCTGGGCGCATGTTAATTTATCTTTTTTTTGTTGCGATAATAATTGCATTGTATATATTTTATTAAAGGATGTAAACAAGAAAGCGATGGATATGCATAAAGATATTGAAAATTGGAGTGCTAAAATAATAACCTCGGTATGTGATGGTTATGAAACATTTGTAATTGCTAAAATGGCTAATCATAAAACTCCATTGTTATATATAGCAAGTGATGGGATGAATTTGGTTCAAACTGCTACAATGTTGCGCTTTTTGCATCCAGAATATGAAGTTTTAGAATTTCCAGCATGGGATACTGTTCCATATGATAGGGTATCTCCTAATAGCATAATTGTTGCAAAAAGAATTGAAACTTTAGCAAAAATAGTTTTTTGGAATGATAAACGTCCATTAATTGTTGTGAGTAGTTTGGGCGCTGTTTTACAAAAATTACCTCCAGCAAAAATTTTTAAAAATGCTAGAAGAAAAATTAAAGTCGGGAGTAATTTAAATTTTAATGATTTTCTTCATTATGTATCAATTAATGGATATACAAGAGTTGAACAGGTTATGGAACCCGGTGAGTATGCTGTTAGGGGGGATATTACTGATATTTTTCCGAGTGGAATGGATAACCCTTTAAGAATAGATTTATTCGATGATGAGGTCGAGAGGTTAAGAACGTTTGATGCAGTATCTCAAAGGACAATTGGGGAATTAGATGAATACGATTTTCAAGTAGCTAATGAAGTTGTTTTAGATGTTAATACTATTCGCTCTTTTAGAACAAAATATCGAGAAAATTTTGGTGCAGATGGTCTTAGAGATGAGATGTATGAAGCTATATCAAATGGTAAAAAGTATATAGGCATGGAAAACTGGTTGCCTTTGTTTTATGAGGATGCTTTACCTACTTTGTTTGATTATCTTCCAAATGCTGAAATTATTGTTGGACGTAATGTTGAAGATGCTTTAAAGGCTAAGTCTTTGGGTATTAATGATTATTATGAAGCCAGACTTGAAGCCTTGCAAATAAAAAGTGGAAATGTCGATATAGATATATATCGTCCTATTAAGCCTGATTTATTATATTTATCAGCCGATTTGTTTGAGGATAAACTGAAACAAAGAAAAGCGATATTTTTGACCTCTTTATCTATGGCTAGCGGTAAAGATGTTGTCGAGGTTTCTGCTATTCCTGGACGAGATTTTGCTCATATTAAAAACATAAGTAATGCGGCCATATATGAAGAATTAAAAAATTATTTATATGAAAATGGTAAACTAAAAAGAATAATTTGTTGTTATTCTGAAGGGGCAAGAGAAAGATTGTTGTCTCTGATGAGTGAGTACGGAATAAAAAATCTTGTTACTGCTGATAATTGGAATGATGCAAATAAATTGGCAAAACAAAAATATATTGTTTTGGTTATTGCAGAATTAAGTCGGGGATTTAGAGATGATGAGTTTTGTTTGGTGTCAGAGCAAGATATTTTGGGAGTAAGACAACATCGTAAAACGCGTAAAGTAACATCGAAAGACTTTATTGCTGATGTTTCAGCTCTAAATGTTGGGGAATTAGTTGTTCATATTGAACATGGTATCGGGCGATTTTTGGGACTAGAAAATATTATTGCAGGTGGAGCTCCTCATGATTGTTTGAAGTTATTGTTTGCTCATGATGATAAGCTTTTTGTTCCTGTTGAAAATATTGATGTAATTTCAAGATATGGCTCAGATGATGAAAATGTTCAATTAGATGTATTGGGAGGAGTAGCTTGGCAGGCTAAAAAAGCTAAGGTTAAAGAAAAAATTAAAGATATTGCAGAAAAGCTTATAAAAATAGCTGCAGAAAGACATTTAAAATCGGCAGATTGTTATATTGCTCCTAATGGAGTTTATGATGAGTTTTGTTCGACATTTCCATATACAGAAACAGATGATCAATTAAATGCAATTAAAGATGTCATGCAAGATTTGAATGCAGGAGTACCAATGGATAGGCTTGTGTGTGGAGACGTTGGATTTGGAAAAACAGAAGTAGCTTTAAGAGCAGCGTTTATGGTTGCAATGTCTGGAGGACAAGTAGCATTGATTGTTCCTACAACATTATTAGCTCGTCAGCATTATTTAAATTTTAAAAATAGAATGCAAGGATTTCCTCTCAGAGTTAGAATGTTGTCTCGTTTGAGTTCTGCTAAAGAAATTAGAGAAACAAAACAAGGATTAAAAGATGGAGCGGTGGAAATTGTTATTGGTACTCATGCTCTTTTGGCGAAGGATATTGAATTTTGTAATTTAGGATTATTAATTATTGATGAAGAACAACATTTTGGTGTTGCTCATAAAGAAAGGCTGAAGTCGTTAAAATCAGATGTTCATGTTCTAACTTTAAGTGCTACGCCAATTCCAAGAACTTTACAACTATCTTTGACCGGAGTTAAGCAATTAAGTATTATTGCTACTCCACCGATTGATAGATTGGCAGCACGTACTTTTGTTATGCCTTTTGATAGTGTAATGATTAAAGAAGCAATATATCGTGAAAAATTTAGAGGTGGGCAAACGTTTTTTGTGTGTCCTAGAGTATCAGATATTGCACAGATGTATGAAACATTGCATAAATTAGTGCCGGATATTAAAATTGCAGTGGCTCACGGACAGATGCCTGCAAAACAGTTAGAAGATATCATGAATGATTTTGCCGATGCTAAATATGATTTATTATTATCGACGACAATTATCGAATCAGGAATTGATATGCCAACAGTGAATACTATGATTATTCATAGAGCAGATATGTTTGGTTTGGCTCAATTATATCAGTTAAGAGGAAGAGTCGGACGTTCTAAATTACGTGGTTATTGCTATTTTACTGTTCCTCCTCGTAAACGATTAAATGTTGTTGCTGAAAAAAGGTTAGCTATCTTGCAGGCTTTGGATACTTTAGGTGCAGGTTTTTCTTTAGCTAGTCATGATATGGATATAAGAGGCTCCGGAAATGTTTTAGGTATAGAGCAATCAGGACATATCAAAGATGTAGGAATAGCTTTATATCAGCATATGTTGGAAGAAGAAATATTAAGGCAGAAAGCAGGACAAATTGAAGAAAGTAATCCTTTATTATCTACAGATTGGGCTCCTCAGATTACAACGGGTGTTCCTTTGATGATTCCTGAAGATTATGTAAAAGATTTAGGAGTAAGATTGGGTTTATATAAGAGAATTGGTTCTTTAAAAGATAAAAATGAATTATTAGATATACGTGAGGAATTAATAGATCGTTTTGGTAAAATTCCGATGGAAGTTGAAAATTTATTGCAAACCATTGAAATTAAACAATTATGTTATAAGGCTAATGTGGCAAAAATAGATGCTGGTATGAAAGGTGTGTTAATTACATTTCATAATAATATTTATAAGGCTGCAGATAAGCTTATTGAAATGGTGGCTCGATCATTTGGAGTTTATAAAATAAGACCAGATCAGAAATTATTTGTTGAAAAAGATTTAGCAGAATATTCTGTTAGAATTTCAGAAATTAAAAAGATAGTGCTGAAATTGGTAGAAATGCTTGAGTAGGTACAGAAATTATTTGATTGATATTTTTTTATAGAATTGTTATATGCTTTAGTTAAATAATTATTATGTATTTTTGTAAAGGGAGAAATATATGAGTTTTTTAATTGCTTACATTGTTATTGCTGCATCTTGTATTGTGATTAGTGCACGTACGCTAATATCTTATACTGATTGCTCAGATTTTGTTAAAGCCGGTGTTTATATATTATTTGTTATAGCTTGGTTTGCTCCGATTTTGATATGGAGTTTGCAGCCAAGAGGAATTTTGCCTGTTGGAATGTATACAGTTGTTGCAAAAAGTGGATATTTTTTATTTGGTTTCGCATTTATTTTGGTTATGTTGCTGATTTTTAGAGATTTAGTATGGGGTGGTGCATATTTATTAAGTGGAAAGAAAATAATTAGTCCTAATGATTTTAATGCTTTGCAATATGCTAATTATGGAACTTTAATTGTGGCTTTTTTATTGAGTGTTTACTCAGTATATTCTGCGGAAAGAATGCCAGAGCCTGTAATCTATGAATTTAAGGATAGTAGAATTAATAAACCCGTTAAAATCTTAATGGTTTCAGATATACATATAACAAAAATGACACCTATTGAAAAGGTTAAAAATTTGGTGAAACATTTTAATGAACAAAATCCTGATATGGTTTTGATGGTTGGCGATATTGCAGATGATAAAGCAGAACATATTCAAAAACAGATTAAAGAATTGGGTAAGATAAAAGCACCTATGGGAGTTTTTTATACATTAGGAAATCACGAAACATATTTTGATGCTATTCGTTGGGAGGCTGAATTTGCTTCTTTAGGTTGGAAAGTGTTGCATAATAGCGGAGTTTCAGTTGAAGGGACGGGGATATATGTAGCAGGTTTACCAGATGCTCATAGATTTTCAACAAATACAAAACAAGCCATTAGACAAGCAAAGGATGATGAATATCGTATTTTATTATCGCATATTCCGGCAACTGTAAAGAATATTGGCGATGCTAAAATTGATCTGCAAGTTTCCGGACATACTCATGGCGGACAGATTTTTCCTTTTAATTTTTTTGCAAAATGGGGAAATGCCGGGTTTGTTTTCGGAAAATATGAAATAGATGAGGATACAAAGCTTATTATCTCTAGAGGAGTTGGTTATTGGGGACCGCAAATGCGATTATTGGCTCCAAATGATATGACAATAATAAATCTTATGCCTGAATAATTTTGTGATGTATTAACTATATTTTAGCGAATAAATAATATCATTGTAGGGGAATATTTAGGAGAAAGCTTATGAATAAACTTATTGCTCTTTTAGCAAGTGCTGTTTTTATGATTAGTGCTTGTGATAATCAAAAAGCCGATGAAACAACAGTAACCGAAACAGAAACACAAATTTCTAATGAAGAGCCTACAGTTGTTCATGCAGATAATTTATGGGAAGATATTGCAGGAGAACCTGATAATTTTAATGAAAAATTTGCAAAATTATCAGATGTTGAGAAGTATTATTTTTGTGCTGCTTTTTCTATGGGCGCAATGTCTGTTTCAAAACCAGCAACAGCTAGTGCGATGGTAAATTATTTTCTAGGTTTAGGTGTTGTTAAACATGGTGAAGGAATTAATGAAACAACATATAAGGCTTTTGATTTTGGAAAAAATATTTTTCGTTATGAGCTGGTTGTTACAGATATTTTGGAGAAGAAAACTTGTGAAAATATTATAATTGAAGCAACTGAACATGCAAATAATCAGAAAATTTCTACAGAAGAATTAAATGATAAAGGAAAAGTAGAAGTAGAAAAGATTGTTGATTTTATAAAGAAATAATGAATTCACATAAAACCGCTCTTCTTTTTAGGAAGAGCGGTTTTTGTTAGTGTTGTTATAGTTTTAACCACGATAATATTTTATTTTTTATTCGTTTTATTTTATATTTTTTCCAATTTTGTTCGTCTGTTTCAATGTAAAGAGTAGGGAATTCTCCAACTTTTATATTGGTTGTTGAAATTTTGTAAGATATAAAAATATTCATCATTCTTTCTGATAAGAAGCCATAAACTCGTTGTTGGTACGAATTTCTTGTTAAAACTTGTGAATGGATACGTTTTTCAACTTCAAATAATATACTAAATAACCATTCGGAATATTCATCAAATAACTCTTTTTTACAAATGAGTATATTAGTTGGATACATTTGTTTTTCTTGTTTTAATATTTTTTGAACCATATTTGACATTAGAGGATATTTTTGAGAAATTACATCAATCACACAATCTAAATCTGAAATAATGTGTTTTTCTTTATAATTTTCATATACAGTTAAACTATTTTTTGTTCTTTTAGGTAAAGGTTTGGGTAATAGTATATCATATTTATTTAATAAATTTTGTATGTTTTTAGAGGTTAACCCATATTCATTACAAAAATTTTGATGAATGTTATTGGTTTTTGTATCTCTGGTTTTTAAATTAAGAAATCGTCGATAATGAAATAAACCAACAATATCTGCTTTAATGTTTTTCCAAATCCAATATGTGGCGGTTAATTCGCAATAGTATGGATTTTTGGCAGAAATATTATCTTTTGTATTATCTCCTTGAAAACCGAGATCTGAATTGTTTTTTTCTTTTCCAACATGTATTGGAAATATTATATCGCTTTGAGGTGTTTCAAAATTTTTATGATAACATGTAAATATTTTTATATCCATGATATGCTCCGTTGCTATTTTCTTATCTATATCACTTTTATATAAATATGCAAGTTTGAAAAAAGAAAAGGGTAAATTCTTTTATTGTTTATTTGTGTTGAGGTATAGTTTTTTTTATTTTTATAGATATTCCTAGAATGTTTATTATTCTGTGACGTTTATTTTGAGAAAGTTTTATAGGTTGAATT
>JAZNJJ010000009.1:0-3607 GCA_045577985.1 Alphaproteobacteria bacterium
TCATCAATATTATTTACTATTTTTTTGTTAAGTATATGAGTGCATAAATTGATATTTTTAACAGCATTATTTATATCTTTTGTTGAAGTAAAAGCGTTTTCTTTATTATAAGTGTTTTTTATTAAATTAATACTACTTTCCGTATTAAATATAATCCGATTTATTAATTTGTTTTTCAAACATAATAGTTGATTATATTTGCTATCTTCTTTTAACAAATCAAGTTTATTGGTTATATCGATCATATTTTTATTTTGAGCACATACGTTGATTAAACACTTATTTGTGAAATCCAAATTATACAATTTACTGGAAAAAGTACAAGAATCAGTAATATTTTTTAAATTATACTTTTGCTCTATAAAAGATGTATATACATCAATATTATTGTTAATTTTAATAATATCCTCTTTTAGTAAATCATAACTTATTTTTGGTAGCAAAAAATTTTTTACATCTTTTATATCGTATTTATTTATAATTTTCTCTATATTCCGATCAATATCTCTAATAATCTTTTTCTCTATTGATATGATATATTTTTGTGTCGTTAAATAATCTATAGGGATAGATATTGTTTTTTCATTATTAATAAAAACATCAATATTTTCTTTATCTATTTTTTCATTATTTTCTTCATTTATTAATACAGTACACGAAACCTCTTTTTTTCCTAGTTTTTTCAAGGCTTCTATTCTCAAATGTCCATCTTCTAACCAATAATAATTTATATCTTCAGAAACAACAGGGTTTACTAACAAACCAATTTCATCTATAGATTTTAACAAACTTTCAAAATACGGTGTATTCGTGGATACAGATTTTAAATATCCAATATTATTTATGCCTATTATACGGGTTTCTGATCTCAAATATTCTATCCTTGATTTCTCATATTATTTTTCATATTTAGAATAATATTTCTGACACCGCTCTGTTTACTGTGAGTTTCATTGTTAGTATTGTTGTTTAATTTTTTTAATAAATCATCTTTCATGGAAATTAACTGTACTTCTTCTTTACTCATAGGTAAACCGTTCTGATTTAGAGCATCTTCAATTGTACTTATCTTGATTATATTTGTAGCCATATCTCTAACAGTATCAGAAACCGGTAGGGTATGTCCCATATTTACTAAAAGCTTATCTTCTAAAATTTGCATTGTTTTATTAAAATTATCCTTATCTTCATCTTTCGTGTAAAGATTATTACTAGCCCTATTATAGTAAACTATCAAATCCTTGTCATTATTAGATGGATATAAAATAGGAACAATGTTCTCCTGATTGTTATGATTACTCATTTGCAAACCTTTCTTTTCTAACCTCTCTCTACATTTTATTGTACGTTTTTCTCAAATATTTGTCAATATGTAAATCTTTAAAACAGAAATCAAATAATATCTGCTATGCAATTATCGGACTAATTTTTATGATGATTTTAAAAAGTTAGGGCATAAATTAGATGTAGTTATAAATAATTTAGATTATTTATTTAAGCCGCCTCTTTGAAATTGTATTTGTTTACAATAAGCAAGGTGATTAGATTTAGCTCTTTTAACGGCATCTTGCAGCATTTTATCATAATTAGACTCGTTATACATACGATATTTAAAATCTTCTTTTTCAGCTTGTTTTTGAGCTTCAATCTCCTCTTTAGATTGTGTTTTTTTTGCACCAAACTTAATTGTAAATTTTGTTATTCCCGTGTCTTTAGCAGACTCTTCTCTTTGAATATTTCTTAGTTTTAGCCATGCATCTTTTCGAGCCTCTATTGAGGAATAATTACAAACTCTATCCTCATAGCCATTGATTTTATACCACATATCCCGTAGATTATATTTGGTAAGTAATACACATGAATTATCATTTTCCTCTGAAACAAAAGGATTTCTAACATCTTCTTGCTGTTTGGAATGATTAATATTAATCTCATACTCCGGTAACAATAATTTTAAAAAATCTTTCATTTCTTTACGCATATCTTCTCCATGAGAGTCATGATAGTAAATTGTTTGGGTTTTATTATCAACCGCCATAGCAACAGCATGATCTCCACAAAAACACTCTCTTGAAGGTATTGTAACATGATATAAATTGTAATGATTTTGTTGATCATTAAGTAATATAGCACCTATATCGGATAATGCTTGAACATTAATTTTACCTTGTGTAGATTGACCAACCATATAGCTACAAAATAATCTTTTAGGATGGATACCATTTTGCTTGAATAAGATATTATCCAAATCTTCACTTTTTTCATTCCAAGTTAAACGAGTATTTAATACATCTTCTTCTTTGTATTTAGCAACCATATTTCGTTCTCCGCCTATCATACATATTAAAAATAATATCATATTTTTATAAAAAATGAAACAACAATGATAACCTAAAAACAAAAAGTCCGATAATTAATGGAAAAATGTCATTTTCGGAAAAACAATGGGACTTTCTAAAAATTAACCCCACAAAAGCAAAAAAGCACCTTAAAAGGTGCTTTTTAACAAATGGTGCGAGATACTATGCAAATATCAGACTAATTTTTACAGCAAATATAGGAAAAGGGGATATGAGTTTGAGTTGCTCTTAAGAAAACAAACATTGCCACTCAATTAAAGGATAACTCTGCCAGTTCTTTAGGTTATAGTGCCACCATTCATGATTAATTGATTCAAAACCGATATTTTCCATTAAACTTTTCAACTGCTCCCGATTTGCTATAGCTTCAGGCAAAGCTTCCATATAATCGTGACGAGCTTTTTGCAAATGCCTATCAAATTCTGTAAAAAGATTTTTACTTACCTGTTCTTGAAAACGTTTTTCATAGGCATCAATTTCTGTCGGATACAACAAATTATTTCCATCAATATCCGTCAAACATACATCAAGTGCCGTACCATGGCAATGATTGGATTTTTCTGGAGTTTGTGCAAAAAATTTTGCTTTTGAACGCGGAATTATTTCTAACAATTTTTGATGTGCAATAGGTGGACGATAAGCATCACAAATACGCATTTTTAATTTATATTCTTCTAAAAAAGGAACTATATTCAATAATGCCTTCAACACATCCTTATGCATGTAAGCCACATTGCCATACCCTATTTCTTCATAAACCGCGCGCCCAACCATATTATTCGTTCGTGCATACATCATATCAATAATAAAATGAGAATCAGAAAATTGAATTAAATTAGTCATTTATATACACCGTTCAAAGAGTTATCATTCAATTGATACACAAATTACCATAAATTAATAGAAAATAAAGCAAAAATGTAAAACAAAAGTTGTTTAAAGACAACATCTTGATTTTATTGCAATTTATGGTATAAATAAGAAAAGGAGAAAATGAAAATGCACCAAAATCAAGTGATTTTTCAAAAGAATGAAAATATTTATTAATAGGCATTTAGGGGGTAAAATTAAATGTTAGAGGAAATAATATTAGGTAAGCGAATAAAACTAAAACGCCCTGAAACAGATTTTAAAATGGCAGAAGCGATTTTTTCTTGTGTTAATAAATGCAGAGAAACTTTTTTACCTTGGCTTGGTTGGGTTAAATATACAAATTCGCCAAACGACAGCTTAGATTTTTTAAAAAC
>JAZNJJ010000010.1:0-6003 GCA_045577985.1 Alphaproteobacteria bacterium
ATTTCGCAAAATGTTAGAATGTTATATGGAAAACAAAGACAGAAAAATTATCGTAATTTAAATACAAGAATTTTATATAAAGCAAATCTAGCCCCAAAAGAAATGTTTGGTTCTGGATATAGCATGACTAATGCTTGGGGAGGATATTTTGATGTGGGGAATATAGATGATAGCGCAACTTTTACAATTGCTACCCAAATTCCATCAGAAGAAGCATGTATAGAACTTGCTACACAAGATTGGGGGAGTCGTGATACTACTGGATTAAATTCAATAATGGTTACAAGTAACGAATTTCCTCGTGAAGAAGAAGCTCTTGGAAACTGCACAGGTGGAATAGGTAATGGTTATGCTGTTGCTTGTTCAGGAGGATCTAATATTTCTGTCCCGATGCCGGTTGATGTAGCTGTAGATGCTTGTTCTGGCAATAATCAGGGAGTTGCAATAATTTTTTGGATTTTCCAATAATAAAAAAGGGCTTGTTTATAGCCCTTTTTCTACTATACAAATATCTTTTATAATTTCACCTGCCATAATTAAACCAACAACAGATGGCACATAAGAAACACTACCAATCACTCTTTCTTCTTGGTTTACATTTACCATTATTGGCAATATTCTTTTTTCTTCAGAATAAACAACTTTTAAATGTTCAATATTTCTCTTTCGCAATTCTTTTCGAATAATTTTTGCCAATGGACACCCTTTAGTTTTTGCAATATCAGCTACCTTAAAATCTGTTGCATTCAATTTATTACCTGCTCCCATTGCACTAATAATAGGGATACCATATTTTTTCGCGTTTTCAATCAATAAAATCTTACTTGAAATCGTATCTATTGCATCAACAATATAGTCATATTTTCTAAAATCAAATTCACTGGCATTTTCATAAGAATAAAACATTTTAAAAGTATTGACTTTAATTTCAGGATTTATATCTAAGCATCTTTCTCTTGCTACATCTACTTTATATTTACCCAAAGTAGAATGTAAAGCAATAATTTGCCGATTCAAATTTGATAAACAAATCTC
The DNA here is from genome assembly GCA_045577985.1 of Alphaproteobacteria bacterium. Classification (GTDB taxonomy): domain Bacteria; phylum Pseudomonadota; class Alphaproteobacteria; order RF32; family CAG-239; genus RUG410. Next base: position 1,036 of record JAZNJJ010000010.1, read on the forward strand.
ATCATTATCTATTAAATCAATACCGCCAATACCGGCTCTAGCCAAGGCTTCAACCACATATCCGCCTACACCCCCAACACCAAAAACAGCAACATGTGAAGAATTGAGCTTATTTATAGCCTCCACTCCTAACAAAGTTTCTGATCTTGAAAATTGAGAATTCATATATTACTCCATATTTTTCTTTACAAAGCCACCAACTGTATCTTTGAATTCATCAATAACGACACCATCTTCATTTCTATTCATTTTAATAAATTGATATTCTTCGAATAAATTGTTTCCATGAACAAAAAATGTATCATTATCAAAGTTGGGATTAATCACTTTATAACCCAAATATTTTGCAACTAATTCAGATATTTCATAATGTGATATCTCACCTTTAGGTAAAACTGGCACATTTCCGCCATTATTATACATAATAAAAGGTACATTCATAGATTCTCTTAACAACTGATTATGCCCATACCTTCCATCGGGAACACCCAACATTTCTGAGTGATCAGAAGTAAATATAAACTGTGAATTTTCAATATTTAATTTTTTAAAATGTTCAATTAATTGATAAACAACGCTATCAATATATAAAATCGCATTTTCATAAGCAGCATTTTCTTCCTCAAAACGACTATCATCCTTAGGTTTAAAAACATCAAATTCAGGATGACGTTCATAATTTTTTTCATAAGGAGAATGAACACTTTTAAAATTTAACACCACAAAATTCTTACCATTTTTCAAATCAAGCTTTTTAAATAATTCAATTAATAAATCTTCCTTGTACATCTTAAATTTATGTCTATCAGCTTCAGAGGTTATAATTTTATCAATAAAAGAAACACCTATTAAATTTGTTTGCTTCATATCATAAGCTGAATAAAAATACGTATTATAACCATTCTCCTTGGCCATTTTGAATAAATTAGTATCAAAATATGTCAGTTTATCAATATTTCCAGGTTCCTTCATCATATTAAAGAATATTGGTAATGCGGAATGGGTAGAAACTGCCGCAGACAGAGCCTTTTTATAAATAAAATTCACATCATTTTTTAAGCTTTCTAATTTTGGCGTTGTTGGATTAACATCCGAATTAAACAAATGCATTTTATCTGAACTGGTACTTTCTCCCATAACCAAAACAACTAAATTAGAAGAGGTCTCCAAACTTTCAACTTCATATTTTTTATAGAAATCTTTTGGCATAATATCTCTAACACTTTTACTATCTATTCCTCTTACAAAATAAAAAGAAAAGGAATTTATTGAATTATGCATTGAATATCTTGTTTCAGGTGGTAAAAAATGGTGCAAGCCACGACGAGTAGCTCTTTCCGGTTTAACTCCTAAAAATATTATAACAGCTACAATTCCAAACCAAGAAATATACAATTTTTTACGCCATAAAAATTCAAATACAATTGCTATTATAAAAGGAAGAACTGCTAATATAGGAACAAACCAAAAATCGTCAACATCAGTGATTGATGCTGAATATACATCTTCAAATTCTCCAAAAACCTTACCTATATCTAACGGATTTATAGGTCTTGAAAAATAAGCAATATGCCCCAATTGAATCAGTTGCATAAACATAAAAGCTATACAACATAAAACATAAAACACAACCCCGGACATAGACAAGAAAAAACCGAAAAAAGTGATAACCAAAATAAATACAAAATCCGTCAAATAGTGAATATTAGGAAGAAAAGTTTGATAAATATAATCAGGAATAATCACCAAAAAAGCAAAAATTATACCCATTAATGCATTATATTTAAATTTTTTAGCAAATTCAGTTACTTTTTTCATAAATTTTCACTTTCCATAAATGTACGAGTCTCAACATGATCCAGCTTATAATATAAAAACAAAAATTGCACAACATAAAAAGATATATATTAACATCGAACATATTGTTTATAAAACAAAATCCCTCTTTACAGAACAGCATATATATACAATACTGATAACGTTAATATGGAGGGTCTATGAAATTTAAAACATTATACGTAATAATATTATTTCCCGTTGCTCTGGCTTTATCTATACTAGGATACTATTTATTAGTCCCTCAGTACAAATATCAAATATCTGTAATTATGCCGGCTTATAACTCAGAACAATATATCGAAGAAAGTATTGAAAGCATTTTAACACAATCATTTAAAGATTTCCAGTTAATCATTGTAAATGACGCATCTACCGATAAAACACAACAAATTGCAGAAAGATTTGCTAAAAAAGATTCAAGAATTAAACTTATAAATCTACCCCAAAACTCAGGAGCAGCAAGTGCCCGAAATGAAGGCATTAAACACATTGAAGGAAAATACACAATCTTCGTTGATTCCGATGATTGGTTACTTACTAATATGCTTGAAGAATTATATAATCATTCTGAAAAATATAATTTAGACATGAATATATGCCAAGCTCATATATTTGATAACGAAAAACAAGAATTAACAAGAGAAGGAAGTTATGTAAATGAAAATAGTTTCTTACAATATACCTATCTGAAAGGAAAAAATTTAACAGTATTCTCTTATAAAAATATCCCAACTAATTTCTTTCAAATAAGCTTAAAATACACATGGAATAAACTTATCAAAAGCTCAATCATAAAGAAAAATAACCTTCAATTTGACAATGTTAAAAAACATAATGATTCATATTTCATAACAATGGCAATGCTCCATGCAAAACGCATTGGTTATATACCCAATCGCCTTTATGTATATAGAATTAATCGAAAAAATGCTATATCGGATATACATAAAAAAGAATATCAATCAGTTTATCAAACCTTCAAAAAAATAAAAGAATCTCTAATTGAGATGGATTTATATAAAACACTGTATAAAAGTTATAATAAGTGGTTATACGATTTTATTCCTGAACATGAATTTGAGGGAATCAATGAAGAATATCGTCAAAAAATGATAGAATTATTTGATTAATATTATCACTTATTATACCACCCTTTTTCTAAACAAGGATTTTTTATAAACCTGTTTTCATTACCCTAAATATCCTCAATTCGGGCTGCTCTCTGACATTCTTTTTTAGAGACGGGATATTTTATCATCCATTCTTTTAACAACCTACGCATTTTTTTTGCTATTTTATATCTCGGATAAACATCCTCCATATAAAAATATGTTCGAGCAATAATCCCCTTAACGCCATCTCGAGGCTCAACTTTATTGGCATATATTTTTAAATCACACTCGCCAAATATTTTTTCAATATTCTCATTTTTTCCGAATTGCGTAAAATTAAAATTAGAACGCAAATAATTTACTGCCCCAATTGAGGGATAAAGATTATACATATCGGCATACATATATCTGAATTCCTCATTTTCTTGCTCTGCACAACCTCTTCCTTTGAATCTTTTTCCTTTATTAGATACACAATCCTTATCTCCAAATTGCCATTCATTAAAGGTTTTACCAAAATTTTGAGCAGGAACAATATGTTCCCATTCCATTCTCCTAGCTTTGTAATTTAATTTTTGTTCATCTATTTCATATACATAGAAATTAACTTCCGATAAATTTGGCAGTTTAAAACCTTTAGATTTTATTATATTCTTATTTTTATCAAAAGTAGCGTTACAATACAGCGTCTTTTTATTATCAAAGAATACTTCATTTAATAAAATTTTTTTAACATCATTTAATGACTGGCTAAATTTATTCCCTTGAGCATTAGCATCTAAAAAATAAAAACAACAAAAAAGACAACAAACAAAAATGATTTTTTTCATTATTAAATCCATTACCTTAAAAAAAAGTGCCCGATTTTATCGGACACTTTTTACTTGAAAATAACTATTCTTCTATTTCCATCTTAGGTTCAGTAACCTCTGTTGCATCATCGATCTCAGCAACCCCCTCACCTAAAATTTCACTACCGGTTTCTTCATTGATTTCTTCATCATCTCCATCATCAGCATCCAACCAAGTAACGGACATAACTTTTTCTTCTTCTGTTGTTCTAAACAAAATAACACCTTGTGTTTTTCTTCCTGCAACACGAATATCATCAACCGGCATACGAATTAACTTACCTCCATCAGTAACCATCATAATTTCTTTACCATCTTCAATAGGGAATGAACTTACGACTTCTTTGTTACGAGGAGACATTTCCATATTAGCAATACCCTGACCACCTCTACCTGTTACACGATATTCATATGAAGAAGAACGCTTACCATATCCTGTAACTGTAACAGTTAAGATAAATTCCTCTAATTCACGCATATGTTCAAAATCATCAGTAGTTAATAACTTTAATAACCCTGTTTGATCTGGAGTTATACAAGCATTTCCACCTGCTTCAAATTCCATACGTTTCATAGCATTAGAAACTTTTAAATATTCGTCTCTTTGTTCTGATGTTGCTGTAATATGTTTCAATATAGACATAGATATTACTTCATCATCTTTTGCTAATTTAATACCTCTAACACCGGTAGAATTACGTCCGACAAAAACTCTCAAGTCTGCTACAGGGAAACGAATACACTTACCGCTTTTTGCGGCTAACATAATATCATTATTATCATCGCATAAAGCAACATTGATCAATCGGTCTCCTTCGTCCAACTTCATTGCGATTTTACCATTAGACTGAACATTAACAAAATCCATCAAACTGTTGCGACGAATATTTCCACTTGCTGTAGCAAATGCAATAGATAAATCTTTGCAATCAACCTCATTTTCAGGCAATTTCATAATTGCTGTAATATTTTCACCGCTAGTTAAAGGTAAAAGATTTATAAATGGCTTTCCTTTAGATGTTGGAGAACCAAGAGGAAGTTTATAAACTTTCATTTTATAAACAATACCTTTATTTGAGAAGAACAAAACAGGAGTATGAGTACTCGCAACAAATAAACGAGTAACAAAATCTTCCTCTTTTGTTGTCGATCCTGATTTACCTTTA
>JAZNJJ010000011.1:0-34633 GCA_045577985.1 Alphaproteobacteria bacterium
TGTACAAATAATATAAGAAAGAAAATATCAAATAGATGACTGATTGATGTACAATAAATCTTGGCTAGCGTGTGCAGATACGAAGACATTTTTCGCCAACGTGTACAAATAATATAAGAAAGAAAATATCAAATATATGACTGATTAATGTACAATAAATCTCGGCTAGCGTGTGCAGATACGAAGATATTTTTCGACGACGTGTACAAAATAGTACACGAGAAGAAAAATATCAAGTAGATGCCAGCTAGACGAGATTTATTATCTAACGACGTTCAAATAATTTCTCAATATCCTTTAATTTTATTTTGATATAAGTGGGTCTTCCATGATTACATTGCCCAGAATGCTCTGTGCATTCCATATCTCGTAATAAACGATTCATCTCTTCTATATTTAAAGACCTTCCAGAACGAACAGAACCATGACACGCAATCGTAGCACAAATACGATGTATCTTATCATTCAATACATAAGCACTACCCCATTCAGAAATTTCTGCTGCTAAATCTTTAATCATTTTCTTTATATCTGTATCACCTAATATTGCCGGAATTTCTCTTACCAATACAGCAGAAGTACCAAATTCTTCAATAACCAAACCCAATTTAGATAATTGCTCAGCATATTCTAAAATATTTTCTTTTTCAGATAGTGCTAAATCAATAACTTCTGGTAATAATAATATTTGAGATTGAAGTTGAATATGCTCAGCCATACTTTTCTTCATTTTCTCCATAGTAATACGCTCATGTGCTGCATGCTGATCAACAATAATTATACTATCTTCTGTTTGCGAAATTATATACGTATTGTGAAATTGAGCTTTAGCTAAACCTAATTCCCCCACTTCATCAACAGTTTGTTGTGAAGGTTCTTCTGCAACTTTAACCGAATACTTACTTTCTAATGATGGAATATTCAAATCTTTTGCAAAACTACGCCGATGAGATGATAACGGCATCTGAAATTTATAAAATTCTCGCTGCGTAGTCTCCAATTCACTAGAATAAACTTCTTTATTTGAACTATCTTCAAATGAATTGTTCGTATTAAACAAATGCTCTAAACCATCAAATTCCGCACTTTTTTGCCCACCTAAACTTAAAGCATCTCTAATAGCTTTTACCAAAAGTCCTCTAATTGCTCCATTATCATAAAAACGAACTTCCGCCTTTGTCGGATGTACATTAACGTCAACATACATCGGTTCTACATCAATAAAAATTACACAAGCAGGATATCTACCAGAAGTTATCATATCTTGATATGCACCTTTTATTGCTCCTAATATGAGCTTATCTCGTACAGGACGGTTATTTACAAACAAAAATTCCGATAAAGAATTAGCCTTATTATATGTTGGAACACTCACATATCCACTAATTCGGCAAAATTCATTCTGAGAAGAAATAGCAACAGAATTATCTTCAAAATCACGTCCCATTACATCAGCAATTCTTTGTAAACGGGAGTCAAAAAGTTCTCCTTGACATGCATTCAAAGCAACTTTTTTCTTACCTTCATTATACAAAAAGAATGATATTTCAGGATTTGCCAACGCAATACGATTAAGCATATCAACACATTGAGCTGCTTCAGAGGCATCACTTTTTAAAAATTTTAAACGAGCTGGGGTTGTATAAAATAAATCCCTAACCTCTATACGTGTTCCTTCAGATATAGCTATCGGTTTTAGCTCTTCTTTTATCCCACCATTGACACTAATTTGCCAACCGTTTTCTTCTTTTTGTTGACGAGAAGAAATAGTTAATTTAGATACAGATGCAATAGATGGCAATGCCTCTCCTCTAAATCCTAAAAAATTTATATTAAATAAATCATCATCTGGCAATTTAGAAGTAGCATGCCTTTCTATTGCTATTGGTAATTCATCTTTACTAATACCCTTACCATCATCAATAATAGTAATTAAGTTCTTTCCACCGCCTACTAAATTAATTTCAATTTTTTTAGCTTTAGCATCAATCGCATTTTCAACCAACTCTTTTATAACAGAAGCCGGACGTTCAATAACCTCTCCTGCTGCTATCTGATTTACTAAATTAGATGGTAGAACACGAATATTCATAATAACCTACTACTTGCGAATTTTTTTAATATGTTTAATTAAGAATGCAGTTGAACAATCATGCTTACTTTTAAGCACATTCCCCTCTATTTCAGGTAAAATATTCAACGCTAATTTTTTTCCTAATTCTACACCAAATTGATCAAAAGAATTAATATTCCAAATAGCTCCTTGAACAAAAACTTTATGCTCATACAAAGCAACTAACATTCCTAAAGAATATGGATCCAACTTTTTCAAAACAATTGTTGTTGATGGACGATTTCCTGAAAAACTTTTATATTTTTTAAGTTTTTCAATCTCTTCTTTTGTTTTTCCTGCTTTTTCTAACTCTAATGCCGCTTCATCAAGTGTTTTACCTAACATCAACGCCTCTCCTTGCGCCAAAACATTAGAAATTAAAATTTGTTGATGATTGCCAATTTCATTATGAGAAATTGCCGGAATAATAAAATCCATCGGAACAAATTCTGTCCCTTGGTGCAATAATTGGAAGAATGAATGTTGAACATTTGTTCCGGCACCTCCAAATAAAATAGGACCTGTTGCATAATCAACAAACTTATTATCTAAGGTTACAGACTTTCCATTACTCTCCATATCTAATTGCTGTAAATAAGAAGGAAGATACTGCAAATATTGATCATAAGGAACAACGCAATACCTATGAACTCCATAGAAATTATTATACCAAATTCCTATAAGAGCTAAAATAACAGGAATATTATGCTCAAACTCCGTCGTTGCAAAATGCCTATCCATAGCATTTGCCCCTTCTAACATTCTTTCAAAATTTTCAAAACCTATAGCAATAGCAATAATCATTCCTATTGATGACCACATAGAATAACGACCACCAACAAAATCCCAAAATTCAAACATATTTTCGGTATTTATACCAAATTTTGCAACTTCTTCTTTATTGGTAGAAAGAGCAATAAAATGCTTTGAAACAGCGTGTTCACCTAAAGCATCAACCAGCCATTTGCGACAAGTTTTAGCATTTGTTAAAGTTTCTATTGTTGTAAATGTTTTTGAAGCCACAATAAACAATGTTGTTTCAGGATCCACCTTATTTAATACTTCTGCACAAGCAGTACCATCAATATTAGAAATAAAATAACATTTTATACCTTTAGCCCAATAATGCTTCAATGATTCTGTTACCATATATGGTCCTAAATCAGATCCTCCTATACCAATATTAACAATGTTCGTTAATTTTTTTCCGGTATGACCTGTAAATTTACCTAATCGTACAGCCTCTGAAAAATCTTTCATTTTTGCTAAAACATCATTAATTTTAGGCATAACATCTTTGCCATCAACATAAATTGGAGTATTTTGACGATTACGCAACGCAATATGTAAAACAGCTCGATTTTCTGTCTTATTAATCTTTTTGCCACTAAACATATCTTCTATTTTTTCATTTAATTTGCGTTCGCGAGCTAAATTAAATAAAGCGGCCATAACTTTATCATCAATTCTGTTTTTTGAATAATCAACTAACATATTATCCAATTTTTCAGAAAAATTTTCAGCACGTTTATCATCTTTCAAAAACAAATCTCGCATTTCAACATCTTTAAATTTATGATGAATACTTTCTAATTTTTTCCATGCTTTTGATTTTGATCTACCAAACATTTATTTTACCTCCGATTTATGATTCCCAATACTAACAAAAGTAGGTATTGTGTTAAAATATTTTTTTGCTGCTGCATTTACTTCTTTTAGAGTAACATCTGCAATATAATCATTTCTCCTATTCAGAAAATCTTGACCTAAATTAAACTTCTGCATAGAAACAAGCATATCCGAAATACTATTAACAGATGCAAAACGCAAATTAAATGATGAAATTAAAGAAGATTTTGCTTGTTTCAGTTCTTCAATAGATACACCATCTTTAGCCATTTTTTTCCATTCACGTTTTAATAAATCAATAGCATTATCCAAATTATCAGGTGTAACAGAAAAACTACCCTCTATTAAAGCCTTAGAATCTGAAATATTTAAATATGTGTATATACCATATGTTAAACCTGCTTTTTCTCTTATAGCTTTAGATAATCTTGAAGATAATCCAGCTTCTCCAAATATATAATTTGCTAAATATAGTGGATAAAAATCCAAATTATTTCTATACGTCCCTTTAGACACTATACGGGTAATTATTTGAGGCATATCCCTTGTTATATGATAATTTTCTATTTTTGAAATAAAATCAAATTTTGGTAACTTTGAATACTTTGAACCTTTTGATAAATTTCCAAAAGTTTCACTAATAAAAGATTTAGCATCACTTTCAGAAATATCTCCCGCAATTCCTATCAACAAATTACTTTGTGTTAAATAATTTTCAACATATTGACGCAAGTCCATTTCTTCAATTTTTTCAATATCGTTCATTTGACCTATAGAATTTCGTGAATACGGATGATCCTTAAATATAAACTTTTTAAACTGATTAGCCAAAACACTATCAGGTCTTTCTTTTTGTAAATCTAGAGCAACATACATTTGCTTTTTAGTTAAATCAATATAATTTTCATCAAAGTGAGTTTCTAGCAACACTGCTTTTAATAATTTTGTTGCAACATTAATATTCGCAGAAGGAAACATGATAAAACCTGAAAAATCATCCATAGATACTGAAAAACCTATTTTTATTCCATACTCTTCACACAGTTCCTTAAATTCAATTTCTGTATATTCACCTGCTCCAGAAGTCAATAAATCAGCAACAATATTTGCTATCCCTTCCTTTCCGTCCTGAATATAAGCATTTCCTGCTCCTTTAAATAAAAAACTTATACTCACTAGAGAATTGGAATGATCTTCCATAATATAAGCATTTAACTCATCTACTTCTATATTTTTAACTACCGCTGAAAAATCCCTTTCCTTCAATGATGATTCAGCCAAAACATCATTAGTATTTATATGCAAAAATACATCCTTAATCTCAGAAGAATAACTCCATACAGTTACAGATATTAAAATAATAAAAAACAATAAACTATATTTTCTTGTCTTACGTTTTCTTCTAATCATTTTAACACCTCCGGCTTAAGAACACCTTTTACTGAAGACGAATTTTCAAAGGTATCCTTGAAAGCAGCCTTAACTCCATCCAAATTAACTTCAGATATATTTTTTTCATAATTCTGTACTTCATCCAGACTAAAGCCATTTGCCAACATAAAACCAACTGTATATGCAGCATCTTCAGGATTATCATTTGCATAAATTAAATCTGACAATATTTTTCGCTTTATTCTATTTAATTTATTATCATCAAGATTATCATATGCATTATAAAGTGCTTCATCAAGCAATTCATTAAATTGCGATACATCAACACCATTATTCAAAATAGAACTGATATGAAAAACACTTCTACCTCGTGATACAAAAGAATATCCTACATTAATAGATACAGCTTTCTTTTCATTAACAACCAAATTTTTATACAATTCAGATGTATCTCCACCACCTAAATACTCTGCTAGTACAATATAGTTGTAGTATTTTTTATCCATTTTCTTATAATTATCTAACAGATATTTATTAACAACTTTTGTTGCTTTAATATTTGGTAGTTTCATTTCTAAAGTTTTTGAAAATAAAATACTATCATCATCGAAAACAGATTGCTTTACCTCACGTCTCGGAATAGAAGCATAATATTTTTGGACCAATTCCTTAGCTTGATCAATATTTATATCACCAGAAATAACCAATATTGCATTATTAGGAGCATAAAAATCTTTATAATAATCATAAATATCATCGTAAGTTATTTTTTTAATCTCATCGGTAAATCCCGTAACCGGATACCCATATGGAGATAAACCAAACAACATTGAATTCATATTTTCATAGAAAGGAGCCGATGGATTATTTTCAACCACCTGCATTCTTTCCTGAAAAACTATTTTTTGTTCGGCCTCAAAAGCCGTTTTATCAAATTTAAGATTCTGCATCCTGTCGGCTTCAAATGCCATCAAAAGCTCTAATTTTGTTATATCTGAAAATTGATGATATACAGTAACATCATGGCTTGTAAATGCATTACTATCTACACCATTATTATGCATAACAGCATTAAATTCACCATCTCTAACTTTTTTTGAACCTCTAAACATCAAGTGTTCTAATAAATGAGCGCTGCCACTCTTTCCTTTTTTTTCATCAACCGAACCAACTTTGTACCAAACCATATGCTTTACCAATGGTGCTCGATGATTCTGAATTACAACACAATGCAAACCGTTATCTAAAACAAATTCATCAGCCTCAAATAACTTCGCAACTGCATTATCAGAGAACAATGCTATAAAGAAAATCAATATACTTTTACAAATAAATAACTTCATTACAACTTTATACCATTTTATTTGGGACGTACATTATATTCAGGAGGTAAAACCAAGGGAACATTTTTCTTTACTAAACTTTCATCTGGTCCTTTTTGTTTAAAACCCAAATCTTCTTTTGTAATACCACATGAAGCAAAAAACAATAAACTGACAAACAGCAAAATAACATAACTTACTTTCATATTTCCCTTAATCCTTTCTTTTTTCCATTAAAAATTTCTAAATATATTAAAATAAAGGCTCCAATACAAATAAAAGTATCAGCTAAATTAAAAGCAGGCCAATGAGTGCCTTTATAATGAAAATCCAAAAAATCTAGCACCGCTCCAAAACGTACTCTGTCGATAACATTACCTAAAGCACCACCAACAATCAGAGATAAACTGAATATTTTTATCTTAACAGTTTCTTTTCTCATCCAATTTATTAAAAAAGCAACAACAAGCAGAGCTAAAACACTCAAAATAATTGCACCAGCTTGCCCATAGTCATTAAACATTGAAAAACTAACTCCAGTGTTCCAAACTTTTACTAAATTAAAATAATCACCATAAGCTATTGGCTTATCTAAAACCATCTGAGTATCAATCCAAAATTTACTGAATTGATCTGCAATCAATGAACATATAACAACCAATAAGCCCATAAACACTTCAGCTCTCCTCTTCTTATAAATACACGCATGTAGTATAAACATAATACAATCAGAAACCAAGCACGAATTTAATTAGTCTACAGATTTCTAATTAGAACATACCTTTTTTACGAAAATATATAATCACAACTAAAGTAGCTAAAGTAGATAAAGAAATTACAACCCAGAAACCATATTCTAGACCAGCCGCAGGAACAGCTACATTCATTCCCCAAAAGCTAGCTAACATGGTAGGGATAGATAGTACAATGGTAATCGCTGCTAAAAATTTCATAACTAAATTTACATTGTTATTTATAATTGAGGCAAATCCATCCATCATTCCCTCTAAAATAGAGCGATGCATATCAACCATTTCTATAGCCTGTTTATTCTCAACAATTACATCTTCCAACAAATCAACATCATCTTCTGTAAAAGACAATATTCTGGATGAAGCCGGAGATTTTACCATTCTCAGCAACTTTTCTAAAACTAAATGATTATCTCTTAGAGCTGTTGTAAAGTAAACGAGAGATTTTTGGATTTCAATAAGCTGAAATAACTCCTGATTATTTGTCGTTTGTTTTAACGCATCTTCAATATGTTCTGTTTTTCTATTAATAATAGCTAAATATCTCAAATAAAATTGAGTGATTTTATATAATATCAACAACATAAATCTCGTTCTTTCTCGTGTATCAAATGATTTTGCTGTATTTTTATTAAAAGACCCTAAAATACGATTATCTTTTGAACATATTGTTAAAAAATTTCGCGCAGAAAAAACTAAACCACAAGGAAGAGTATCAAAATTACCTTCTTCATCTAATAAAGGTAAGTTAATAATTGCAGAAAAAACCCCATCATCTATTTCTACTCTAGATCTTTCATCCGCATCAAGTGAATTTTTCAAAATATCAGAATCCACATTCAATATAGACGAAACTCTATCGATCTCATCCGAAGAAGGATTAATTAAATTAAACCATGATAATGAAGTACTACGATATCTTTTGAGCTTAACTAATTTACCACCATCTTCCGTTTTGTAAATCCTTAACATATTAAGCTCTCCTTTGAATTTATAATATCTCAAAGCCTGTAATAAATGGTGCGACCAAGAAGACTTGAACTTCCACGAACTTAGTTCATAACGACCTCAACGTTACGCGTCTACCAATTCCGCCATGGTCGCACAAATAAAACAACATACAAATATTATAATATTATTAAATAATCAAGTTTTTTTTCAACTATTACCCCAAAAAATATATAAGGAATATAACAGATTGACAAATCAAATAAAAACTCTTAGTATTCAACATTATTTTATATAATTAATCTCTAATTATTATGGAAACAAATACTAAAGAAAACCTCAGGGATTTTAATCTTCACGATGAAATTCTTGGAAAAAACCCTAACGGTCGGCGTAGAAAACATCCTTTACCTACAACAGATAAAGATGAACAACGAATAGATGCCGAGATAAAATCTGAAAATTATTCTGACGACTCTCCTTTCATTTTAAAAGGAGATTGTCTTTAATCCAAAAAAAATCTTCCGACTATAAAAAGTCCGAAGATTTTTTTATTTATGAACATTTTTTTAACTAAATAAATCTAATATGAATATAAATCATTCAAGAGGAAAAAAGTGTTTAAATACGAAATATATAAGCTTGGTAAAAAAACAAAAAATCTTGTCATATTTTTGCATGGGTATAATGGAAATATTGAAGATCATCAATATGCCATAGATTGGCTTAAAAACAAATTAAAATCAGCTCATCTAGTTATCCCAGAAGCTCCTGAAATATGCGATAAGAACCCAACAAAAAAACAGTGGTTTGGCATGATTAAATATGATCCTGATAAAAAACGTTTACAGCCTCAAACAACTGCTACAAAAATTTTTTCGATTTATAACAAAGCAAAAGATGAAATTGATGAAAAATCTATACAAATAAATGACTTTATAACGGAGCTTCAAAATAAATACAAAATAACAGACAGCCAAACTTACGTCATAGGTTTTTCCCAAGGAGCTATGCTAACAATTTACACAACTTTATCTCGCACTCAGAAAATAGCATCAGGCTTTGCATTATCTGGATTAATTGCCGGATCAAATTTATTAGCAAAAAAAATAAAATCATACCCTAAGATATACCTATTTCATGGAGAAGATGACAATAAAGTCCAATTTAAAACGCTCCATCTTAGCACCAAATGGTTAGAAAGACATCATATACCACACAATTCTCTAAGCTATAAAAATCTCGCTCATAAAATAACTGAAGAAGAAATAGATTATATATGTGATATAATAAACAACAACTCAAAAAAAGAGGAATGACTTCTGTCATTCCTCTTACCGGCATCAATCATTTAATATTCTCTTCGCACCATTTACGGGCTTCTCTTTTACTTCGAGAAAGAGGAAGAGACTGATCCAGACGAACGAGATAACATTTTTCGTCCTTTACATAAACCCAAACACAATCACCTTCTTTCGGGGCTTCATCTGTGTTGATATAGTTCCTATTCTCAAGACAGATACCCGTACGACCGCCGAGTGTCAGTTCTCCTTCGTACATTGAAGCAAACCCAGGAGCGGTATGGAACTTCTTGATCACCAGATCGGCGTTGTCAATCTTTGCCAAATCTTCCGGATCATACACCTTGGTATTACTACCGCCACCGCAACTTGCCATAAACATGACCATGCAGCAAATACTCAGAAAATAAAAAAATCTTTTCATACACTAAATTTTTAAAAATTAAACAAAAAAAATATCTAAATTATAGAAAAACTATTACCTAAATAATCAAAAAATTACATAATGTCAAGAAAAAAGGAGATGGCAAACCCCATCTCCTTTCATTTACAGATATCGAGAAATTTTAAGTATTTCAACGAGCTTATCAAATAGTCCTCGATGAGCGGCTAAACAAATGCCCATAGATAACATAAAAATTCCCAAATTGCTCTCTCTTTTCTCATTTTTCAGATACTTATAGGCAGCCGGCAACCATTTTTGATAATGAGATCCATCTTCTCTTCTATACAAGAAATATCTTCCCTCATAACCACGAAGAGAAAATAGAGCGACCAATTCACCTGGACGAGGCTCGTGAACAGAATTAATGTACTCATCCGGAATTTCACTTCTCTCCAAATGTCTGCCATTTATAAAAAAAGGTACATCCTTTATAGTTGTTTCAATAGTTCCATAAGTAAAACTACCCAACAAAAGATGATCATCCACTCTTGGATTAAGAACATTGTAGAATGTAACCATTCCTACCAAAGCTGACATTTTACCAATAGCTGGTAATTTTCGCAACACCCGATAAAACTGTATTGCAACATGTTTAAACCTTGACAAATCCATAATAAATCAATTTAATTTGTAAATAATTGTGTAATTAAACTTTTTCTAACACTATAATTATTTTAAGTCAATATTTTTATAAACATCGAAACAGGCATTCAACACTTTCAAATACATATCATAATTTTTTATTGCACAAACAGGATGCTCTATCAGATAACTAAGATTTTTATTTGTTTCAATACATTCTGGAATAAAATGTCTACAAAATGCACACCTAGCAGCCTCTAAATTATCAATGTTATAACCTATTTTTGATAAAAGATATGCTTCATCTTGAATTATATCTCCGTTAAAATCTGAATCATACCAAAGACCTATACCTTTACTAGCCAAGTATTTCCACGGAAACGCGATTCCTGGATCAACTTTTCTAGTTGGAGCAACATCTGAATGTCCTACAATATTTTGCGGTTGGATATTATAATCCACAATAAGTCTCTTAAACAATTCCTCAATACTATGTATTTGTTGATTATTAAATTTATCTTGTCCCATAGATAAAGAACTAATTTCTACACCTATAGAACGATGATTTAAGTTATCTTTTCCACGCCAATAACTAACTCCAGCATGCCATGCTCTTTTCTCATCAGAAACAAGTTGTGTTATTTCTCCTTCTAAACCTATTATATAATGAGTACTCAATTTACAACATTCCAATACATCAATCATATCATTTGTATTATGTGCGCTACAATGAACAATCAACATATCAATATTACTATTTCTCTCATCCCAATATTTTAAAGGAACTTGTCTTATATCCATAATTACCTCATAACATTATAGCAGAAAACTGAGTAGGATAATCGTTTGAAGCTGAAATCAAACCATTATGCATAAATCTTCTATAACTAAAATAACCATTCTCCTTAGGATAAGTATCGATTCGTGAATTTACAATATTTGAAATACCTACCTCATATAACCTATGGGCAATATAGCCACTTAAATCAAATAGAAAATGTTCATTATCAAATGCTGAAATAAAAAATTTTTCATTGATTATATTATCTTCAATAATTATATCTCTCATATCCGATTTAACTTCAAAAGAATGCTGTTGAATACATGGTCCAATAGCTACAGCAATATTAGAAATTTCAGCACCATTTTTTACCATTAGTTTCACAACATTTTCCAAAATTCCACTATATGCGCCTCTCCATCCCGCATGTGCTGCCCCAATAACACCATTTTTATAGTCTGCAAACAGAACTGGGGCACAATCTGCTGTTTTAATACCTAATAGGATTCCAGGCTTAGTCGTAACAACTCCATCTGCAACAGCTTTAAACCATAAAGGTAATTCGGCTTGAGCTACCACATTTGAAACACTTTGTCTAATTGTAAACATATCTTCACATGTCAATCCAAAATGTCCAGCTACAATTTCAAAATTACATTTTATATGTTGTTGATTATCTTTACTATTTAAATTAGTATTTAAAGACGAGTATTTTCCTTGTGAAACTCCGCCTTCTCGACCAAAGAAAAAATGTTTTTTCACGTCTAAATTAGATGCTATATAACTCATAAAAAACTCTTTCCATAACTCATTGATGATAACCTTAAATATTCACAAATTGTTTGAGCTATATCTGCATAAGTATCACGCTGACCAATATTTTCCGTTATAACATTCCTTCCGAACATAATCACAGGAACTTGTTCTCTTGTATGATCGGTTCCTTTATATGTTGGATCACAACCGTGATCAGCAGTAATAAAAACAATATCATCAGTCCCCAAAATTTCGATCAATTCAGGTATCCTTGAATCAAAATACTCTAACCCTTGAGCATAACCACTTACATCTCGCCTATGTCCATAAATCATATCAAAATCAACAAAATTAGTAAAAATAATTGAACCTGCAGTCGCTTTTTTAACCTGTTCAATCGTAACATCCCACAATTCTTTCAAACCACTAGCTTTATGAGCTTCATCAATACCTGAACCAGCAAAAATATCTCTTATCTTACCAACAGATATAACTTTATTGCCATTTTCTGAAGCCAAATTTAATAACGTTTTCTCATGAGGACTAACAGAATAATCATGACGATTCTTCGTTCTGACAAAACAACCTTTTTTTAATCCGATAAATGGACGAGCAATAACTCTAGCAATGTTATAAGGCTTTACTTCTTTAAATGCAATTTCACATAAATCATACAATTTATTTAAGCCATAAAATTCTTCATGACATGCAATCTGTAATACACTATCTGCAGATGTGTAAAAAATAGGTTTTTTTGTTTTTAAATGCTCTTCACCAAGCTCGTTAATAATTTCAGTACCTGAAGCGGCTTTATTCCCTAAAATTCCTGATATTCCTGCTTTTTCACAGATTTTACTTATCAATGTATCTGGGAAAGAGGGTGCATCTGGCTTAAAATATCCCCAATCAAATAATACAGGAGCTCCTGCCATTTCCCAATGTCCGGACGTTGTATCTTTACCTTTACTAATTTCTTTTGCATGTCCATATTTATACCCCACCGAAAGGTCAACACGCTTTAAATTATTCAATGCATTCAACACAACACCGTTATTTTTTAATATATCAAATAACCCTAAAGAAACAAGATAAGGTATTTCCAATCTTCCCTTTGCTTTAACTATATTGGCTAAAGTATTAGCTCCTTCATCTCCAAATTCTTTTGCATCTGGAGCATTTCCTATTCCAAAAGAATCCATCATCAAAATAACAACTTTACCAGCCATAATAACCTCTATAAAAAAAACTTAGGTTATACTATTACATATATTGATTAAAAATCCATAAATAATAAAGGCTTAAACTAAAATTTTATTGCAAATGCTGATAATGAGAAACATTTATTTCTATCTGAGAAGGATGTAATATTGTATTTATATTTTTTTCTTCCCCTGCAGCCTTTAAAACTTCTTCTGCATAAGCTTTCTTAGCCAAATAAACCAAGAATAATGGCTGTTCTAATTTTAATTTTCCTAAAACCTCTTCCAGAGCTTCAAAACTATCATATATAGTACCTGCAAAAATTAAATTGTCCTTTAAGCTTACATTATTAGTTTTATTATTTAAATTTTTCATATCGCACCTCTCTTAATAATTAAACTTTATATAACACAAAATAACAACTATTAGTTGAAAGTAAATATAAAAACAATACTATATTGACAAAGACTTTCCCTAAAAATCACCGATTCTAAAGTATAAAAAATTTTTTCATTACATTAAAACATATTTTTTTTGCTTATTTGTATTAATTTTTATAGCTTTATCTGGAATCACAAACACATTCCGATTCCAACCTTCTACAACATCACTAATAACATTACTATTAACACCAAAAGCATCTTCAGCTCTACTAGTAAAAGACATATCATGTATAATAAAATTGGTTAAACCCTCTTTAATCATAATTTGTACCTCCCTCATACATAAAATATAAAAAACATTTTAATCTAAAAAAGATATATTGAACTAAAGTACATGCTTAGCCAATATTTTGTACATTTAAGGCTCCAAATTTGGAGCCTTTGATTAAACATTACAATTATTTTTCTTTTTATCTTCTTTCTTTTTTAATATATCTAAATCCCGTTCTGTAGCAATTTTATTTAAAATCGTTTTGACAACACAATCAATTTCTTTACCTTCTCTATAATCTGCCGCCAAAGCAAAATTTACTCTATTTTCTTTTAACAACTTAATTGCTTTTTCTTTATTATGGCTTCGAGGTTTATAAACAGCAATAGCAGTCCCATTTCTACTTTTAACCATTTTCATTGATGGAATATCCGTCATTCCATCTCCAAAATAAATTATTCTTGTATAAGGAATTCTACGTTTATCGTCAGGTGTAAATTCGTTAACAGCTTTATCATCAAATTTTCCTAATCCTTTATTTATTTTAGCTAAATATTGAACTTTTCCTGAATAATTGACAACTCTTGCCGGCCAAATAGGATATCCGTCATCATCGTATGCAAATGCACACCCATATACATCTTTGAAAAATTTACGAATACCGCAACCTTCAATAATTTCTTCATAACCAGAAGAAATTATATAGTGTTCAATATCTAGATTCAGCATTTTTCCGTATTTATTTATACGATTAAACCACTCTTCAACCCCTTTATAAAAAATAATAAACTCACCACAACAAGCTAAATTCTCTTTAGTCAATTTTAGGCCAATATCTTCTGCCACTTTTTTGAAATAATACATACTACCCGTAATTTGATCTACTCCATTTATAGCAGACCACGTATTTGCTTCCCTCCAAAAATCATCAGGTTTCATTCCCAATTCAGGAATTAAAAAATAATCTTGCATATATGTTGTACTCAATGTTTCATCAAAATCATATACAAACGCGACTTTTGTTCTTTTCATTTCATTATCCCTCTTGCATTTTCTATTCAAATAATATAAAACGAAGTTATTAAAATTTAATCAATAATTTAAAAAAAGGATAAAAAAATGGTAGCCACATCGATGGAACAATTAGTTTCTTTATGCAAAAGAAGAGGCTTTATATTTCAAAATGCTGATATTTACGGTGGAATGCAAGGTGTTTATGATTATGGTCCATTGGGAGTTGAATTAAAAAACAACCTAAAGGCTGCATGGTGGAGAGCTATGGTATATGAACGAGATGATGTTGAAGGCTTAGATTCCGCTATTCTGACAAATCGTAAAGTATTAAAATACTCAGGACACGAAGACACATTTTCAGACCCAATGGTTGATTGCAAAAAATGCAAAGGACGCTATAGAGCTGATCAAATTAATGGAAAATGTCCTAATTGTGGCTCCACAGATTTAACAGATCCCAGACCATTTAATTTAATGTTCAAAACTCAAGTTGGTCCAATAGAAAATGATGAAAATATTGCGTATTTACGCCCAGAAACAGCCCAAGCTATTTTCACTCAATTTAAAAATGTTGTAGATTCTACATCGCGTAAACTTCCATTTGGTATTGCACAAATAGGAAAATCTTTCCGAAACGAAATTACTCCTCGTAATTTCATTTTCCGTGTCAGAGAATTTGAACAAGCCGAACTTGAATACTTTGTAAATCCAGGAACTGATATGGAATGGCATGAAAAATGGAAAGAAGAACGTGTACAATGGTGGTTAGATCAAGGATTAAAAAAAGAGCATATCAACATATATAAAACACCGGATAATGATTTAGCTCACTATGCGAAAGCATGCTATGATATTGAATATCAATTTCCACATGGTATGGAGGAATTAGAAGGAATAGCTAATCGACGAGATTATGATTTAGGAAATCATACTAAAAATCAATCAGATTTTCAATTAGAAGCACATTGCCATGAAAACCCTGAATCAACAACAAAATTATGCATTCAAGACGATAATAATAAATGGACAATTCCATATGTTGTTGAACCTTCAATGGGAGTTGATAGAGGTGTTCTTGCAGTATTAACAGAAGCATACGAAGAAGAAGATTTAGGGGAAGGAAACACACGTATTGTGCTAAAATTAAAAAAACACTTAGCTCCAATTAAAGTGGCGATAATTCCTTTAAAGAAAAATAATGAACAAATCATGAATAAGTGTCACGAATTAAAACAAAAACTAATGAAGTTAGGAATTGGACGCGTTGCTCTTGAAAACACTGGAAACATAGGAAAAGCTTATCGTCGACATGATGAGGTTGGCACACCTTTATGTCTAACTGTAGATTTTGAAACAATCGAGAAACAGCCTGAAAGTGTTACTATCAGAGATAGAGACACAATGACACAAGTTCGGGTTAATACATCAGATTTAGCAGAATATTTACGTAATTATTTTCTGTAAAGCTTCAATCCCCGTTACATAACGGGGATTTTTGTTATAATAAAAAACTTGAAAAAATATTTTTATATGTTAGCATGCGCTCGATAAATAAATTATTGATATACATATGAAAAACTTTATTAATGTCGTAATTTGTTACGATTTTGATGGTACTTTAGCTAAAGGTAATATGCAAGAACCTGGCTTTTTAAAAAAATTAGGAATTCCCCCTAAAGAATTTTGGAAAAAATCTGATACAATGGCGCAAGAAAACAAAGCGGACAACAACTTATGCTATATGCGTTGCATGTTAGATGAGGCAAAAGCCAAAAAAATAGCATTTAAACGCGAAGATTTTGTTGAATGTGGTAAAGACATAAAATTCTTTCCTGGAGTAGAGAAATGGTTTGATAGAATCAATAAATATGCTTTAAAAAAAGGTATAAAATTAGACCATTACTTGATTTCATCTGGATTGCAAGAAATTGCAGAAGGCACATCAATTGCTCCCTATTTCTCCAAAATATATGCTTCAACTTTTATGTATAATGAATATGGCGAAGCATTTTGGCCAGCAAGAGTCGTTGATTATACAGGAAAGACTCAATATCTTTTTCGCATAAACAAAGGCTGCTTAGATACTTGTGATAAAAGCATCAACAACCATATGCCAGATGATGAACGTCCAATTCCTTTTAGGTTAATGATATATCTAGGAGATGGCGATACAGATGTTCCTTGTATGACAATGATAAAACGCTGTAGAGGACATTGCATTGCAGTATATGATCCTAAACAGAAAAATGCAGAAATCAAAGCTCAAAAGTACCGTAATGATGGTCGAGCTAACATAGTAGCTCCTGCCGATTACCGAAGTAGTAAAAAAATTGAAATGTACATAAAAAGTATTATTGATTATTTTGCAGCAGAACAAAAAATGCAGAATATATCTTAATAAAAAAAATGACCCTCTTTGCAGAAAAGAAGGTCATTTTTTTACGTTCAAGATTCTTTAGTTAACTTTTTTCAAAGCTTCACCTAAAGCATCTCCTAAAGATGAACCAGATGACGCATTAGAATATTCTTCTAAAACTTTCTTCTCTTCATCCACTTCTAAAGCTTTAATTGAAAGACCAATCTTTACATTCTTTTTATCAACAGAAGTAATCTTAGCCTCTACAACATCACCTTCATTGAAATTTTCAGGATTTTGACCCGCTTTTTCTTTAGACAAGTCAGCCTTTTTGATTACAGCAGTCAAACCTTCAACATCTACAGTAACACCCTTATCATCAGATGATTTCACTATAGCTTTTACAACATCACCTTTTTTAAGATTTGCTAAAACTTGCGAAACATTATCTTCTGATAATTGTTTAATACCTAAGCTGATACGCTCTTTTTCTACATCAACATCAATAATTTTTGCTTCAATTTCTTGACCTTTTGAATAGTCTTTAACAGCTTCTTCACCAGATTTTTCCCAAGAAATATCAGACAAATGAATCATTCCATCGATTTCATCAGTTAAGCCGATAAACAAACCAAATTCTGTAATATTTTTAATTTTTCCAGTAATTACAGAACCCACAGCATGTTCTTCAATATATGCAGCCCAAGGATTTGGTGTACATTGTTTGATACCCAAGCTAACACGTCTCTTATCTGCATCAACTTCCAAAATTTTAACATCAACTTCTTCAGATGTTGAAACAATCTTTCCTGGATGAACATTTTTGCGTGTCCAACTCATTTCAGAAACATGAACTAAACCTTCAATACCATCTTCCAATTCAACGAAAGCACCATAATCAGTGATATTTGTAACTTTTCCTTTATAAATTTCACCAACTTGATATTTATCAGCAACAGCTTGCCATGGATCATTTTCTAATTGTTTCATACCCAAGCTAATTCTTTGGTTATCTTCATTGAAACGAATAACCTGAACTTTAATAGTTTGACCAACAGCCAAAACTTCTGCAGGATGATTAATTCTTTTCCAAGAAATATCTGTAACGTGTAACAAACCATCTACACCACCTAAGTCAATAAATGCACCATAGTCTGTAATGTTTTTAACAACACCTTCAAGAATAGATCCTTCTTTAATACCATCAATTAATTCTGCACGAGCCTCTGCTCTTGTTTCTTCTAAAACTACACGACGTGAAACAACAATATTTCCTCTAACTTTATCCATCTTTAAAATTTGGAAAGGTTGAGAAATTCCCATCAATGGAGTGATATCTCTAATTGGACGAATATCAATCTGAGAACCAGGTAGGAAAGCAATAGCTCCGTTCAAATCAACAGTAAATCCACCTTTTACTCTACCAAAGATTACACCATTAACTCTTTCACCTGCATTCATGCATTTTTCTAAATCAACCCATACTTCTTCACGACGAGCTTTTTCTCTTGAAAGAACAATGTTACCTTCTCTATCTTCGTATCTATCAACTAAAACTTCAACTACATCTCCAGCTTTAAGTTCTGGATTTGTACCAAATTCACGAAGAGGAATACATCCTTCTGATTTTAATCCTACATCAACAGTAACAAAATCAGGAGTAACTTTAATAATGGTACCTTTTACAACAGTACCAAGAATGCCATTATCACCAAATTGCTCATTTAACAAATCAGCAAAATTTTCTGTCATTTCAGGCATTTTAAATTCAGTATTTGTCATATAAATTTATATTTCAAAAGATTGCCAACCCTTTTAGGGCGGACTTGTACGTAGTTAAAAAAGCAGTCAAGAAAGCGTACCCTTATCTCAACTGCCTTTTTTATAACCGAAAATTATTAAATTTCAAGTATTTTTTTACATATCTGTAAAATTTTTTGTCATATCTAAATCTGCTAAAAAGTCTTCTATTTCTTGTTCGTGTTCTATTTCTTCAGATAATATTTTACGAGCTATTCTAAATGTTTCAAAATCCTTACCATAAGTCAAATCACAAATACCTTGATATCTACCAACAGCACAACGTTCTGATTCTAAATTATCCTTTAACAGAGATATAACATTAAAATTTTTAGGTATAAAATATTTACAATGAGCAATTTTACTCCATTCGTTTGGATCCACTTCTGGTATTCCCCCCAATTGAATAATTCTATCGGCCAACCAGTTTGCGTGTTTTAGCTCCTCACCTGCATGCTCGTTAAATTCCTCGACAACAGCTGGTCTATTAATACCAACTGCAACTTTTGCTCCCAACCAATATTGATAATAAGCCAACCATTCTTCAGCAAAAGCTTCATTTAATGTTTTAATCAAAGCCTCCACATCTATTTTAACAATCTTTTTAGCCATTTCCCCCATAATATATCTCCTTAAATTTATTGAAAAGCAAATTATAAATAATTATAAATTTATCAAAATCAATATTTACCACTATTTAATAATATAATTATATACTGTTTTCAAAGGAGAGTATTATGGTATTAGTAGCCCCTAGTATATTGGCAGCGGATTTTAGAAACTTACAAAAAGATATTTCAATAGTTGAACAAGCCGGAGCAGATTGGTTACACTTTGATATAATGGATGGACATTTTGTACCTAACATTAGTTATGGTGCAGATATCGTCAAGCAAATGAGACCTATCAGCAAGTTATTTTTTGACACTCATTTAATGGTTGAAAATCCTATAAATTTTTTACCAATGTTTTTAAACATTGGAGCTGATTTGATAACTATACATTATGAAGCTTGTCACAATATCGCTGAAACAATTAACTTAATAAAAAAACATAACATTAAAGTAGGTATCTCAATAAAACCGCAAACCTCTGAACAAGTTTTAATTCCATATTTAAATGATATTGATAACATATTAATAATGACAGTTGAACCTGGGTTTGGTGGCCAACAATTTATACATAATCAAGTAAAAAAAATATATAATACATCTCAACTCATTAAAAACAAAAACATATACCTCGAAGTTGATGGAGGAATAAACTGTGATACTGCAAAAATTTGTATAGAAAATGGTGCAGATGTACTTGTTGCCGGTAGCTCAATATTCAAAAATCCTAACCCTGCAGAAATAATACAAAAATTCAAACAACTAGGAGATAAAAAATGACGACGATAATGATTGTTGAAGATGAACAAGCTATTGCCTTGTTATTAAAATACAATCTGGAAAAAGAAGGATATCAAACTATAAATATTGCTCATGGCAACAGAGTCGTTTCTGCCGTTGAAAAAAATCTCCCTTCTTTAATTTTATTAGATTGGATGTTACCAGAAATATCTGGCTTAGAATTATGCCGAATTATACGTAGTAATCCTGAAATTAAAAATATTCCTATTATTATGCTAACAGCTAAAGGGCAAGAAGAAGATAAGGTTCAGGGGTTATCTGCTGGAGCTGACGACTACGTAACAAAACCTTTTTCTATTCCTGAACTATTAGCTCGCATAAAAACAAATTTACGACGAGTTAGTTCAACAACTGCTCCTGTTAAAAGAGAATATAATTTTCAAGATATTCGCTTAGACACTATAGAAAAAAAAGTATTTCGAGGAGAAAATTATATCAGAGTTGGACCTACAGAATTCAGAATATTAAAATTGTTACTATCAAACCCTCGTCAAGTTTTTTCACGAAATGATTTATTGAAAGAAATATGGGGAAACAGTGTTTATGTCGAACCTCGCACTGTTGATGTACATATCCGTCGTCTAAGAAAAGCCCTTAATGAATATGGTCCTGATTATATAAGAACAATCAGAGCAACTGGATATTCCATCGATGATCACGAAAGCCTGATAACCGATAACATAGACTCTGAATTCTGAAAAAAACGCCCAAAAGGCGTTTTTTTTTTAGTTTAATTGACCTCTTAAGTATAAATTAGTTACTTCTACATAATTGAATTTCCCAGAACCCAATAAAGGAGGATTTTTCATATAAATAATTTCCTTTGGAATCCATAATTCACTTATCCCTTTTTTTCGAAAATATTTTTGCAAATCCTTTATTGAAATATTTTCGCTAGAAGAAATCAAAATCAATTTCTCTCCTTTTCTTTCATCATCAACTGAAATAACACCATTTTTTACATCCGGATATAACTCATCAACTAATTGTTCAACAGCTGAAAGAGATATCATTTCACCAGCAATTTTTGCAAATCTTTTTTCGCGTCCTAAAACACTTACAAAGCCGTCAACATCAACATCTACAATATCCCCAGTATCATACCATTCTTCAGAAGGCAACAAAACATTTGGCTTATCCGCCTTCATATATCCTAGCATAACAGTATCACTTTTTATTAAAAGCTTGCCACCAACTTCTATTCCTTTTAATTTTTGAAGTTTATATTCAATCTTAGGTAACAACCGTCCTACAGTATTCTCTCTATAATACATTGGAGTATTAACAGATATTACTGGCGATGTCTCAGTTGTACCATACCCTTCAAATATTCTAACTCCAAATTTATTCATCCATAAGTTAGATGTTCTATCTTTCAACTTTTCCCCACCAACTACAGCAAATTTAATAGGAAAAAAATCATAAGGATTAGCCATTCTGCCATATCCATATAAAAACGTATCTGTTCCACAAATAACTGTTGCTTGCAAATCATATGCAATTTCAGGGATAATTCTATAATGTAATGGTGATGGATAAAAATACGTCTTCACTCCATTTATCAATGGTAATATCATTCCAACAGTTAATCCAAAAGAATGAAACAATGGCAAAGCATTTAGAAAAACATCTTTCGAATTAAAAGGAACAGCCAACCTCAATTGCAAAGCATTTGCCTGTAAATTCTGATGAGATAACAACACCGCTTTAGGCAATCCTTCTGAACCTGATGTAAATAAAACGACGGCAGCATTATTTGTATTTATTCTAATTTTTTCTCTACCTATATATTTTTTCAATCCGCAAATTTTACTCCATACGGAAATATTCTTTGCAAAATCTTCTAAATAAATTATATCAATACCTTCATCTTTAGCACATTTAAGCAGACGCTCTAATTTACCCTGCTCAATAAATCTACGAGAAGTTATTAATTTTCTGAGACATACCGTTCTCAAACATGATGAAAATTGCTTATCCCCTAATGAAAAATTTAACATCACTGGTATTTTATTTACAGAATGTAATGCAAAAAAACTAACTGCACAAGCCAAACTATTAGGCAATAAAACACCTACTTTTTCATCATTTAAGATCTTTTTATAAGCACAACCTAAAACATATGATTTCAATATGAATTGTCCATATGTTAAAGTTTTTTTATTAATATCTAAGGCTATTTTATGATTTTTTCCATAAAGTTTTTCTGCCCGAAGCAAACTATTAAATAAAGCCTCTTTTTTATTACTCGTATCATATATCATATTGGCCATAATATCACGAAGTTGCAAAGATGTTTTTTGCCTTCTTTCTCTCGCGCTAATCCCTTCAGGTAAAATGATCTCACAGGCAGGTAAAACAAACAATCTTATCTTCGGAAAAATTTTAGTTTTCATTAATTTGCCTAAATATGAAAATTTAGAATATTGAGCACCATCAATACATATAGGAACCATTTTTGCTCCAGTTTTTTGAGCAATCATTCCAGCTCCCTCATAAACTTTCATTAATGATCCGGTAACACTAATACGCCCCTCTGGAAAAATCATTACTGTTTTATGCTTATTTACTTCTTCAATCAGAGCTCTTATCGCTAACGGACTAGCTGGATTTAAAGGATAAAAGTCAACTAGACCGCTAAACAATTTAACAAACCACTTTTCTCCCCAATCACTATCAATTGCAAATGTAATTTTTCTTGGTAAATAAGTCGCTATTAATAATCCATCTAATAATGATACATGATTTGCAATAATTAAAGTTTTGGAACCTGAATTGATAAGATTCTGAACCCCTTTAACTTCAACTCTGAAAAATAAATTAAGAATAGAACGAAATACACTTCTTACTAATGCATCAGGAAGTAATTTACATATATAAAAAGCTACCATTACACTAATAATTGAAATAAATAAAAATAAATCCGTAATTTTAAATCCTAATGCTATTAAAATAACTGCAAAAATAGATATAAGAACCATACCTAATGAATTAATAATATTATTTCCAGCTATAACAGATGCTACATATTTTTTAGGAGCTTTTTTTTGCATCAAAGCATTTAATGGTACAACATACAATCCTCCCATAAATGCAAACATAAATAAAAAGATTACCATTAAAATGCCCCTAGGCATTCTTAGAAATTGCAATAACGAAACGATTTCATTAGAAGTTTCAAAACCTATAGACAATAAATAAATAGCGAAAGAACAAACACTTAAACCTATTGCACTAATAGGCACATAAACTATACTAACCTCACCTTTTAATAGTTTATTACAAAAAACAGAACCACTACCTACACCTAAAGAAAATAAAATTAGAAACAATGTCACAACACTTTTTTCTGTATTAAAAACTTTACTGCATAAAGGAAATAATTCAGTTAAGAAAAAAGCCCCCAAAATCCAAAACCAAGTAGCCCCAATAATCGCTCTAAAGACAATAACATGAGATTTAATTAACTTTATATTATCCTTAATTTGTTTGTAAAAATTCCAATTAATTTTCAGATTAGTTTGTACCCCTGGAGCACTCGGTATTTTATAACTTGAAAAAATACCAATAACCGAACATAAAATCAGTAATACAATACTTGCATTTACAGGAAGAATCGTTCCCAATATTGATCCTAAAATAATAGAAATATAAGTACTTGCCTCAATATATGCATTTCCTTCAATAAGTTCTTTTTCATCTAATAATTGAGGTAACAAAGAATATTTCACTGGACCAAAAAATGTTGATTGTACTCCCATAAGAAATAAAATAATAATCAATAAAATAGAATTTTGAGATATAAATACAAACCCTGCTCCAATCATCAATATTAACTCGATAATTTTTAATATTCTTGCAATTGCCGCACGATTATATTTATCCGCTAATAAACCGGCAAATGCTGAAAAAATAAAATACGGTAAAATAAAAACACCTGCAACTATATTAGAATAAATTCCCACTAATTGAGAATCTGCCACCATTTTATAAGCCACAAATGTCATTAAAGCATTTTTAAATAAATTATCATTGAAAGCACCGAAAAATTGCGTAATCAGAAGCGGTATAAACCGCTTCCCTTTCCACAGAGTTCTTTTCATAAAAAGCTCCTTTATTATTAATTAAAGCTCCAATTTAAACCAAATAATGCTCTATAATCATTTCTTGTCTTTTGATGTTCAGGATTAACCCTGACATCAAAGGACGAGCGAAAACTTAAATTTTCAGAAAAATCATTATTCATATATACTGAGAATTTATATTCACGAGCTTCTGGTTTTAAGCTAGCCTTATATATGTCTCTATATATGGTATCAGAAAAATTATCACGACCACTAGGAAAATTAACAGCTAAAGAACCATTTCTAATTCTCAAAGGAGATGATAACTGAAATCCGAAATCAACATCTTTATTCCATTTATAATTTGCATCAAAAGCAAAACTTTCACTTGTCAAATCTGATGTCTTTAATAAATTTGAAGCAAAAGATTTTGATTGTGTAAATCCTTGATAATAACTTCCGGATAAAGTCAACTTAGGAGTTACAAACCAAGAAGCAGTAATACCTGTATTATACGTATTACTTCCTGATACATCAAATGCCCCAGTACCATTCATACCCAAAACAGCTTCGTCTTCATACAACATACCTGAAGAAATACTAAACCCAAAATTTTCATTTTTCAAAAGCTGTAATTCCGTATTCAAAGCATAAGCTTGTTTTTTAAATGACGTATCACTAAAACTGTAGTCGCCATCATATAATCCATTTTCACCTGTAACTGCTTCAAATTTAATTCCAATACCATTATTAAAATCAATTGTATTATGTATTCCATAAGCAGAATTAAAAGACATAAATGGATTTTTTAAATCACCTTTAAAGTAATTATTTGCATCATACTTAGTATTTTCACTAAAATAAAATCCGGCAGTATTTTTTCCAACTTTATATTTAGCATTTGCAAAACCTAAACCATTTGTATTCATACTATCCATAAAAGAAAAAGTCATATTTCCATCTTTTATTTCCGTCACTTTGGATTTTCTCATTATATTAAAGACATCATTTTTCAATGTCTTATAACCACCATGAGTTACGGTTATATAATTAGATGTTGGCAGATCAAATGGTCTTGAATACTTATCAAATGCTGTAATACTCTTAGGCAATGCTTTTAACACAGCATTTTTAAATGTAGAAGTAACAGTCAAATTTGTTGTATTAAGATCAACATACCCACTATTAAAAGTATTACCAGATACTGTTGTAACACCTGCTCCCTCTTTTATTGGAACATAAGTAGTTACAGCAGCCCCCAAGTCCAATAATCCTGCACCATAAATATTCTCATTATAATCAGACGCAGTTTTATTTGCAGTATTCATCAGTAAATCAATAATATTTGATGATGTCATATAAGGGAATGCACCTTTCAAAAAGGCAATACTACCAGTAACTACTGGAGCAGCCTGAGATGTTCCTCCCATACCAACATAACCGCTATATAAATTTGGTTGTCCAACAGAATAAACCAAATTCATTGTTGTAGCATCAACTTCGTTACCTCCTGGTGCTGCTATACAATAATTAGCTGTAACACCACAAGCGTTTGAAAAAGATGATTTTTCATATCCGATAACATCTCCATTATTATCTAAATTAACATCAACAGATACAACAGTTAACATCATCAAATCCGAATACGAAGAATATGGACTATTATTAGGGTTATCAAAAGTTGATGTTATCAGTTTTATTCCTGAATATAAATCAGGTTGACTATAATTATCATTTCCAGCCGCTTTAACAATAATCATACCATCTTTATTCATTTCACCGGTATATTCATTCTTCACATCTTTATAGCTATGGATAATTTCCTGATATGCTTCCAACATACCCTTATCAACAGTTTCATCATTAAGATTTTCATTAATATTACTAGCATTCAAAGAATCAGAAGCGACCATACCAACGCTCATATTTACAGCTAAAACATTATCATTCAGCATTGCTTTGAGCGGATTATATAAACTAGACATTAAATCCCAACGCACAGCATCTACAATAGTATTTTCAAAGGCAACCCCCATATTTCCTTTATCATTTCTATTTGCTGCAATAATTCCAACAACATTAGATCCGTGTAAATCATCTGCATTATCTAAACTAGTATTATAACTGTTTGGAT
Source organism: Alphaproteobacteria bacterium (assembly GCA_045577985.1). Lineage (GTDB taxonomy): Bacteria > Pseudomonadota > Alphaproteobacteria > RF32 > CAG-239 > RUG410. Next base: position 26,656 of record JAZNJJ010000011.1, read on the forward strand.
AATAAAAATAAGTCAATTTATCCCAATCATAATTTTCAGGATATTTTGAAGACCAACTTGCATAAGGATCACAAGAAGTTCCATCTCCTTGGCATGAAACATAAGATTTTGAAACTTCAGTCCCATTCCCATCTAAAAGTGTAACCTCTTGCCCACAAAAGCCTAATAAACACACTGCTTCTCCAGTTGATTTCCAGCAGTTAGATGTATCTCCATCACGACAAGGTCCATAATCAAAATTATATCCTGTTATCTTAGAACCATTAGATGTTTTGAACTCATCATGATTACCCCAAACACCTGAATCAATAGCACCAACAACAACATTTTGCAAGTTTGAAGCAAACTTACCATCTGCATCTTTACCAAAAACATATTTATATGCTTCAGCAGCATTAATTGCTCCAAGATAATTAACTGAATTATATGTAATTCCATTTACATATTCGCCAAAATTTTCACCGGTATATTCTTTATTAATAAAATCATTTTCAGAATAATATTCAACAACAGAACCAGTATCATCCAAAGAAGGAACTGGTTTAATTGTCCAATCTTCAGAGGTATCAATTTCTCCATTCCCTCCTCCGATATCTCCACCATTATCTCCACCAGAATCGTTTCCACCGCTTCCACCACTATCAGAGCCACTACCACCTCCGCCACCGCCTAATCCGACTGCAGCAGTAATACCAGCTCCAACAAAAAAAGTACCCCATGAATACTTCTTAAATTTAGCCCAAAACTTATTACTTTTCATAGTTTCTGCTATTTTCATACATCTAGCATTTTGATTTGCCCCATATTTTAAAAGTAATTCAAATGCCTCATCATTACCATTTTCATAAGCAGAACATAAAGCAGACATACCCTCGCCATCAACAGAATCAATGGAATACCCTAAATTAATATACTTTTTAATAATATCGGGACGATTATTAATCGCAGCATTGTATATAATATCTTTTATTGGAGAATTTATAATTGTACGTTTATATTCATATGCCTCAACATTATTTGCATACAAAGAAAACAACAACAGCAACGCTGTACCATATCTTAATTTATCCATATCAAGCACCTTTACGTAAATATACTTTTTTTGCTAGCATAAACCTAAGTTATAAAAAAAATCTTAAGAACTTTAAAATATGTAAAAATATCTTTTATAATTGACACTCTATTCAAACATCTCTATCCTCTAGCTATACAAACAAGGAGACAACAAAATGAATTTAAATAAATTAAAAGTAAATTTTCAATATTTCATGCCAAAGCAATTACTTACACGCTTAATTGGATTCATTGCATCAGCAAAATTAGGAAAATTTACAACATTTTTAATAAAACAATTTATAGCCAACTATCGTATTAATACCCAAGAAATGGTTGGAACAATATCTGATTATGAAACATTTAATGATTTTTTTTCTCGCCCATTAAAAAATAATGCCCGCCCAATTAATAAGGATAAAAAAAGCATAGTATTCCCTGCTGATGGAAAAATTAGTCAATTCGGCACATTAACCGAAGGTTTCATTCTACAAGCAAAAAATCACTACTACACAGCAGAAGCCCTCTTGGGTGGAGACGATGGAAAGATTTTCAAAAATGGAAAATTTATAACAGTTTATCTATCTCCTAAAGATTATCACAGGGTACACATACCTTTCGCTGGCACCCTAAAAAAAATGACTTATATTCCGGGTGAATTATTCTCTGTAAATCCGCTATATGCTGAAAACATTCCCGAATTATTTTCAAGAAACGAACGAGTTGTATGTATTTTTGATACAGAAATCGGAAAAATGGCTGTTGTTTTAGTTGGAGCAACAATAGTACGTAGTATAACCACACAGTGGGCAGGAGTTGTTGCACCAAACAAATCCAGAGAGATAACGACTTTTGAATATAACGATCAAAATATTAAATTTAATAAAGGAGACGAAATAGGCAAATTTACTATGGGAAGCACTGTAATTTGTTTATTTGAAAAGAACTCAGTTGACTTTGAAAAATCTCTAGAAACTCAAATTCCTACTAAAGTAGGAGAGAAAATGGCTTCAACCCATAAATAATAAATAAAAAAAATTTAATACACTATTTATGTCCGAAAAAAGGGATCCCTTTTTTCGGACATAAATTTACTATTTTTCTTTTTTCTCATTTATCATAAATTCAATATGTTAAAAAAATATTTACACTCTAAAAAATGTCCGAAAAAAAGGATCCTTTTTTTCGGACATTAGAAAGGAGAATATAATGAATAAAATGTGTAGAACCACAAATCAATCCGGTCGTTCAATGATTGAAATGCTTGGAGTACTCGCTATTATCGGTGTGTTATCTGTGGGTGGTATTGCCGGTTACTCAAAAGCGATGACTAAATATAGAATCAATAAAACTATCGAGCAGATTTCACAAATTGTGGCAAATACCCGTATTCTTTATACAAATCATACAACTTACGAAGGATTAAACAACAAAACAGCTATTCAAATGGGTATCATTCCTGATGAATTAGGCACAGATTATCATTCAGGAATCTTAACAAATTCATTGAACGGTAATGTATTTATCGGTGCAGGAAATATTTCTTCAAACTATCCACCTCTAAATACAGCATTCCTTATCGGCATCTCTAAATTATCTAGAGAAGCCTGTATCAATATTGCAACACATGATTATGGAACATCTTCATCATCTGGAATAATTGGCATTCAAACAACAAAAGATACTGGCGCTTTCTATGGAAGAGTCGATGAATTTATGAATATAACAGCCATACATATAGGCTGTGAAGGACTAACTCAAGATGGTCGAGCAGTTGCTTGCTCAGAAAGTTCAACATCTAAACTTCCAATGAACGTTGCTCAGGCTGCTAAAGGATGCAATTGCCAAAAAGATACTTGTACAATCACTTGGAAATATCATTAATAAGCAAATTCTCTATGTTTATAACATACCATAAACATAGAGAATTTAATAAATTAAAAATTAAACATCTAACTTTTTATCTAATTCTTCCAATTCATCTATATAAGAAGAAATCAAAGACAGTCCATAATCCCAAAAATCAGCAGAATTAGGATTTAATCCAAAAGGCTCGAGAATTTTCTCATAATCTTCCAGAGCTGTCTTGGACAACATATCTAAATATTTATCAGCAAAATTATCTACTTTACCTGATTGACTTACTTTGTATAAAGAATTTACAAAACAATCAGCAAATGAATATGCATAAACATAAAAAGGTAAGAAAAAGAAATGTCCAACCATAGACCAAATATGTTTACTATCATCATCAACAATAACATATTCACCTAAACTCTCTCGCATTTCTTCCAACCAAATTTGACATAAGCGTTCTTCAGACACTTCTCCATTTTTACGTTCATCATGAGCCCTTGTTTCAAAAAAATGGAAAGCTATTTGTCTGATTGCGGTATTAATCATGTCTCCAACTTTAGAAGCAATTAAACATAACTTTTCCTTATCATCCTTAGAATTTTTAAGCATTGATTGAAAAACCATCATTTCTCCAAAAACGGAAGCAACCTCTTCTGAAGTCATCCTTGAATGTTCATTTAATTCCCCGTTATTTGCTCTTAGCTGATGATGACAACCATGACCTAACTCATGAGCCAATGTTAGAACATCATTTTGTTTACCTACAAAATTAAGTAACAAATACGGATGCATATGATTAACTGGAGAACTACAAAAAGCACCACTACGCTTTCCATCACGAGGAGGCACATCAATCCAATCATTTTCAAAGAAATCTTTTGCAACATCATATAATTTAGGAGAGAATTCTCTATATGCATTTAGCACAATTTCAACAGCTTCTTTCCAACTATAATTAATATCCTTACTAAAAGGTAACGGAGCATTTCTATCCCAATATTTTATTTTATCTACTCCCAACCATTTTGCTTTTAACTTATAAAAACGGTGAGCTATATCTTTATACCGTTTCTTAACCGTCTTAGCCAAAACTTCAACTGTTTCATCATATACATCTTCACTCATATTTCGAGAAGATACCGGAGATTTAAATCCCCTTTTTTCATCTTCTATAGCCTTATCCTTCATTACCATATTATAAATAAAAGTAAAAAGATGACTATTTTCTTTTAATACACGATTTAATTCTTTTCCAGCTTTTTCCCTTAGTTCAGGATTTTTATCTAACATAAGTTTAGATATTTCAGCATCATTATACTTCTTACCATCAACATCATAAACTAATCTGGAAGATGTTTCCTCATACAATCGTACCCAAGCACTCCCTGAAGTCAAAGATTTTTCAACCAATAGTTCTTCTTCAGGTTCAGATAATTCATAATCTTTAAACTTTCGTACACGTTTTATCCAATATTTATAATAGGAAACATCACTATCATTCAACCATTCATCTATTTTTTCTTGAGGAAGTTTATTAAACTCTATTGTAAAAAAAATAGCTGGCTTACAATAATCTGTTAACTTTTCTTCTATTTTTTGATAAAAAGCAACAGCCTCAGAATTTTTCATTTGAGTAACCATATTCAAATATGCAAAGCCACCTAATTTAGAAGCAATAATTGTACGCTCTTCAATATCTTTTAAAACATTCAATAACTCTTTTGCTGATAGGCTGATTAAGTTCCCTTTATATTTTTCCGCAAAATCAATAGTGCGTTGGCGGTAAATCTCTAAATCTTTATTAATCTGCGCATCATCAATTCCGTTATAAAAATCTTTTAAATTCCATGCCGGCATACTATTCATTTATATTCTCCTTATCATCCTTTATATTCTGTTCTTTATTTGCATCTTTTTTTGCTTCTATTTCTCCAATAGAAAACTCATCTACAATAGCTTCAACTCCTTCAGAATTTTCAATTTTTTCTATTTCATCATCATAATCAATAAACGGAATCACCTGAAATTCTTCATCTGGAGAAGATATAATAACACTATCATCAAAATTCATCTCCCGATTTTTGGCTTCCTCTAACTCTTTCTGCTTTTCTTTAATAAAATCATGATGTAAATTTAGTTCATTCATCTCTAAACTAACATTTCCTTCATATGGTTCTTCATCTTCAGAAATTTTTTCTTCTACTGGCTCAAACAAATATGATGACCACGGCGTAGGTTGATTTCCCTTTAACCAAGCACCCAAACCGTCTAACACTACTGATGTATTACATTTTGTATCTTGCCACAACCATTTTAAAGGACAAAACATATCTCCTCGTTCACAAGCTCCGACATTTAATACCATTTGCTCAGTACATGGAATAAACCCTCTCTTTAACACATCCTTTTTAGGAGATAGTGCCAAAACTACGGATAAATACATAACAAACAACACAAAAGATATTAATAAATAGTAATACAAAATTTTAAAAAACTTTTCCATTATGCACTCTTTTTATAATATACTTCTAACTGAGCCAATTCTTCCAAAGTATTTGCACTTGCTACTTCTTCAGGATTTCCCTCAAATGCTGTACACTTCAAGCCCATATTATGAGCAACCTCTACAGCATCTGTCAGATAAAATTCACCTGCAGCATTTTTATTGCCTATATTAGATAATATTTCAAATAAATATTTTCCATCAAATGCCATAAATCCGGAATTACAGAATGTTATTGCTTTTTCTTCATCTGTTGCATCCTTAAATTCAACAATCTTATCTAACTCATTTCCATTCATTACCAATCTGCCATATCTTCCTGCATCTTCTGGTCTAAAACCTAACACAACGACAGCATACCCTTCCTCAACTTTATTAATAGAACGTTCAAAAGTTTCCTTTGTAATTAAAGGAGTATCTCCAAAAACCACTAAAATTGTACCATCAAAACCACTCAATAATGACTTTGCACAATTAACTGCATGACCAGTTCCTAATTGTTTATCCTGAACACAAGTTTTGTAAGGAGCAACAGTTTTTACAACATCTTCACCATCCGGAGCCACAACTGTTACAATCTCGTCAACAGGAATAGTTTCCATTGTATCCAAAATATGTTTAATCATAGGCTTTCCACACACAGGCATTAATACCTTTGGCTTATTAGATTTCATACGTGTTCCTTTACCTGCTCCTAAGATAATAGCTGCAACTTTATTTTTCATAAATTTATCTCCTTATAACTTTTTTAATATTTATTGTATAGAATAATATAGAAGTATATTTTATTTGTAAACAGAAGGACTGTTTTTATGAAAAAAATTTTTTTTACAATTTGTTTCATTTTTAATATATTACACTATAATTTAGCAAAATCAGACGTAATATCCTTACCTCAAATGGGAAATTACAAAGCAAAACAAATTACAACTCCCAAAGATACACTGGGAGATGGTTTGCCTAATCCGCAAAATCAAGAAGAAGTGAAAGAATTTTTCAAAAAAAGATTTGAAGAAGCAGCCCGTACACCTGCTAATATTAATATTGATTGGAACGTTGCTTCCTCTGTTGGTATTATCCACTCTCAGGAATATTACAAAGCACAAGAAGAAAAAAATAAGCCTTTATTTCAAAAAATGTATGAAGAAGCATTACGTTCCTTACATTTAAATGATAAAAATAAAACACAAAATACATCATCTCAAGAAAAGGAAGCTCAAACAGCTACACGTTTTTTCACACTAGAAAGCTCACCTGAAGTGCCTCAAAAAACAGAAGAAGAAATAGCAACTGTAAGCGTGTCTTTACCAAGTGGAAGAAAAATTTTAGCTCCCGCTCTGGAACATATTCCATATTTTTTAAGTTATATAGATATACAATCTAACGGTTATATAAAAATCGAAGACACGATAACAATTGTTGCAAATAATAAAAAATTTGCTTATGGATTAGAACGCATTTTTTCCAAATATTCAGAAAATCAACATAACAAAAAAAATCGTATTGAAATTTTGTTAAACTCTGTAACAGTAAATGATACCCCAGTTCCTTACACTATAGAAGAAGTTGGCGACAATATTATCTTAAAACCCAAATTTAATCAAAAATTAGAATCTGGAGTATATACGTACAAATTCAATTATTTTGTAAATCATCAACTGCAACGAGAAGAAAATTTAGTATATCTAGATTGGAATCTTACTGGGCAACCAATAAATTCATTCATTACATCAGCTAATGCTATTGTATCAATTCCAGAAGGCCACTCCTTTAATGACGCACAAACATTTATTGGCAAGGGAAAAAAATATACAACTCGAAGAACAAACATACATAAATTAGCTAAAAATGTTATCGCATTTTCAAATCATACTCCTTTACTAAATGGAGAAAATATGAACATTGTTACGGTAATGGATAAAAACGTATTTTTAAAAGATTTTGATAAAAATTTATCATACTTTCTTTCTAATTGGGGTAATATAGTTTATGCAAGCTTAGGATTATTCACTATATTATTATCGTTTATATTATCACTAATTAATCTCAAAAAAGAACAAAAAAATAATAAATATAATCCATCATACAGTGGTTCATTGATGCGTAGTATTTTAGTCGGGAAATACGATAGAATTGCTTTTGTATCACAACTTCTTGAATTATATAGAAAAGATGCCATAGATTTAACAAATGATAATAATCGATTATTTATAATACGCAAAAACACTAATAGTTCTAAATTGACTAAAAACGAGAAAAAAGCACTTCAGCGCATTTTTCCTAAGAAAACAACTCAGACAGAAATCAATAAAACAAATAATATACTCTTTAAGAAAGCAAAAAAATTATTTGAAAAAAATATAAATAAACAAATAAAAAAATACAGATTGATACATAATATCGGTTATGTTCTATTTAGTATATCAATGCTCATTATAACAGAATTTTTCATTTCGTTTATAAGCATAAATATGGCTCAGACAATCATAATTTTATTATCAACAACTCTATTATATTCATTTTATATTTGGATATTAAGACACAAATTTAAATATATATTAATAT
>JAZNJJ010000012.1:0-52141 GCA_045577985.1 Alphaproteobacteria bacterium
TATACAATGGCAAAAGAAAAATTTGAACGCAGTAAACCACACTGCAACATAGGAACGATTGGTCACGTTGACCATGGTAAAACTACTTTAACAGCAGCAATAACAAAAGTATTAGCAGAAGCTGGTGGAGCAAACTTTATAGATTATGCAAATATTGATAAAGCTCCAGAAGAAAGAGCACGTGGTATTACCATTTCAACATCACACGTAGAATATGAGACAGAGAATCGTCACTATGCACACGTAGACTGTCCAGGACACGCTGACTATGTAAAGAACATGATTACAGGTGCAGCACAAATGGATGGAGCAATTTTAGTGGTTTCTTCTGCTGATGGTCCAATGCCACAAACACGTGAACACATTTTGTTAGCACGTCAAGTAGGTGTTCCTGCATTAGTAGTATACATGAACAAAGTAGACCAAGTAGATGATCCTGAATTATTAGAATTAGTAGAAATGGAAATTCGTGATTTGTTATCATCATATGAATTCCCAGGAGATGAAATTCCAATAGTAAAAGGTTCTGCATTAGCAGTATTAGAAAATGGTGATGCAAAAATCGGTCGTGATTCAATAATAGAATTAATGAAGAGTGTAGACGCATACATTCCACAACCAGAACGTCCAAAAGATCAACCATTCTTGATGCCAATTGAAGATGTATTCTCAATTTCAGGTCGTGGAACAGTTGTTACTGGTCGTGTAGAGCGTGGTGTAATTCACGTAGGTGATGATATTGAAATCGTAGGTATTCGTCCAACATCAAAAACAACATGTACAGGAATTGAAATGTTCCGTAAATTGTTAGACGAAGGTGAAGCTGGTGATAACATCGGTGTATTACTTCGTGGAACAAAGAGAGAAGAAGTTGAGCGTGGTCAAGTATTGGCAGCTCCAGGAACAATTACTCCACATACAAAATTTGAGAGTGAATGCTACATTTTAACAAAAGAAGAAGGTGGTCGTCATACTCCATTCTTCTCAAACTATCGTCCACAATTCTATTTCCGTACAACAGACGTAACAGGTACAATTGAATTACCTGCTGGTACAGAAATGGTTATGCCTGGTGATAATGTAAAAATCACTGTACAATTGTTAAACCCAATCGCTATGGCAGAAGGTTTACGCTTCGCTATCCGTGAAGGTGGTCATACAGTTGGTGCCGGCGTTGTATCTAAAATTGTTGAATAATACAAAGCCTTAATTTTTCAAAAGCTCTCAAGATATCTTGAGAGCTTTTTTCTTTAGGATAATTGGAAATAACAAAAATTATTCTAAATTTTTCACACAATTATGTCCTGTAGCAAAATCTTTAACAACAAGAGTTGTTACATCAGCATTTGAATATTTTTGAAAAATTAAACCATGTCCTAAACACAAACCTAAATTTATATTAAAATCAGTATTACATTTATTTAAATATTCAGCCTGAGACATAGGATCACAAATAGATCCGTTTAATTCTGCAGATATATCACATCCATCCAAACAACTTTCTCTACAATTACAAGAAAAAACTTCAAAACCATTATTTTCAAGAATGTCTTTTAATTTATCTGCATATTTTTGCATTGATATACAATTAGCAATCCCGATTTTCACATATCCTCTAATTTTAGCAAAATCTATCAATTCTTTAATTCTGGACTTATTACGAACTTGATTAGTAACAAGCATACATAACAAATCATCACCTTCATATTTAACCATTATATTAAATCCTAAAAAAATACCCCCACAATAAAAGAGTAGGGGTATTAAACTATTGATCTAAGAAAGAACGTAATCTTTTCGATCTACTTGGATGCTTTAATTTTCGTAGAGCCTTTGCTTCAATCTGACGAATACGTTCTCTTGTAACATTAAATTGCTTACCAACTTCTTCCAATGTGTGGTCAGTATTCATACCAATACCGAAACGCATACGCAAAACTCTTTCCTCTCTAGGAGTTAGAGAAGATAAAATTTTAGTACAAGTTTCTTTCAGATTAGTATGAATAGCCATATCAAGTGGCTGTAAAGCACTTTCATCAGCAATAAAATCACCCAAAGAAGAATCTTCTTCATCACCAACTGGAGCTTCTAAACTTACCGGCTCTTTAGCAATTTTCATAACTTTTCTTATTTTATCTAAAGGCATAGATAAACGTTTAGCCAACTCTTCAGGCACTGGTTCTCTACCCATTTCAGATAACATTTGTCTTGATGTTCTCACTAATTTATTGATTGTTTCAATCATATGAACAGGAATGCGAATAGTCCTAGCCTGATCAGCAATAGAACGAGTAATAGCCTGTCTAATCCACCAAGTAGCATAAGTAGAAAATTTATATCCACGACGATATTCAAACTTATCTACAGCTTTCATTAATCCAATATTACCTTCCTGAATTAAATCTAAGAATTGCATACCGCGATTTGTATATTTTTTAGCAATAGAGATAACAAGACGTAAGTTAGCTTCAATCATTTCTTTTTTTGCTCTTTCAGCTTCACGTTCACCTTTTTTAATTGTATCAACCATTTTACGATATTCACTTATAGGCAAACCACATTCTTGAGCCATTTGAGCAACATTTTGACGAATATCTACAATATCATTTTTATATTTATCTAAAAACATTACCCAATGTTTATCTTTTTTCATTGCTATTTTATCCAACCAATTTGGATCCAATTCAGATTTTTGATAAACATCTAAGAAATCTTCACGTTTTATTTTACAAGCCAAAGCATAACGCAGAAGTTTACCTTCTTGGCTCATTAAACGTTTATTCATTTCATTTAATTGTTCAACAAGTTGTTCAACTTTAGCACTATTCAAATGAATAGAACTCATCAGTTCAACCAATTCCTTTTTTAATTTTAAATATTTTTTCTCTGTAGACGGAATAATTTTTCGACCAGATAATATAGAAGCCATACGTTGACTTTGAACTTTTTTCAAATCATCATAATAACTTGAAATTTTATTCAAAGTTTCTAAAACAGGTTCTAATAATAAGTTTTCCATTGCAGAAACTGAAGTAGAGTTATGGTTACCTGTTTCATCATCCTCATCCGAACTTCCGTCATCTTCACCTTCTTCAACCCCATCATCATCAGCGTCAGAAACATCACCATCAAGTTCAATATCTGTATCTAAATCATCATCAATTTCATCTAAATTTTTTTCATTTAGTTCTTTGGTTACTTTTTCCAAATCATCAACATTAGAACTGTCTGTATCATCATCAAACACCATTGCTTCGGTATCATCACCATACATAACTTCTAAATCAACAACATCACGCAATTGCATAGTGCCGGCAACCAATTCATCACGCCAACCTGCAATAGCATTAATTGTCATTGGACTTTCACACAAACCGCCAATCATAACAGTTTTTCCTGCTTCTATTCGCTTAGAAATGGCGATTTCTCCTTCTCTTGAGAGAAGTTCAACCAGCCCCATTTCTTTTAAATACATTCTAACAGGATCATCTGAATGGCCTAAATCCTTTGCATCAATATTACCAACATCTTCAGCAATATCATTTTCATTGTATTCATAACTATCAGAAATACCATCTTCTTCTTCATCTATTTCCGAATCGGATATAATATTAATTCCCATATCAGAAATAGCAGACATAACATCTTCAATTTTTTCAGAAGACAGTTTCTCTGTCGGTAAAACTTTATTTAGCTCTTCCATTGTAATATAGCCGAGATTTTTACCTTTTGAAATTAAACTTCTTATTGCTGAACTAGTGTCAACCGCAGATGTATCCGCACCCTCGGTTTCATATAAATCTTGATTATCTTTATCTGACATAACGTTCCTTAAAATCGATTTTAACTAATCCTATGGATTAAAATTTGCTAGCTAGCTATTTTTAGTTAATTTTAATTAATTTGTCAACCTTGCTTTTTCAATATTTAATAAAAAAATATAAAAATTATTCTTTTGCTAATATCAAATTATTTCTTTCTTTTATAAGTTGCTGATATCTTAAATACACTTCTTCATAATCATTTCCTTGATTATTCATTAAAGTAATACATTCTTTCATATCAACATCAATTTGTTTTAACTGAATTTCTAATAATTTATTATCTATCTCTGACTTTAGAGTTAATAGACCTGATTTTTGAGATTTATACATATTTATCTCCCATAATCCACCAATTTCATCATTAAAATTTAGTTTCAATTGATTTAGGAGATTTTCACTATCTAAATGCTCTTCATTTTGACTTATCTCAACTATCTCAGTTAAAATTTTTGCCATTACCGAATCATCTATTTCAAACGAAGATAATTTTTCTGCATATTTCTCAATAAGTTCTGGATATAAAATCATCGCAGCTACGATTCCTCTTAACACCAAATCAGCCAGCGGAGGTTTCTTTACAAAATTATAACTCTTTTCAATGCCATTTTTCTTATTCTTATAAACCTTTTTTTCAACATTTTCAGAATGTTGATGATTATTTTTTTGCTCTTGCGTTTTTTTATAAATAGATCCTTTACCGAAAGTATAATAAATACGTTGTTTCATTTCTTGCATATAATAGTTGCGTATTTTTTCATCTTTAATTTTATTAACTTCTTCAAACGTTTCTTTTTCTATAAGAGCTTTTTGTTCCGGTGTTTGTACATCTTTATTCATTTTACACTTATGCCATAAAATATCTACTAGAGGCTTTGCTCGCTGTAAATATTGCTCAAATACATCCGGACCGAGGGTGTGTAATAATTCATCAGGATCTTTTTTATCTTTTAGAAAAATGTAATTTACAGAATATCCTGCTTTTAATATCGGTAAAACTCTATCTATTGAGCGAATTGCAGCTTTTATACCCGCACCATCACCATCAAAACACAGAGTAGGGAGATTACAAACTTTCCAAGCTTCCAAAATTTGTTCTTCTGTCAAGGCTGTTCCTAATGGTGCTACGGCATAATTAAAATTAAAACAATCTAAAGCAATAACATCCATATACCCTTCACAGATTATCAAACGTTTTTTAGCATATGCCGCTTCTCTGGCATAATTCATATTGTATAGAATACGACGTTTGTTAAATATAGGCGTTTCCGGAGAATTTAGATATTTAGGTTGACTGTTATCCATAATTCTTCCGCCAAAAGCTATAACATTGCCTTGTTTATCAAAAATAGGAATCATAACTCTATCTCTGAAAAAATCATGAGAAGAGCGTTTTTTATCTTCAGGTACAGCAATTAACCCCAAATCAGCCATATCCTGTTCAGAAATTCCTTTAGATAACAACAGTGCCTTTAAACCATTATTATTCGGCGCATATCCCAAACGAAATTTCTTAATAACATCTTCAGACAAACCTCTTTTATTTTTAAAATAATCAAATCCTTTTGCACCTACGGGCATTCTTAAGTTTTTTTCAAAAAAAGTACAAGCTATATCCATAATTTCATATAATGATTTACGTTTCATCGTCTGCTCTTGACTTTCTTTAGATAAGGAAGGAAGTTGCATCCCCACCTTATCAGCAAGTTTTTTTACAGCTTCTATAAAAGGAAGACCATTAGCATCCATTTCAAATTTAATAATATCGCCATGAGCTCCACAACCAAAACAATGATAAAAACCTTTACTTTCATTAATTGTAAAAGAAGGTGTTTTTTCATTATGAAAAGGGCACAAGCCTAAATACTCACGCCCTTTTTTTGTTAACTTAACCTTATTTCCAACTACATCAACAATCGATATACGACTGCGAAGTTCATCTAGAAATTTTTGTAAATCATCATTCATTTTCTAATTAAGCTAAAAACTTTTTTATCACAACTGAGGCCGCTCCAAAATCCATTTGACCGGCATATTGAGATTTCAACAATCCCATAACTTTACCCATATCTTTAATACTAGAAGCCCCAAGATTTTCTATAGCCGATTTAATAGCTGTTTCAATTTCTTGCGCATTCATTTGTTTTGGTAAAAAACGAGAAATTACATTTATTTCATCTTGTTCTTTATCGGCCAAATCCTGTCTATTACCTTCAATATATATTTTAATAGACTCATTTCTTTGTTTAATCATTGTTTGCATCATTGATAATAAATCTGCATCAGATGCCTTTTCCAAACCTTTACCTCTAGCTTCTACGTCTTTTTCCTTTTGACCAGCAATAATCAATCGAACAGCATTAACTGTTTTCATATCTTTATTTTTCATAGCTTCTTTTAAACTATTTTGCAAATCATCTCTTAACATTTAAATCTCCTTAGAAATTATCAAAACCTTTGTCCATACCAAAGTTAAATGATTTATTTTTCTTTTCACGTTCTTTCCGTTTTGCTTCTTCTGCAGCTCTGGCAGCTTCTTCTGCTCTACGAATATTTTCATAATACTGACTATCAAAAGTCAATGATACTTTTTTTGCTTCTGTTGTTTTATTATCTAAAACAATCCTAAAAACCGCACTAAATTCAGGGCTCAATTCTTTCAACGTCAATATTTTTGTAGCTTCAGCTTCAACTTCTCCGTTAAGATTAGTCATAACAGCCTTAATAGGAAGAATTTGCGATTTCAAAGTTCCCTGATTATATAACAAACCGGAAATTTCTACAAAATGTTTTCCTCTACGTTCAATATTTCTAACATAAACATTTTTAAAAACAACATCTTTTCCCGCATATATACTTTCTAAATTGATTTTGTCATAAAAATCCTTAAGTCTTGGAACCAGCCCAACAATTTCATATCTATTGTAATAGGCAATATACCAAGTAAAACCAAAAATAAATAACAATATAGTACAATTAAGCATTATTGGTGAGAAGAAAACTTGAATTTTTCTCCACATACGTCCCCAATATCCGCCAACTTCTTTTGCATTAGTAAACAACCCTTTAGTGTCTTGCGACATACGGGCAAACATTTCTTGCAAATCAGCTTCATCATTATCATACGCTGCAGCCGGACGCACTATCTGAGATTTAATTTCCTGACTTTCCGGCTCCATATTTCTTAAGTCTTCAGGTTTAACATCCCAAACTTTTCCACATTCGGCACACTTAAACTTTTTTCCGCTTTCTGGAATTTGACTTTCAGAAACCACATATACTGCATTACATTTAGGACAACTTATTAACATATTAACCTCTTTTTTTTACACTATATTCTAAAATTATACAGAAGCAACGAAAAAAAGTATTTTATTAAAAAAATTATTGTTGTATCTTTCTTATATGAAAAAATAGGAGGATATATGACTGATATTGCTCAAAACACTCGCCAGCCGATTATTGATCTGCAAAACGTATCTGTTGGATACGAAAACAATGAAGATGTGTTAAATAATATCTTTTTAACATTAATGCCAGGCTCATTCACCTTCGTTACCGGAAAGAGTGGTGCAGGAAAAACGACTTTATTGAGCTTATTGTACTTAATAAAAAAGCCGTCAAAAGGAATTTTAAAGGTATTTGGTAATAATATTAATTTTTCAAACCGAGATACCTTAGCAGAAATGCGTCAAAAAATAGGTGTTGTTTTTCAAGATTTCAGATTATTAGAACACCTGACCGTATATGATAACATTGCTCTTCCGTTAAGAGTAAGAGGAATGAATGAAAAAGAAATTCATAAAAGAGTAGTTGAATTATTACAATGGGTTGAATTAAATAAAAGTATTTACAAAAGATGTGATACATTATCAGGTGGAGAAAAACAACGTGTAGCCATAGCCAGAGCAGTAATTAATCGTCCTGAAATTTTATTTGCAGATGAACCTACAGGTAGCGTTGACCCTGATATTGCAGAAAAACTAATGCGTCTTTTTATAGAATTAAACAAAGTTGGTACAACTATAGTGATCGCCACACATAATGAACAACTGACCAGTACATATAATTATCCACGTATTGATCTTTCAAAAGGATCAGCAAAATTATATCCTGCACTAAAACATATAAAATTGGAGAAAACATCTAATGAGAAATGATTTAAAAGTTAGAAATAAGAATGAAATAGCCACTGATGATGAAGATACTTCAATTTTCATGTATGTTTTAACATCAATATATATGTATCTATTTATCGTCGTCCTAGCCATTGTAATGGCCATAAATGCTATGGCTGAAAACTGGGAAAAAGATATAACAGGTTCTATAACCGTTCAAATTATCCCTGTTGAAGATGAAAATAAAAGCATAGACGAAGAAAAAAGTCTCGAACAACAAAATAAAGTACTACAATTCATGGAAAATTTGTCCGGAGTTGCAAGCGTAAAGGCTTTAGATGCCCCAACAATAGAAAAACTTATGACACCATGGTTAGGAAATAAGGTAGATATTTCATCATTACCAATTCCTGTTTTATTAGATGTAAAACTAAAACCAGATGCAGAAATAAACTATGACGAAATAACTCGAGGTTTACGCATGATTACACCGAATGCATCTGTTGATAATCACCGACTTTGGTTAAACAGATTAATAAAATTTGCCTCATCTTTAAAAAGTATAGCCTTAGCTGTTTTGGCTATGGTATCTGCAATATGTGCATTTTCTATATATTACTCAGCCAAAACAAGCCTTAATATCAATATAAAAAGTATAGAAATATTGCACATTATTGGTGCGAAAGATGATTATATTGCTCGTCAATATGCTTCAAACTATGCTAAAATAGGCTTTTTCGCCGGCATTATAGGATTATTGTTTGCCGTACCTAGTATAATTCTGGTTGGAAAATACGGAATTTCAACCGGAAGTGGATTAATAAATGGTGCTCAATTATCTAATATTGCATGGTTAATAATTTTTACAACACCAATATTTGCATTACTCTACTCAATGGCAACTTCTTATTTCACAGTCCGTAAATCACTGGAGAAAATGATATAATATGTATAATGTTCTAAAAAAACATCCTATTGTTATATTTTTAGTGATAACTTGCACAATAATTTTATGTTGGCTATCAGGCTTATTTTGGTTTGGAAAATATATAAATAGTCAACCTATTAATTATAATGAAAAGACTGATGCCATAATAGTGCTTACAGGCGGACGTAATCGCATAACAGAGGGAATTAAACTTCTTAATTTACAATTATCTGACCGTCTATTTATCTCAGGTGTGTCCAAAAAAGCCACCATTGAAGAATTAGAAAAAAAATCAGCTATAAAAGCTTTATATAAAAATAAAATAGAATTAGGATATAAAGCAACAACAACAGTTGAAAACGCTTTGGAAACTGCAGAATGGATAAATAATAATCAGATTTCAACAATACGTCTTGTAACATCAAACTATCATATACCCAGAAGTTTATTAGAATTAAAAAAACATACTTCATGCAAAAATATTATTGCACATCCGGTATATTCTGAACACGTAGCCAAAAACTGGTGGAACTCTTGGGGAACATTTAAACTTATTGCCTCCGAATACAATAAGTTTGCCTTTGTATATATTCGTAATTTACTTCAAAATAAAGGAGAACACTAATGCTATTCATTAGATCTTTACTAACTAATATATTTTTTTATGGTACCTTAATATTGGGTTTTATATTTCAACTTCCTGTAGCACTATTACCACGTAAAGCAACTATATTCTATTGGGATAAAATAATTATGCCAATAGCGGTATTTTGGGTACGCATATTCGCTGGATTAAAACTAGAGGCAAGGGGAACAGAAAATATCATAAATAAAAATGTTATTTACGCATGTAAACACGAATCAGCTTTAGAAACCTACACTTTTACACAATTTGTACCAACAACAACATATGTTTTGAAAAAAGAATTGATATATATTCCTTTATTTGGATGGTCACAATATTTTTATGGAATGATTCCCGTAAATCGCAAGGGTGGAGCCAGTGCCATGAAACATATGCTTTCTGAAGTAAAAAAGAAAACTGATACAGGTCGTCCTTTAGTAATTTTTCCTGAAGGAACAAGATGTCAACCAGGAACAACAAAAGGATATAAATCAGGAATCATGTTTTTAGCCGAAAACTTGAAACTACCTGTTGTTCCAGTTGCTATAAATACTGGATTATTTTGGGCAAAAAACTCTTTCTATCGCTATCCAGGAACTGCTGTCTTTGAGTTTTTACCGGCAATCAACGCCGAAGGCAAGACAAAAGAAGAATTTATGACTGAGCTTGAAAATGCTATAGAAACAAAATGTGCTGAATTAAATAAAGAAGCTATTGAAAAATATCCTTATGTAGAAAAAATGCTTGCAAAATAAGAGAATTAAATGAAAAAAATTATATTAAAAGCAGGATATTTCATATATTTATTTTGTGCCGTTCTTGGTTGTTTAATGTTCATATCTTGTTTATTGGTTGCATATATCAATATTAAAGATAAAAAAATATCTATACCAGAACACTCTGCACTAGTCATTGACTTTAGTCAAAAGTTTCCTGAAACAAAATCTGACAGTATGCTAGCAGAAGTGCTGGAAGAAGAAAATATGAGCTTGTATGACTTAATAATGGCTATCGATATGGCATCCATAGATAATAGAATAGATGGACTTGTTGCTTATATCGATACTACAACGTTAGATATTTCACAAATCCAAGATATTTCTCGAGCCATTAAAAGATTCCATAAAAAAACATATGTATTTTCTCAAGGATTTGGTCCTTTAGGACAAGGAAATAAAGAATATTATCTGGCATCATTTTTTGATGAAATATACATGCAACCACAAACCTCATTAGGTCTTAATGGAATAAATATAGAAGTTCCTTTTGCCAAAAATTTATTAGAAAAGATAGGAGTAGATACTGAATTTTATACCCGTTATGAATATAAAACGGCAATGTCATCTTTTACTGATAATAAAATGTCTAAGGCTTACAAAGATGAACTATCTTCATTAGCCAATAGTTTAATGAATGAAATAAAAACAGATATAACATCAAATCGTAAATTAAATGAAGATATTGAAACAATTATCAATAAAGCACCAATATTTGCTGAAGAAGCAAAAGAACTAAACTTAATTGATGATATTTTGTATTTACCTCAACTAGAAGATAAATTAAAAGATGAGAATGGTATAAAAAATTTTGTTAATATAAATGATTATTCAATGCAACTTCGTCCGAATAAAGGAAATTTACCAACTATAGCAATACTAAATATTGACGGCATAATAGATACAGGAGAGAGTTTTTCAGAATTGGATGGAGAAATAATTGTTGGCAGTAAAAGTGTTTTAAAAGATATACAAGATATTTCCCAATTAGACAATTTGAAAGCTTTACTTGTAAGAATAAATAGCCCTGGTGGAAGCTATCATGCTGCAGACGAAATTTATTTCGCTCTCAAAAAACTAAAACACGATAAAAATATACCTATTATAATCTCTCAATCCAGTTATGCTGCATCAGGAGGTTATTTCATCTCACTGGCAGGAGACTATATAATTGCAGAACCGACAACGATTACAGGTTCAATAGGGGTATTAGGAGGAAAATTTATTTTTGAGAATCTTTGGAAAAAATTAAATATTTCATGGGAAAATATAAAGACTAATACAAATTCTGATATTTTAAGCCCAAATAAACGTTTTTCAGCCCGAGAAGCAAAAATATTCAATGCTTCACTTGATAACATTTACAAAGATTTCACAGATAAAGTAAAACAGAACCGTCCATTAAAACAACCCATTGATAAAATAGCTAGGGGTAGAGTTTGGACAGGACGACAAGCTTTAGAACTCGGATTAATAGATGCTTTAGGCGGAATAAATGATGCTTTATCTAAAACAATTAACAAACAACCTACAGAACCAATATCAATAGTATCATACCCCAAAGCACTTACATTTAGCGAAAGAATAAGCAAATTGTTATCAGATAACAATATATTTACCAAGAAGATACTTTCAAAAAGTAATGTTGATATCCGACATTTAAAACTTTTCAAACGTATGCAATATGATACTGTATTACCATTGTTCAATATAAATATGTAATAAAGAGGTTTTTTATGGCTATAGATAATAAAACCGTGAAAAGAATAGCATATCTTTCACGTCTGAACATTGAAGATGATAAAATTGAAGAAACAAAAGATGAATTTAACAAGATTCTTAATTGGATAGAAGAATTAAATGAAATAAACACAGATAACGTTACTCCTCTGGCTACCATAAACGAAGAATGCTTACGAATGAGAGAAGATATTGTAACTGCAGGCAAATGCAAAGATGAAGTATTGTCTAATGCTCCGATGAAAGAATTTGACTATTTTGCCGTACCAAAAGTTGTGGAGTAAAAATATGAGCGATATAACTAAATTAACAATTCATGAAACATTAAATAGTTTAAAAAGCAAAGAATTCTCTTCTGTTGAATTGGTTGAGGCTTATGCCAAGAAGATGGAAGAAAATCGTCGCTATAACTCCTATGTTACAGAAAGTATTGACGTTGCATTAGAAAATGCAAAAAATTCAGATAAGAGATACGCAAACGGAACTAATCGTAATCTTGAGGGTATACCTTTAGGAATAAAAGATTTATTCTGCACAAAAAATATCAGAACTACAGCATGTTCTCATATATTAGAAAATTTTGTACCTCCATATGAATCAACCGTAACATCTAATTTATTAAATGATGGTGCTTTATTTTTAGGAAAACTAAGTTTAGACGAATTTGCCATGGGTGGAAGTAATGAAACTAGCGCATTTGGAGCGGTAATAAATCCATGGAGCAAAGATAAAGACTTAGTACCCGGAGGTTCATCAGGAGGTTCTGCCGCTGCTGTATCTGCAAATCTTTGTGCAGCTGCCACAGGTACTGATACTGGTGGCTCAATCAGAGAACCAGCTGCATTTTGTGGATGTACAGGAATAAAACCAACTTACGGACGTTGTTCTAGATATGGAATCATAGCTTTTGCTTCCTCATTAGATCAAGCCGGTCCTATAGCAAAAGACGTAAAAGACTGCGCTATCTTACTTAAGAGTATGGCTGGATTTGATGAAAAAGATTCCACCTCATGTGATTTACCTGTTCCTGATTATGAAAGTTTTTTAACTGGAGATATAAAAGGACTTGTTATAGGTATTCCTAAAGAATATAAACCGGAAGGATTAAATCCGGAAGTATTAACATATTGGGATAAAGCTGCCGAATATTTGAAAGCTAGAGGAGCTATCATAAAAGAAATTTCATTACCTCATACCAAATATGCTCTAGCAACATATTATGTATTAGCCCCAGCAGAAGCATCTGCTAATTTAGCTCGTTATGACGGAATACGCTATGGCAATAGAAAAGATGGAAAGAATCTTGAAGAACTATATATAAACACAAGAACAGCTGGTTTTGGTAAAGAAGTAAAACGTCGTATAATGATTGGAACATATGTTCTTTCAGCCGGATATTATGATGCATATTACCTAAAAGCACAGAAAATGCGTCGCTTAATTCGAAACGATTTCATCAAAGCTTTTGAAGAATGTGATATAATATTAACCCCAACTTCTCCTATTACTGCATTTCCGATAGGAGATAAAAATATGAACGAAAATCCAATAAATATGTACTTAAATGATGTATTCACAGTATCAGTAAACTTAGCAGGACTACCTGCAATGAGTTTACCTATAGGTTTATCATCTTCGGGTTTACCATATGGCATGCAATTAATTGGCAAACCATTTGACGAAGGAACTATATTTAATGTTGCTTCCAAATTAGAAGCTGATGCAAAGTTTGAAAGGAAATAACATGTCAGAATATCTTCTTGAAACCCCAAAAGGAAAATGGGAAGTTGTAGTCGGACTTGAAATACATTGCCAAATAAAATCAAAGTCAAAAATTTTCAGTGGTGCCTCGACTGAGTTTGGAGATGATCCAAACCAAAACGTTTCTTTTGTTGATGCGGGAATGCCTGGTATGTTACCTACATTAAATAAAGAATGTGTACATCAAGCTGTAAAAACAGGTCTTGGATTAAACGCCAAAATAAATAAATTCTCTCAATTTTCTCGCAAAAACTATTTTTATGCTGATTTACCACAAGGATATCAAATTACACAGGATAAATATCCTTTAGTAGGAGAGGGAGAAGTCAGTATAGATCTTAGTGATGGCACAACAAAAAAGATAGGTATAGAAAGAATACACATTGAACAAGATGCTGCCAAATCAATACACGATTTAAGTCCAAACAAGAGTTTTATTGATTTCAACAGATGTGGTGTTGGTTTAATGGAAATAGTAACCAAACCAGACTTTCGCTCACCAGAAGAAGCTGGAGCATTTTTAAGAAAATTACGTTCAATAGTTAGATATCTCGACACTTGTGATGGAAATATGGATGAGGGATCTATGCGTTGTGATGCAAGTATATCAATACGACCATTAGGAGAAAAAGAACTTCGCCCTCGTTGTGAAATAAAAAATGTAAATAGTGTTAAATTTGCAATGCAAGCCATTGAAAATGAAGCAAAACGTCAACTTGAAGTGTATGAAAGTGGTGGTTATATAGAACAAGAAACCAGACAATTTGATCAAACTACTGGAGCATCAAAATTTTTAAGAGAAAAAGAATTTGCTCATGATTATCGTCAGTTTCCTGAACCTGATCTACCTCCTTTAATCTTAACCGATGAATATATCGAAAAGATTAAAACCGAAATGATAGAACTTCCTGATGCAAAAAAACAACGTTATATCGAAAGCTTAGGCTTAACTCCTTATGATGCTATGGTTATATGCGAGAATAGGGAAGTTGCTGAATTTTTTGAAAAAGCAGCCCAAGGTCATGATGCTAAAAAAGTAGCCAATTGGATGATGGGAGATTTTTTTGCAATGCTTAATAAGAAAAAGCTTGATATCCAAAATTCTCCTGTATCTGCAGAAAATTTAGGCAATCTTGTAGAATTAATAAGCAAAGAAATAATTTCCGGAAAAATTGCTAAAGATGTTTTTGAAATTATGAGTGAAACAGGGGAAAATCCTGAAAAAATCGTAGAAGAAAGAGGGCTAAAACAAGTAACTGATACAGGAGCTATTGAAAAAATAATAGATGAAGTAATATCTTCCAATCCTGATAATATTTCAGCATACAAAAATGGAAAAACAAACCTAGCAGGTTGGTTTGTAGGACAAGTCTTAAAACAATCTCAAGGAAAAGCAAATCCAGGAATTGTAAATAAATTGGTAAGAGAAAAACTAGACAGTTAAAATGCAAATAAAAGAAAAAATAGACACTTTCAAAGAAAACAAAAGAGCTTATTTTTCATTATTGCTCTTTTTGACGGTGTTTGTTTTTTCTTTATTTTCTGAATTAATTGCCAATGATAAACCTTTGATTATAAAATACAATAACAAATTTTACTTTCCTATATTTCATGAATATACCGATGAATTTTGGGGCGGAGATTTTCCAACTTCTGCAGATTATAATGATAAGCTGATAATAAATAATATATCTAAAAATGGCTGGATGATAAAACCAATAATTCCATATTCATTCAATACCGTTGATTATCAACTTGATACAGCCACTCCGTCATCACCATCATCCAAACATTGGTTAGGCACAGATGAAGAAGGACGAGATATTTTAGCACGCATTTTATATGGAATAAGATTATCTATTATATTTGCTTTTTTATTAACAGTAGTTTCTTCAACCATTGGCATCATAATAGGAGCTTTACAAGGATATTTTGGAGGAAAAATTGATCTTATATTTCAAAGATTTATAGAAATATGGGATTCATTGCCTCAATTATTCATTTTAATCATCATTGCAAGCGTTTTTCTTCCTACTTTCTACAGCTTACTATTTATCTTACTACTATTTTCTTGGACGGGACTTACGGGAATGGTTAGAGCTGAATTTTTACGTATTCGTAATTTTGAATATGTAAAAGCAGCTAAAGTATTAGGAGTTAGTAACATTAGAATTATGTTTCGCCATATATTACCCAATGCCCTTGTAACCTCAATCACATTTATTCCGTTCATAATGGCTGAATCTATAACAGCATTAAGTGCTTTAGACTTTTTGGGTCTAGGTCTTCCGGCAGATTACCCATCTTTAGGAGACCTAGTACGTCAAGGAAAAGATAACATACAAGCTCCATGGATAGGTATAAGTATATTTATTGTATTATCCGGATTACTTTCTATGCTGATTTTTATAGGAGAGGGCGTTCGTGATGCTTTTGATACAAGGAAAACCAGCCAATGAGTTTATTACAAATCAAAAATCTCTCGATAACATTTCACGGACGAAAAAATGATGATTTTCATGCTGTAAACAATATTAGTTTAAATTTAGAGCAGGGTGAAATATTAGGAATCGTAGGAGAGTCAGGTTCAGGAAAATCTGTTACAGCCTTATCTATACTCGGTTTATTACCATATCCGAGAGCAAGTCACTCAGAAAAATCTTCCATTTTGTTCAATAATAAAGAACTCATAGGATTATCAAATAAAGACTTTCAAAATATCAGAGGAAATAAAATATCATTTATCTTTCAAGAACCGATGTCCTCATTAAATCCTCTTCACAAAATAGGAAAACAAATAGCTGAAAGTCTTCAAATACATCAAAATTTAACAACAAAACAGATAAAAAAGCGTACAATAGAATTATTAAAAGCAGTAAAAATACCAAATCCTGAACAAAAAATAAACGCTTATCCATTTGAATTATCCGGTGGTCAAAGGCAAAGAGTAATGATTGCAATGGCCATAGCCAACAATCCTCAAATACTTATTGCTGATGAACCAACCACAGCTCTTGACGTAACCATACAGGAACAGATTATAGATTTATTATTAGAATTAAAAACAAAATTAAATATGTCTATAATTTTTATAAGTCATAATTTGCGCCTTGTTCATAAAATAGCTGATCACATAGCTGTAATGTATCAAGGCAAAATTGTCGAATATGGAAATGCCCAACAAATATTTAGTTCTCCAAAAAATAGTTACACTAAAAAATTAATTTCATCAAATTTATTATTGAATTTACAAAATAAATATGATAATGATATATTATTAAAAGCTGAAAACATTAGCGTAAAATTTCCCATCAAAAGAAATTTTTTAGGTAAAGTAACAGAGGAACTTAAAGCTGTAAACAACATCAGTTTCAACCTCAAAGAAGGAGAAACACTCGGAATTGTAGGAGAATCTGGCTCAGGAAAAACAACTTTGGCAATGTCTATTGTGAATCTTGTAAAATATTCAGGAAATATATATTTAAAAAACAATAACATATATAGCAAATTAAACAATTTTAATAAAGACATCCAAATCGTTTTTCAAGATCCTTATAATTCGTTAAATCCTCGAATGAACATAAAAGAAATAGTCGGCGAGGGACTAGATGTTCATAATAAAAATATATCACAAAAACAGAAGGATCTATTAATCAATCAAATATTAAAAGATGTAGGACTTCAGGAAAACGCATTAAACAAGTATCCACACGAATTTTCAGGAGGACAGCGCCAAAGAATAGCCTTAGCCAGATCATTAATCTTAAATCCTAAAATCATAATATTAGATGAGCCGACTTCAGCTTTAGATGTAACAGTTCAATTTCAAATAATAAAACTATTAAAAGACTTACAGAAAAAATATAAATTATCATACATTTTTATTTCACACGATATGCATGCAATCAAATCAATTTCTCATAATGTAATTGTCATGCAAAATGGAATGATAATCGAACAAGGAATAACAAAACAAATATTTGAAGATCCTAAACACAAATACACACAAAAGCTCATTAAAGCATCTTTACTATAACTATCTGATATAATTATAAAAATACAACATAAATATACATAATAAACATTATGCGACAAATATTATTTTATAACAACAATCTCTAATTAATCTCAAACATCTTATCAATCATCTCCACAAAACATCTAAACACTATCATTACAATCACACTTAAATTATATCTTTACTTTCCAAGATTTTCATGATATACACACGCTATTCAATTTATTATTAATCATTTAAATTATTTATTATGAACAACGATCTTGATACATTATTCCTTATGAACAAGGATCTTGATAATCTTGCAAAAAAGAATGCAATTTTATCTAACGAGGAAAAAGTTTTCATCTGTATTATGTCGTATAGACATAATGACCACAATCTCCGTCGTCAAATTGAAAAATTCTACGAAGATGGAGCAACTCTTACCTCGTGGCAGATTGACACTTTAGCGATTTGCGCCCCACATATCCTTACATCAATAATACCCTCTGTAAAAAGTGTTCTATGGGATCAAAATTTTACAAATTCATTCATTCAATATGTAAATTACCCAATTTTTGATTTTTTCATGAAATTCAAAGAACACAACTCTATAATGCCCTATCCTTCATTACCTGAAGGATATAGAACTAAAATTATTAGGGAAAGAAACTGGGAATGGTATTTTTCTTGCGACAGAGAAAATTTATGGGGATCTGAAATCTATATAGCAGAATCCTCCTCTAAAAACAAGAATTTCAGCGATATGTTCTTATCATTATGTAATTACATATTTATGAAGCAAAATGTCCAATATGATGGCGGGACAGACTATACTAGCGAGTTGTTATTACTGCTAAGGTTAATAAAAGAAAACGATTGCGCTGATAACATTTTTGTCAGACAGGTTTTGAACGAATTACTAATCTTTCAATCAAAAGCCAATGAATTTGACAAAACAGAGTTATGGCAACCCCTTATTGACTTTTTGCAAAACATTAGACATTAAGCGAGTAAATAATCTAACATCAGGCAACAATGCCTGATGTTTTTTTATAAATATATTGACAAAATTTATTTTTTGTGTTATATAACAACCATAAAACATATAATTTACATATCTTTAGTTATGAAAACTTACATTCCTATTCAAACAGAAAGCATTGAAGAAGACGTGGTTAAAAAAAACTGGCTATCAGCCTTGTATGCGGAAAACTATACAGAATTTATACGCTGTATTCGCATCCACTATCCGACAGAGGAAGCTCTTTTGCAAGAATTTCCTAACATTCTCCTGAGTGCAAACGAAATTATCTGCAATAAGAGTTTCAGAACAGATCCGCTAAAAGAGGCTCCTTCAGTTTTTCTGAGACACAGAATCCACTTTCTTCTTCATCCTTTCTCCGATGCTGGCTTAAAAAAAGCCAAAGAAATCTTTCTTGATTTATATAAATCACAAGATTTCAACAAACAAGATTGGGAAAAAACCCATGATTTTCTAGTTTATAGATAGAAAATCAACTCTTCAAGCCTCAACCACAAAGTTGAGGCTTTATTTTTTATA
Organism: Alphaproteobacteria bacterium; assembly: GCA_045577985.1. Classification (GTDB taxonomy): domain Bacteria; phylum Pseudomonadota; class Alphaproteobacteria; order RF32; family CAG-239; genus RUG410. The sequence goes on from JAZNJJ010000012.1 coordinate 19,334, forward strand.
AAAAAAAGGGCTAAAATAGCCCTTCTCTCTTGCCTGTAATTAGCTAAATTATTCGGCAACTGTCAAATTACGTTTACCCGCTAAAGATTCTTTAATGAAAGCTATTTGTTCCATAACCATCTCATTATCCTTGAATTTCTCTTCAGCTTTAGTAACACGCTCTTCAAAATTTCCTTCCTTACCTTTGAATATAAACATAAACGCTCTGGTACAAGACTTAATCGTAGCTTCATCCAAACCACTACGTTTTAAACCAATCACATTTAAACCTCTTAATTTTGCAGGCATACCATTTGAAATACCAAAAGGAATTACATCTCTAGAAATGCCGGAAACTCCTCCGATCATAGCCTTACGACCGATATGAACAAATTGATGAACAGCACAATTTCCACCCAAAATCACTCCATCACCTAAATGAACATGTCCACCAATCACTGCATTATTTGTCATAATAACATTATTACCCACTATACAATCATGAGCAACATGAGAGTTAATCATAAACATACAATCATCACCAACAACCGTTGTCATCTGTTCTTTAGGAGTACCGGCATGCATTGTAACGTTTTCACGAATAATATTTCTTTTTCCTATAATCAACTTAGCATCTGGTAAAAATTCATTACCATGATCTTGAGGACCACAACCTAATCTCGCCCCTGGAAATACTATAGTATCATCACCTATAGTTGTATCTCCATATACAGTAACCTGCCCTAAAAGCTTAACATTTTCCCCAATTTTAGCTTTAGAACTAACCCAACACATAGGGCCTATTTCTGCTGTATCCGCTATTTTTGCACCATCTTCAATAATTGCCGTAGAATGAATTTTTGCCATAATTTATATCCTTTAAGTTGATTGTTTTTTCCATAAATAAAGAATATAAATCTTCATATTGTTATGCAATACACAAAAAGTTACATTTTATTTCTTTTGCATCACACAAACAAAAAATCCATCTGTACCCGTTATAAGAGGAGAACATTTTAAATATTTTGTTTCTTTAAAAGGATACGGAATTTCTAATTTTCGTTCCCATAAATTTTGCATATTTACTGTCGAAAAATCTGTATGTTCTTTTAAAAATTTATCTATTTTTTCTTCATTTTCTTCAGGCAAAACAGAACAAGTCATATATATAATCCGCCCACCTACCTTAGTATGCTTTGCCGCTATCTCTAATATTTCTTCTTGCGCCAATTCAATAGCTTTTAATTGTTTTGGAGTTAATCTATATTTTGCATCAGGAGATCTTCTCCAAGTTCCACTACCGGAACAAGGCGCATCAACAATAAATCTATCAAACATATCTCCTGATTGTAAAGATTGTATAATTTTAATATTTTTAATTCCCAATCTTTCTGCTCTAGCTTTTAAGCCATCCATTCTGTTAAAATTTTTATCATGAGCATAAATTACTCCGTCATTATGTAATATTGCCCCCAGAAGCAAGCTTTTTCCCCCTCCTCCACAACAATAATCAATAATTCTATGCTCCTCACGTACATCACACAGAATAGCCCCTAATTGCGAAGCTTCATCTTGCACTTCAATTTCACCATTTTGATAAGCTATACAATTTTGCAAATTTACTCTTTCTTCAGAACGCAAACCATATGGAGAAAAAGGTGTAAAAGAAAAAAACAAACCTTCTTTTTGTAATTTATTTTTCACTTCTTCTCTACTACAAAAATTCACTCTAATATCTGCCGGAGCTTTTGTATTTAAAACAGATACTAACAACGGATTATTAATCTTTTCATATAACCATTTAGGACATTCTCTTTCTATATATTCAGGATAAACATCTTCATTCAAATTAGCCAACTTATTTTTTTCATCTTTAGTCAATACTGCCAAACCATATTGAGATCCATCAGCAACAATATCCAAATCTTCATCTTTTAAATATGTTAGCAATAACATTCTCGGTTCACAACAACCACAGTCAAATTCCAAACGACTTCTATGTCTAATTATATCCCAAACAGTATTTGTAATAAACCTCCTATCCTTAGATCCTATATATTTTCTGGCTCTAAGATATTCTTTCAAAATATTATCTGCAGGATATTGATCTTGAAAAACTTTTGTTAATATTTCTAAAATCGCCTGATATTTAGCACTAATTTGCATTTTCATCTCCTTTTTAAAACAATATAAACAAAAGAGGAGTTAAAAACAACAAGTTTTTAACTCCTCTTCTTTTAGCGTTTAACTGTTTTAAAGAGATCGCCTGACACGAAATATACGAACGAATCATTCTTTACATAGAAAGAATAGAACAAACGCTCAGTGCCAACCTCTTTGTACTTTGTAATAAGAGCACCTTTGTCGGTGAAATCAATAAGAAATTGAACAATAGCCAGTTGCACTTCGTTCAAACCTTCAGCAACATCGAGCAAGTAATACTCCTTAAACATCGGTTGCGGCTCCACGTCATAAACCATTTTAAATTTTTCATACGCAGATTTCACAATCGCAAACACATCACGCTGCTTCAAAACCTTCTTTGAGACAGGCATTTTATAAAATACAGTTGTCATAATATATATATAAATAACTTCCTTTTCACATATAGAATATCATATTAGACAAAATCAGTCAAGTATATTATCAAAAAAATTTTATACAAAAAAAGATGATCTTTTTGATCATCTTTTTTATCAAAACTCAACAAACTTACTCTGAAGCTTCCTCTGTTGTCGCATCTGCCTCTTCTTTTGGCATAATATCAGGTAAAGTACCTACAGCTTGTTTACGTTTCAATTTATTAACAAATTTAATTGAACGTTGAGCATCCCATTTTCTTTTACCTTCTTCACTCTGATATATAAGCTTATAAACTTCGATAGCCTGATCAAATTCTGAAAGTTTTGTTAAACAAGAAGCCAATCCATCATATAATTTATGAGTATATCGACCATTAACAATAGCTTGAGCCTTTTTATAGCATTTCAATGCATCTTTAAACTTGAACATTTTTTGATAAACATAACCAATACTAATCCAAGCCTGTAATTCTTGACTATTAATATTCAAAATTTTTGTAAAACATTTCAAAGCAGATTCATTATCACCCATTAACTGATAAGTAACACCAATACCATTCCATGCTTTTGTATTAAACTTATCACCAGCTAAAACCTTCTTGAAAAAAGAGATAGATCTTTCATATTGTTTTAATTTTTGTAGAGTAACCGCAATACTCAACAAAGTTTGAGGATGCTTACTATCTACTTTCATAGCTTGTTCCAAAACATCTAAAGCTTCTTTATATGAAAACATATGTTGTAAAGCAATAGCTTTTCCATTCAAAGCTTCTAAAGATGTACAATCATAGCTAAAAGCCTCATCAAAACAAACTATAGCATCTTTATACAAACCGCGCATACTCAAAGTAACACCCTTATTATTCAAAACTTCCACTGATTTAGGGTTTACCACCAAAGCTTTATCAAAACACTCAACAGCATCTGTATACTTACTCATTTTTTGATAAGCAAAACCTTGACTATTCATAGCTTTCCAAGCTCTTGGATTTTCAGCAATCACTTCTGCAAATTTACTGATTGCTTCTTCATACTGACCGGCATCTAACAATTCTTGTCCACGTTTGTATGCACTATTTTCATTTAATTTAACCATTTTTACCTCTTTTATTTTACAAAATAATACACTTCTAGAAATATCATATAATTCTTATTGTGTCAAGTTATTTTACACTACTCGTAACTGTTTGAAAATAGGAGCATCTGTTCTTATTTCAATGTATCCGCATGAGAATTTTTGGCAATTTTTCTTCACATTTTCACGATTTTCTGCAAAATATTTTTTATATTCGTCTTTAAATCCTTTTCCCGAACTATCAAACACAACCTTTTCTCCTGCATATTGAACAGCATATACGCCATCTTTCGGAGCAACATCTTCAATAACATCAAAAATATCTACACAATAAATTTTATTACTTTTAGACAAAGCAGCTATTTTCTTAAATCCATCACTGTCTAAACTATAAAAGTCACTTAAAATAAAGATTATTCCTTGTCCTTTTCGTTTAAACTCCAGAGTTTTCAAAGCTTCTGATAAATTACTTAATTTATTACCTTTTAATATTTCACAAGAAATATCTGATATCTTTTTAAATATCGCCATTAAATTCTGCATACTACTTTGAGGTTTAAAATAAGTAATATTTTCACCATCATAAATAACGACTCCGAATCGATCTTTATTTTTAACAGACAACCAGCCTAACAACGCTGTTATTTTGGCTGCTGCAACAGATTTAAATTCATTTTTAGTACCAAAAACCATTGAAGCTGATAAGTCTAAAAAGACCGTAATTTCTCGATCCTTTTCTTCATTATATATTTTAGTAAAAGGCTCTGATTTTCTGGCTGTTACACGCCAATCAATATCCCGTACGTCATCACCGAAATTATATTCTCTAATTTCCTCAAATTCCATACCTCGCCCTTTAAACGCAGATTTAACATCTCCGACTCGATTAGAAGTGATATAATTTCCACGAATAGATAAATAAGGCAAATATTGCTGTTGTTTTATTAATTCTTCAACAGAAACACATATTCCCCTATTATCATTTTCTAATTTTGTCTTTTGAAATAGATTCATATCATATCCTATGGTAATGGAACAATTTTCAATAATTTTGCAATAACATCATCACTTGTTAATCCGCTTGCTTGAGCTTCAAAACTCAATATAATACGATGACGCAACACATCAAATACTACAGCATGTATATCATCTGGAGTAACGAAATCTCTTCCAGATATCCATGCATGAATTTTAGAACATTTATCTAAAGCAATTGTTGCTCTAGGACTAGCACCAAACGCTATTGTATTTTTTAATGTTTCATCATATTTCTCTGGCATTCTAGTAGCCATAACCAACTGAATTAAATACTCTTCAACAGCATTACTGAAATGAACTTTATAAGCCTCATTTCTTGCTTGTTCGACATCAGAATCTGTTATAATTCCGATATGTTGTTTAAATTCAGCCAAACATCCCTCTTCATTATTGCAATTAATTGCTTCATCTCTAACCAAATGCAATATTTTACGTTCTGTTTCCGTATTTGGTTGATCTATTTTAACATACATTAAAAAACGATCCAACTGAGCTTCTGGAAGATTATATGTCCCCTCATGTTCAATAGGATTTTGTGTAGCCATAACCATAAAAAGACTAGGCAACTTATATTGTTTACCACCAACACTGACTTGTCTCTCAGCCATAGCTTCTAACAATGCTGATTGCACTTTTGCCGGAGCTCTGTTAATTTCATCTGCCAATACCATATTAGCAAAAATCGGTCCTTTTCTAAATTCAAACTGCCCTGTTGCTGATACATAAATTTCACTACCTGTAATATCAGAAGGAAGCAAATCCGGAGTAAATTGAATTCTATTATAACTGGCATCAATACAATCCGAAAGTGTTTTAATAGCCTTTGTTTTAGCAAGTCCCGGAGCACCTTCTACAAGAACATGTCCATCTGCTAACATTGTGATAATTAATTTTTTTACTAAATCCTCTTGCCCTAAAATACGGCTCTCCATATATTTTATTAACCCGTCAAATTTATTCTTAATTTCTGACATATCAAACCTTTCAAAAAATTATACATAAAACAATAAAAACTCTTTTCTTTCTTGCGATATTATTATATATAAGTTTCAAAACGGTTAAAAACAAGAAGATTAAAAAATGGACGATATATTTGATTTAGATGAAAGCAATTGTGCATCACAATTATATGACAATATCAGCAGGTTAAAACCACAAACTCCTTGGTTAAATGAACTAAACCCTGAACAACGTCAAGCTGTTGAAACAACAGAAGGTCCGTTATTAGTCTTATCCGGAGCAGGAACCGGAAAAACTAAAGTTCTTACAACAAGATTGGCTCATATCCTGACTCAGATGAAAGCACAACCTTGGAATTGTCTCGTTGTTACATTTACAAATCGTGCAGCTAAAGAAATGAAAGAGCGTGTAAGAAACCTCATTGGAGACATGGCTAACAATGTATGGCTAGGAACTTTTCATAGTATTTGTGTTAAAATACTAAGAAATCATGCAGAACTTGTAGGATTACATCCTAATTTCACAATTTTAGGCGAAGATGATCAAAAACGACTAATCAAACAAATCATTGAAGTTGAAGGTATTGATGAAAAAAAATACCCACCTCAGAGCTTAATGGAAAGAATTGCCCGATTAAAAGATAAAGGTATAACTGTTGATAAGGCTGATCAAGAATTTCGCTCTAACACCTTATTAACCGTGTATAAAAAATATCAATCTCGCTTAATTGAATTAAATTGCGTAGATTTTGGTGATATCTTACTTTATACGCTAACTATATTGATGTCAAATTTAGACATCTTACAAAAATACCAAGATAAATTCAAATACATTATGGTCGATGAATACCAAGATACAAACGTTACACAATATCTATTTTTACGTTTATTATCTCAAAAAAACCGTAACTTATGCTGTGTTGGAGATGATGATCAATCAATTTATTCATGGCGAGGTGCTGAAATTGAAAACATCATGCGTTTTCAAAAAGACTTCGAAGATGCCAAAGTAATTCGCTTGGAAAGAAACTACCGTTCTACGGCAAATATATTAAATGCAGCCTCTAGTTTAATTTCACATAATGCAACACGTTTGGGAAAAACTCTTAGAGTTGCAGAAAATTCACCTGCTAATAATTGTGATAACGATAAAATCAAAGTATTAAGTATCTATAGTGGTGAAGAAGAAGCAAAATGGATTTCATCAGAAATAGAAAAACTTCATTCGGATGGATATCCTTATTCTGATATAGCCGTATTAGTAAGAACCGCTTTTCAAACTCGTGAATTTGAAGAAAAATTCATAAGCGAAGCCATTCCATATCAAGTAATTGGCGGGCCAAAATTCTATGAAAGAGCCGAAATTAGAGATTTATTGGCATATTTCAGAGTAATACTACAACCTCACGATGATTTAGCTTTTGAACGCATAATTAACAAACCTGCTCGAGGCATAGGAGCCAAAACAATTGAAAAAATTCAACAAATTGCTCGAGAAAATCATATTTCCATGTTTTCAGCCGTTTCATTATTATTAGAACGAGGAGGAATCAGCGGAAAAGCTCAAAACAATCTTTCAAATTTAATAAATAAGTTTAATGAATGGCAAAAACTTGCTAATGCTGTTACCCCCGATGATTTAGCAACCCAAGTCTTAGAAGATTCCGGTTATTTTGAAATGCTAAAAAATGACTCCTCAGTTGAAGCTCCCGGACGCATTGAAAACTTAAAAGAATTAATCAATGTAATGAGTGATACCGATACATATCCGACTTTATCCGAATTTCTTGAACACGTAAGCCTTGTAATGGATAATGATAATGCCATGGATACAAATAAAGTCATGCTCATAACGCTTCACTCGGCAAAAGGTTTAGAATTTAACGTTGTTTTTTTACCAGGTTGGGAAGAAGGTTTATTTCCTCACCAAAAGAGTTTAGATGAAGGAGGCAGTGATTCTTTAGAAGAAGAGCGTAGACTGGCTTATGTTGCCATTACCAGAGCAAAACAAAAACTTTATATAACAACTACATATAGCCGTAGAATCTATGGTCAATGGCAAAACAATCTCCCTTCCCGTTTCTTAAACGAAATACCTAGTAGTTGCCTACAACTATCAAATCAATTAAATAATTGTTATAACGGAAAAGGAACCTCATATGGATATAAAGAAAATACTACTTCTAAATATCACAAACCATACCCCAAAAACACATATTATTCTAACTCAAGTTATCAATCGGATTATAGTTATGAACCTGATGAATACTCTGATTATAGTTCTTACAGAAGTTCAAAAAAATCAAGTTTAGTAGGCACTAGAGTATACCATGAAAGTTTCGGATATGGAAAAATAACTTCCGTAGAAGGACAAACATGTGAAGTAAATTTTGAAAAATACGGTCGCAAAAAAATAATGGGAACATATCTTCGCCGGGCTTAAAAAAGTATTGCAATTTCCATGCTCGTTAGTATAATGAACACAATTTGTTAAATACTAATCTCGAGAGGTCTTATTTTATGCTAAATCAATATAATAATGCTACACTACAAAAGTGAGATTATTAGGAAATCAAAAATAAACCATTCATAAAATGACCATCGTATTAGTTAAAATCATATTAAAAATATAGAGAAATAATAATGGAAAAAATCACATCTCAAAAGCTTGCTGAAATTTTGTCTTATTCAAACAAAGTTATTGACGTAGAAATAACAAAAATCTCTACAGACAGTCGTTGTGTTGATGAAAAAACCCTTTTTATAGCCTTAAAAGGCGAGCGTTTTGATGCTCACAACTTCGTTACCGATGTAATAGATAAAGGTTGTCAATTAGTTGTAGTTGATCATTTTATTGAAGATATACCATCAGAACAACAGATTATTGTAAATAATACGCTTGAAGCATATGGAAAAATCGGAGCGTATAATCGCAGTTTATTTAAGGGAAAAATTATAGGATTAACAGGTAGTGCCGGAAAAACCACGACTAAAGAAGAAATTGCATTTTTACTATCTAAATTTGGAAAGACATATGCAACGGTTGGAAATTTCAATAATCAAGTCGGAGTACCTTTAAGCTTATGTAATCTTGATATGAGCGCTGATTATGCCGTAATTGAAATGGGAATGAGTGCTAAGGGGGAAATATCATATCTCGTAAATATGGTAAAACCGGATATTGCAATCGTAACAAACGTTTATCCTATGCATATTGAATTTTTTCCAGATTTCAAAGCAATAGCCTACGCAAAATCTGAAATATTTGAAGGATTACAAAAAAATAAAGGTATTGCAATTATAAATGAAGATACCAACTTTGCCGATATCTTAATTTCGGAGGCTCAAAAACAAGGAGCTGAAATTTTAAAATTCGGAAAAAACAATCAACCATATAGAAACTTTACATTAAATGAAGAAGGAGAACATTTTTTATATAATGCTTGGTGTGCATTATCTGTAATTAAAGCCTTAAACTTAAATATTGAAAAAGCTGCTTCATATATTAAAGATTTTGGTGCTTTAGAAGGAAGAGGAAAAAATCATACCTTAAAATTAAAAAATGGCACATATACATTAATAGATGATAGTTATTCTGGACAACCTGAAGCTATGAAATTTGCTATAAAATCATTAGATAAAAGAACAACAAAAGGTAGAAAAATTGTTGTTTTAGGCAAAATGGCTGAATTAGGAGCGACATCTCAAGCCCGACATATTGAAATTGGCCAACTTTTAGCTCAATCCAATATAGATATAATTATCGGGGTTTGCCCAGAAATGAAGGATATGTTATCACAACTACCAAAAGACAAAATTCAGTATTATTTTGAAAACAAAGATAATTTAAGCGATTTTTTATTAAATAATCTCTTGCAAAATGAAGATACAATCCTTATAAAGGGAGCCAGATATTCATCAAAACTATACCAAGTTGCTGAAGAATTATTAAAGAAAGGAGTATAATAAAAAATGAAATGCCCTTTTTGTGGATGCGAAGAAACACAAGTTAAAGACTCTCGAAATACTGAAGATAATTCTTCCGTAAGACGACGTAGAGAATGCCCCGAATGTGGTTCACGCTTTACCACATTTGAAAGAGTTCAATTAAGAGAATTGATTGTCGTTAAACGAAATGGAGAAAGAACACCTTTTGATAGAGATAAATTGGAAAAATCCATTTCTTTGGCCGTACGTAAACGCCCAATTTCATCTGAGAGAGTAGAAAAAATTGTTAACTCTTTACAACGCAAATTTGAAAGCTCTGGAGAAACAGAAATTTCAACTGTACAAATTGGCGAAAGCGTAATGGAGGCATTATCACATCTAGATAATATTGCTTATATTAGATTTGCTTCTGTATATAAGGATTTTCGCAACATTCAAGATTTACAAGAATTTGTTTCAACCATTGAAAAATTAACTAACTACGAAGAAACCATTATTGAGGAAAATTAAAATGACTAAATTCGTTTCAGAAAAAATTAAAATGAAATCCGGTGCTAGATTAGCAGCCGTACAAGCAAATTATATGATTGCCTTCGGACAAACATCTGTAGATGAAGTCATTGAAGACTTTATTTCTGGAAAAATAGGTCGTTTCGTAATTGATAATAGAGAAGATGAAGACAAGGAAAATTTTGTTGAAATTGGTCCTATTGATACAGAATATTTTGAAAAACTTGTTAAAGGCATTCAATCTAAAAAAGAAGATTTAGAAAAATCATTAAATTTATTTTTACGTGGAGAATGGTCATATGACAGAATGAATGGCACAATGCAAGCTCTTCTTCTTTGTGCTGTTTATGAAATAACCAACACAACCAATGTAGATACAAAAATATTGATTCAAGAATACGTAGATTTAGCTTATGCTTTCTTCACAAAAAACGAGCCAAAAATGGTTAATGCTTTATTAGATCAAATAGCTCATAGCGTAAGAGGTTAAAATGACTCGATTAAAACTATACGAATATCCCGATGAAATTTTACGCAAAAAATGCGAAAAAGTATCTATTATTGACGATGAATTACGTAAACTTTTAGATGATATGTTAGAAACAATGTATTTGGACAAAGGATGTGGATTAGCAGCTCCTCAAGTAGGAATATCTAAACGTATAGTTGTTATTGATCCTAATCCTAGCGATGAAGATTTAAGCGCCCGCCAACCAATGTACTTAGTAAATCCTGAAATCATATGGCGTTCCGATGAAATGATTTCATTTAACGAAGGCTGTTTATCTCTCCCTGATCAACGAGCTGATGTTGAACGTCATGAAAGAATAAGAGTTCGTTATTTAGATTATAATGGAAAAGAACAAGAATTATTAGCCGATGACATTTTATCTATAATTCTTCAACATGAAATAGATCATCTTGATGGTATTTTATACATAGATAGAATTAGTCGATTAAAACGTTCTCGCCTATTAAAAAAACTGGAAAAGTTTCAAGAAGATAGAGCCAAGAGAAAAGATAAATAATCACAAAAAAAAGCCCTACAATTGTAGAGCTTTTTTTATAACATTTTCAGAATCTTTCCATTATATCATACCTAGAACCATCATAAAATTCTATAGTACCATTAGAATGAAAAATAACATCATGCTCTTTTTTAATGATTTCCATTTTCTTAGTATTCTGATTGAATTTTTTCAAAACAACAATAATCTCTGGCTTCAAATATTCATTAAAATCACTATCTCGATTATTTAGAAAATACAAACTTAAGCTAAATTCCTTTTTTATATATTTCTTATAATCTAATGATAATGATTTATATTTTCCCAAATCTTCATCATAAACACCAATAACTATTTCTTCATTTACTCTGTTTATAATAAAAGATATATGTTCGAAAACCTCATGAACAACCGCAAAAGATTTGATATTTTCAACAATTTCAAATACTTGAAAATAATTACCACCATCTAATATTAAAAACTTGTAATTATCAGATTTCAGGTGAGTCTTTTTATTTCCATAAGGCTTTGAATAATAGATATTTTTAGATGTTATACAACTAACATTTTTATATTCTTTTATTCCTGCCTTTTTGATAAGGAAAACACTTTTGTTTTGAATGGTATCATTGCAAAAAGCAACATCATTTATTCTTTCTCCCAAAAAAACAATATCTCCTGCAGAAGAAATCTTATACCATAGATTATCAGACTTACAATACAATATAATAGCATCATCATGTTCATTAAATTCTCTATAATGATATGCAGATACTATTTTATCGAATTCTAAGTATTCATAATCATCGATGATTTCCTCATAAGATCCCTCCTCGTTTGTTATTGTTAAAAGATATCTATCCCCTTGTTTTTCAATAGTAATAACTTTTGATTTATCACTAAAACCATCAAAACTAGGTATTAATACCCCTCCTATCTGGAAAAATCTTTTCAACAGACAGACCATAACAACCACAAAGACAAAGCCGATACAGTTTTTAATTGAAAACAAACCAATAAAGGTCAAAATAATGCCTATCAAAGCCGAAATACAAAAGCTTTTTAAGATAAAAGCATTAAACAAGCCATACCTTCCGTACAACCTTTTCTTTTTTAAAATAATATGTTTTTCCATACACAAAAATATTAATTATAAAATAATAAATTTAATTGTTCGTAAGATAACAAAAAAATGCTTTAAAATCAATATAAAAAGCTCATCAACAAAATGTCCGAAAAAAGGGATCCTTTTTTTCGGACATTTTTTAGAACGTAAATATTTTTTTAACATATTGAATTTATGATAAATGAAAAAAAGGAAATTAGTAAATTTCTGTCCGAAAAAAGGGATCCCTTTTTTCGGACAATAGAAAGGAGAATATAATGAATAAAATGTGTGGAATCAACAATCAGTCCGGGCGTTCAATGATTGAAATGTTGGGTGTTTTAGCGATTATCGGCGTATTATCTGTTGGTGGAATCGCAGGTTATTCAAAAGCGATGATGAAATTCAAAATTAATAAATCTATTGATCAAATTTCACAAATCGTAGCAAATACTCGGACTCTTTATGCCAGACAGAAGAACTATGCTAACATTAGCAACAAAATAATGTATAAAGCCAATTTAGCTCCAAAAGAAATGTTTGAAGATGGTTCTGGTAGTTATGGAGCCACTAATCCATTTGGAGGGAAAGTAGAAATTTTTCCAATTGATTCAAGATATCGAGTATCTAGTGGCCCTAAAAATGGGTTTACTTTACAATATTCTGGAATTCCTGATGAAGCATGTATAGAACTGGTCACACAAGATTGGGGAAGCGATACTTCTTCCGGTTTGCTTACTGTTGGTGTAAATTTTGGTACAGCTATAACAGAAGATTGTAGAGCTGGCGCACCAGCAGGAGAACTTTATGCATGCCCAAACAGTTTAAATTTTTCTATACCTGTTCCTGTTGATTGGGCTGTTATTGGATGTGAATGCGGAAATTCTGGATGTGATTTATTTCTTTCATACAAATAACAAACTAAAAAAGCAGTACTCTCTATTGAGTACTGCTTTTTTTAATAGGATTATTTCCAATCAATTTCAGAAGCCAATTTCTCAAGTTTATCAATATATTGAGAAATTAATTTGATTCCATCAGCCCAAAATTCTGAAGGAGATGTATCAATACCAAAATGAGCTAAAGCTTCGATATAATCTTCAACTCCGCCTCTCTTAAGCATTTCAACATATTTTGCTTCAAAATTCTCAACATTCCCCTGCAGATAAGTTGCATATAACAAATTTACCATACAGAGAGAAAAACAGTAGGAATACACATAGAAACTGTATTGGAAGAAATGAGAAATTCCACTCCACATATTCTGAATATCGGAAATGTCCACACTATCTCCCAAATAATCCTTCATGACACGCATCCAAATTTCAGACAATTTATCTGAACTCAATTCCCCTGTCATTTGACGCAATTTATACGTTTCATGTTCAAAAAGATGAAAAGCAATCTGCCTAAAAGACGTTGCAATCAGCTCCTCAACGAAACTTGCAAGCAATACAAACTTATCTTCTGGAGTATCAGCTTCTTCATATAAAGCATTAAAAACTAATTGCTCCGCAAAGATAGAGGCTGTTTCTGCTTGCGCACACGAATGGTATCTGCCTAACTCTCCCTGTTCCTTGCTCCAAGCTTCATGTACCGCGTGTCCCAACTCATGAGCCATAGTAAGAACACACCCGATTGTACCATTAAAGTTTAGAAAAACATACGGCTTAACCCCAACAGGCATTTCCATACAATAAGCACCGCTATCTTTTCCGGAATATGAATAATAATCTATTCTATTCTCATCAAAACAAGCTTGTGCTTCTTTTGCAAACTCGGGAGAAAATTTCTTAAAGGCGTCCAAAACAATTTTTTTAGCCTCCTCCACAGAATATTTTCTATTCTTTGAAGAAACAGGATAAGGAGCTATTCTATCCCAATACGAAATAGTTTTCTTCCCCAAAATCTTGGCTTTAAAATCGTAATAGCGCCGAGAAACATTAGCATAATTCTCTTGGACAACATCGACTAGATTACCCAAATCAGCTGAAGTTATGTCATCCTCCCAAGCAGCTTGATCTTCAGGACTTTCATACTTATGCCAAGATGAACTCAATAATCTGTTATACATCAAATTATTGTAGATCATCGTAAACAGCTCTTTGTTCTTATCATAAGCCTTAGCTAAAGCTTGACCAGCCTGATTGCGTATCTTTTCATCTTCATCAGATATCAAAGATAAAACCCCGCCTTCTGAATACACCTGACCTTCTATCTCATACTTTTCCGAAGATCTGGTCGTATTATAAAAACGAATCAAACTCTCATTGACAATATCCAAATCAGAAAGAAGTCCCTCAATATTTTCCTCTCTAAGATGTGAAGCTTTTTTCACAATCTTCTGCAACCATGCTTTTTCTCCCCGGGAGAAAAGATCAGATGGCAAAAAACTGTTACGTATTCTTCCTGATATCTCACCAAGCTCAATTTTGAAGAAATTTAAGCTCTTAGATATCTCATTCAACTTTCTGACAGTTGCTTGATAAAAAGAACAAATCTCTTCATCATTCAAATTGGTTGAATACAAAAGGTAAGCATACGAATCAATCTTACATTTCAAAGATACAATAATCGCATAACGCTTTAACGCTTCTTTCATCTCACCAGAATCAAGCCAAGCAATTTCGTCCTTATACTCGCTTTTAAACACGTTCTTCAGATGAGAGAGCTTTTCAAGATCTCTCTTCATATCTTCTATTGAAGAAAAAATTTTACTTAAATCCCATTTGTCCATAAATAATAAATTTAATTAATAATTAGGTTTTTCGTCTTTTTTGTACTATAATTTTTGTTAGAAGTCAAATATTTTATTTCATCAAACCTTTTTGAACATAGATTTACACCCTTAATAAAATTTATTGACAAAACTATTTTCTCAAATTAATATGCACCACATAATATAAAATTTTTAATTCTTAATAATTATGTTTTTTATTGGTATTGTATGCGGAATCCTACTATGTGTAGTCATTCTCGCAGTTGGTGTTAAAATTTATCAGGCAGCCCTAACAAAATTTTCCCCTCGTTGGTATCAAATTAAAGAGTTTTCTACCGAACGAGACGAAAAAACAGGTGTTTACCGAATGAGTTTTTATTTAACCGATGATATTATACTTCACGGTTACACCAAAAAATCACCTCCACAAAATATATCTCCTAGGGAGTTGGAGGCAAAAATACGAACGTATCACCATTCAAGAGGTTATCGCTTGTTTTGGAGATACAAGAACCAAATTTAACTATTCTATCCGTTTCATGCTGTGAAACGGATTTTTTTTTAATATTTTTAAATATCTTATTGACAAACCTATAATTTTTTATATATTACCCCTCTATTTTAATAAGTTCTTAATAGAGGAATCTTTATGAAGCATAAATTATCAGGCAAAGTTCTAAAAAAAGATTTATCTACATATAAGTCTTTAGTAAAGAAAAAAATAACGCCTGAAAGATATATTAAACAAGAAGACATCATTTCTCGTGCTGATGATGTATTATATCAGTATGCTCATAATGAATTAATCGTTGATAGCTCGGATTATCCCATACTTGCCCTATATATAGATACATTTTCATATGCTCTCAAAGATTCTTTACTAGCTAAATTACAAAAAGATGCAAACTTTAATATTAAAGAATATATAGAAAATTCTAAACTATCTTTTTGGAATAAGTTATTCAAAAGAAAACCAAAACAAAATTCATCTTCTCATCACAAAAATAAAAATAATGTTCAAAAAGTTTCATCAACTACGAATAAACAACAACCTAAAGTTAAAAATAGATTATGGAATAAAATAAAAATTGTAACATTTACAAGTCTTTTAGTAATTGGAAGTGCTTTTGGTATAAAATCTTCAAATAATAACACTCAATCAGATAATATGTCTGAAACACACGGATGGCAACCAGTAACACAGCCTATTGAACGTGATACCCTAAATAATACAACAAATATTCTACCTTTGAGCAAAAACACAAAAATTTCAGAAGATACACTGTCAAAACATCAAAAAATTTGGAAAAATTATTACGACAACACTATTGAGATTTTAACTTCTAAAACACAAAGAGAAAGCCTATATAATAAAATAGAACACCAACTTGAAAATGAGATTTTTACTCTCCCTTCAAATATAAGTGTGGAACGATTAGCTCATTCTTACTTAATGTATAAAGAATACGGTGTAAAATCCTCAATCGGTTCTGCTTTAGAAAGCTCTAAAAAATTAACATCTATTCAACAACAACAGTTAATAAATGATATTAATATAGCTGGAGAAAAAGGACTAGGTGTCAAACAATTAGCAATGAAACAACATAAAGGAAAACTTAAAAACTTTAGTCGTTTCAATAATGCTTCAAAAGAGTTACAACAAAAACATATAACAAATTTAAAAGAATTAAAACAAAGTAAAAAACAATCAACTAATACATTTTAATAATCTAAAAGGGCTTGTTAGATAAACAAGCCCTTTTAATTTATAGATTACTTAGTATATCTTCAGTAATTAACTCCGGTGTTAAACGATATCGTCTCAATAATTCATCTAGAGGAACTCTATCAACGAATTCCTTATTAGCACCATAATTCAAAACCTTAACAGGATATTTTCCATAAAAACTTGCAATTTTCTCCCCATATCCTCCATTCAATTGACCATTTTCTAAAGTAACTATTAATTTATGCTCATCCATTAGTTGCTTAAGAAGCTCCTCATCTAAACCACTAATATAACGAGGATTTATCAATGTTGGTCTAATTCCTTTTGCTTTTAATGTTTCCGCAACACTATGCCCCAATTCTCTAAAACTACCTAGAGCAAAAATTGCAACATCACTTCCCTTTTCTATAATTTTTGCCTTATTGATATTACTATAATCTGTTTCATTTATTTCATTTTCAGAAACAACTTGTAAAGGCATTCTAATCACAACAGGATATTCATTTTGCTCCACAGCCCAATCCAACATAGCCAAATATTCTTCTTTTGTTGTAGGGGCTAAATGAATAATGTTTGGAATATTAGAAATAAGAGGTATATCAAAACAACCTAAATGAGTTGCATCCATACCAGATATAGTACCAGCATGAACCAATATAACTGCAGGATTTTTATTTAATGCCAAATCTTGAGATAGTTGATCATAAGTTCTTTGAATAAAAGAACTCATAACCATAAATACAGGTTTACATCCACCTTTTGCTAAAGCGGATGCCATTGCCACCGCATGTTCTTCAGCAATACCCACATCTATAAAATTATCACCTAATTTTTCTCGCCTATCTTTTGTAAAACCTAAAACACCAGGAGTACCAGCTGTTATTACAGCTACTTTTTTATCAAGATTGATTTTATTATATAAATAATTAAATGTTACATCCGTAATACTTTCTCCTTGTGGAATCTTTTTCAATTCGCCACTCTCAACATTAAACGGCATTTTCCAATGCCAAGGTTCTTTATTTTCTTCTGCAAAAGAATATCCCTTACCTTTTAATGTATGAATATGAATAACCGTTGGTTTATTTGTATTTTTTACTTTCTGTAATACATCAATCATATCCTCAATAGAATTTCCATCAGATACATAATGATATTCAAAACCTAAAGCTTTAAACATATTACATTCTGCTTTACCATTGGTTTCTCTCAATAATCTTAAATTAGTATACAAACCACCATGATTTTCAGCAATAGACATTTCATTATCATTCACGATAATAATTATATTACTATTTAAAACAGCAGCATTACTAAATCCTTCTAATGCTTCTCCGCCAGATATAGAACCATCTCCTATCAAAGCTATAACGTTATGCTTTTCCCCTTTTAAATCTCTGGCTTTTGCTAAACCGCAAGCCAAACTTATAGATGTAGAAGTATGACCGATTATAAATTGATCATGTTCACTTTCTTCTGGTTTAGTATATCCTGAAATTTTACGCATTCCATCTTCATCAAAAAAACCCTCTTTACGTCCAGTCAACATCTTATGAGGATAACATTGATGAGAAACATCAAAAATAATTTTATCTTTAGGAGATTCAAAAACATAATGTAGAGCTATCGTTGTTTCAACAACACCTAAATTAGGTCCAACATGTCCTCCTATCATACTATCCCTAAATAAAATACCTTCTCTTATTTCACTCGCAATTTGCTTCATCTCCTCTATATTAAGGTTTTTAATATCTTTAGGCGATGTTATTTTATCTAATAGCATAAAAATCTCCTTAAAAAAATATAATAAACAAACATATGTATGTTAATATTTTACATTTTTTTTAACAAGTACTTTTTAATATTATCAAATAACATTTAATTTAGATAAACGGATTATACGCCCATTGAAGAAGAGCTTGCCTTTGTTTCAAGCGACAAAAGAAATCAAATTGCATACAATTTTTCTCCAATTGAGCCTTATGTCTGTAAAAAGATTTCCAACGTTTTATTTGAATCATATCAATTTCGGCAATTCTTCTTCCCAGATAATATCGGCAATACCATTGAAACCAACCTCGTACATCTGGTCCATATATCCACCCCTTACTTTTCCATTCAGTCAATGATAATCTAGACTTAACTTTAAAACAATTACACATAATATCCGGCTTATCCGAAATTTTAGCATTTTCAAACCACTCTAAAGGAAATTCTTTTTTACAATCATTTAGATAATGTCCTTCAAAAACGCCTAATTCCAACATTTGTTTAGGAGTTAATTCAGGCTTAAAATCAATGTTAAAACCCTGCCCCTCTTCTTCCTCTGTTTCATATTGATAATCTGATTGCATAAGATCATTAACTACAATTAACATTATTCTCTCCTTTAACAAAGGATAATATAATAATTTAAGCCCCACAATCAATGTGAGGCTTAAAAAATAAAAGAATTAATCTAGAAAACTTTCCCAATTGGAATAAAATTTGCCTGATTTAGTAATCAGAGCACCTCTATCAAAATCGATACCTGAAACCTCTTGGCGCCAAACACAGTGCATATTCTTTCTTGTATGAGAATAAATATACACTGAAGCTTGCATATTGGTATCAAGAGTAATACAAATTCTACCTAACTCACGATAATAAGAGTGCTTACGAAAAATAAATTCATAATCATTTTCTTTTTTTACAGCATAAAAACACTCATTACCACGTCTGACTACAAATGCCTCACATTGTACATCTTTAATTTCAACGCTATTGTTTTCTTTGTTTTTTATAACCTGATACAGATGGTACTTCTTATCTATATCCGCAAAAACAAAATTAACTACAGAATACTTGTTTTTCAGAGAACACACATCACCTTCTTGGTAAAAATAGGCAACATCCTTATCTAACCAATAGTCGATTATACGCTTTTCGATTATACCATCGTTCATTATCATATAAATATCTGAACAAGACGTAAACGCATCCATACGATATGTTGAAATAAAGATATTTTCTACAATTTGCTCACCTATTTTAACGGACTGCATAATATTTTTATCAATTTTAAACCAATTATGCGTATCACTATGAAGTAAAACAGATGTTTCTCCAAAATCAACAAACTTATATCTTTCTGTACTTAAATTAGCAATTCGAGGTAACTTACTCCGATTGACATCTTTTTCTTCTTCATCTTTTCTTTCAATTAAAAAGAATTCAATATAGAAATACTTTTTGTTTAACGGTTCTGTCCGATATACATAGGCTTTATACACATCTTTTCCATCATTTAATTTCAATAAAAAGAAATCATCTGCCGTACAAACCTCTCTCAAAACAGCGAACACACAGAAAGCAAATCCAATTGTACATAACCAATACACAAAAGACGAAAAATCTTCCGGTAAACCAATAGAACAGAGAGCCCACCAATAAAAACCCAGTGCCAAAATCACAGTGATTATTTCGAGCTTATCTAACCTTTTCCAAGAAGATCTTTCCTTCAATTTAGACCATTTCCACGATTTTAATTTCTTCATACCTAATAATATTTTAAGAATTAATAATTACTTTAACAAAGCGAACTATATATCATTCAAAAAATAAAATCAAGGAAAAACGATATGTTAACTTAGATACAAGTCCATAACCCATTATAAAATCATATATATTACCCTACTTCTATTCCCAAAAAAGTCTTAGCACCTAATCCTATTAAAAATGCAATTAATGCAACAGATAAACTAATACCAGCCATTTCAATAAATTTAGACCAAAAAGCCTCTGATTTAACTACTGCAATATAATAATTAAATACAAACACAAGTAACACAACAATAACAATCATACAAAATAACGCTAACAAGAACATATCTTCAGGTATTAATAAATAAGGAAGAACTAAAAATATGACTGTCAATAAATATGTAAAACCTGTATATATACTGGCTTTTAATGCTTTTGGATTACCATCAGCTCTTTCTGCTAAATAATTTGAAGCTGCCATTGATAATGTAGCAGATACTCCGGTAATAATACCAGCCATCGCTATCAAAGTTGTATTCATTAAAACAAAAGTCATACCGGCAATTGTTCCTGTCAATTCAACCAAAGCATCATTAAGCCCTAAAACCATTGCTCCAACATAATTAAGCCGCTCTTCATCAAGCATTTCAATCAAACGTTTTTCATGTTCCTTTTCCTGGGCAATTATTTGTTTTACTTCAGGAATTTCTTGTTCTAAATCTTCCATTGCCTGTATACCTTCGTATTCGTGTGTCTCTAAATATTTAATCACAAAGGTATATCCCAATATAAACATTAAAAATCTAAACCAAAAAACTTTAAACATATTCGGCTTAATTTTAATTTTCGTATATTGCTCCCAAACATGGGCATGATTTGCTTCATCATTAGATATTTGTCTTAATATATCCTTATTTTTTTCATCTTTTACAAGTTTTGCAAAATACATATAAATAACAGAACTGGTTATTTCATCTTTTTGAAAATTTAACATCAAATTTAAATTTTTCTGAGAATAGGTATTTTCTTTTTTCATCAAATCACTCCATTACATATAATATCTTATTGATCCTAAAAATTCCTGTTGATTGTTGCCTTTAGCATTATGACTACTATTAAATTCGAGTTCTAAAGAAAGATTATTATTAAATCCCCAAGAAACAATAGTTTTATATTTTAATCTATCACCAAACTTACGATTTGCCCAAATTTTTTCAATAATTGAATGAAAACGAACAAATCCTAAATCTTTATATAAACCAACTTCGGGTATAAAACCTATCCAATAATTATCCGGTATAAACCCTCCATACTGTCCCCCAATCTTTATAAGACCATACAACCAAAAATTTCCCCAAAGTTCATAAGTTTGACCAACCCCCATATTCAATCCTGCCACATATCCTTCTTTCATAGTTTGAGGATTATATTCTCTTTTAATTTCCCAATTTGTTGCATAAGAAATAGGATTAAAAATTCGGTTAGCTATAACTAATGATTTAATCTTTATTGGCGAAAATTCTTCTAACACGAATTTTTCATTTTCATTATAATAACGCCATTTGCTACTCAAAACACTAATTTCTGCACCTTTAATCAATCCATAAGTATTATCTGCCAAATTAGTATAAGCTGGTCTAATTTCTAATTGTTCAAAATTTTTGCCATCGTACACTCCTGTTCCAATAGCAACTTGAAAAGAATCATGAGATAAACTAGGATCTTCTTTATTATATATTTTATCCTTAATATCAGGAAGTTTACTTCGTTCACGTAAAACAATAAAACTATTTTTCCTATATTCAGATAAATCCATATCATTTGCAGTATATCTGTATTGATAATATTGATACTGAGCCTCTAAAACCTCTGCTTTTTCTTGTTCTGATAAATGCATATTATAATTATGTTTTTTTATACCTTTTAAAAAATATTTATATTGAGATGTATTCAAATCATCAATTTGCTTTTTTAGTTTTGTATATCGAGCCGGACGATAGTTAACACTCTTAATCAAGCCATCTATCTTTTTGATTGTTTTTAATGTATCTAAAGGAATGACCCAAAAATCATAATTATCAGTCAGTTCCAATTCCGGTTTTACCGCTTCCAATAATTCTAAAATCATATAAGAACAATTTTTACTTAAAAAATAATATCTTATTTTAGCTTTACGCATTTCATACAGATGATTTACAAATTTTTCTTTTTCTTCATTTGATAGATTAAGATTATATTCCCAAATATCTCTATTTTCGATATTATTATATGTATTTATAATATCCCAATATGGATTTACACTATAAACCCCCAAATACCCACCAAACAATCCCTTAAAAGCAAAGGTAAAACCTGTTTCTATTCCTGAATCGGCACCAAAATTGGAACCATGAGCCAACATTTGTGTTCCCTTACGCTTCGTATCTATTCTAATAAGTGTATGACCGAACAATGATGCTGGATTACTCATATATGCATTTGTAAACAAAACTGTTATACCATCTGGTTTAACATCTTTTATAAAATTGTTATAATCCAAACAATTACTCAAATTTCCGTCAACTAGTCCTTCTTTTTTTAATAAATTAAATCTAGCCGGAAATTCACATTTAAATTTTCCTTTTTTAAAAGCTTCAATATTTGCCTTTAACTCAATTTCAGGATTAAAACGCCCATTTTCTCCCAAATAGAATTCTTCACTTTCAACCAATCCTACGTATTTATCACTTTTTTTCTGATAATGCATCAATTTTAACCAAGCATCACTAAATGCAAAATCATTTGCATTTGCAACAGAAACTGAAAAAATAAATATAAATAAACTAAACCATACGTTTTTCATAAATAAAAACAGCCACCCTAATAACAGAAGTGGCTGCCTTTCCTTAAAAAGACTAAGCGTTAGCTATTTCCATAACTCTCAAAGCCACGTCTACAACTTCAACATTATCGTTAGAAAAGATGTAAGCAAATTTTTCTTGTATATTTTTACCAAGAGTATCGTCATCTACATCCAAAATACCGGCAATAGTTTCTATTGTTTCTCCTCTACCTGCAGCAGCATCCATAGCAAATTGTTCCATATTATCTTCCAAAAATGCCAACATCATTTTGCCTGTACCACCTGTAACTCGACCATTAGGATCACATCCAGATGTACCTAATGTTACACCAATAGTATTAGAAGCCCAAGAATTTGTTGTCATCGCTAATACTTGAGGAATAATACCGGATTGACCTCTCCAAGCCATTGAGCCCAAACCACAACCACCTGTTGAATCAACAGCATGTGCAGTAGATGTTAAACATAAAGCTGAACAAACTACAACTGTTCCTAGAATATTTTTCATTGTTATCTCCTTATCTAATATAACAACTATACTCTATCACAAGTTTATTGTTTGTATATACAATCAATAACTTTTACACAAAAAAAATACGAAGGGTTTTACATCAATAAAAACCTTCGTACCTAAAACAAACATGGTCAAAACTCTTTTTTTGCATTATCTTTATGGTATTCAAACCAAAAAGAAAAAATAGCAACACACAAAATTATCAAAACAAAAAAGCCGATAATTAAAGCCATTACAATCTTAGCCATAAAAACACAATTATATATAAACAATAAAAAAACTGTACAACTTATACAAGTTTTTTTATCATTTGTAAATATTTTATTTTTAATCATTGTTTTTTTCTTTTATCTTGGCTACTTCCCCTCTTGCTAACGCATCACACCGTTCATTTTCTGGATGTCCGTTATGCCCTTTAACCCAAATCCATCTGATTTCATGTTTTTTAACTAATTCATCTAATTTCATCCATAGATCAACATTTTTCACTGCTTGTTTCTTATTAGCAGTATGCCAACCATTAAGTTTCCAATTTTCCAACCACTCAGTAATACCACACATAACGTATTTACTATCAGTATATAATGAGATATTGCATACAGTCTTCAAAGCTTCTAAAGCTCTGATAACTGCCATAAGTTCCATTCTGTTATTGGTAGTATTTTCCTCTCCACCGCTTAATTCTTTTTCAATATCTTTATACCTTAAAATTGTCCCCCATCCTCCGATGCCAGGGTTTCCAGAACAAGCACCATCAGTAAAAATTTCAATTCTCGCGACCATTTATTCAACTTCTCTTAAAAATTCAGTAAAAAATTCATTCAACAATAATTCATCAACATCATCCATACGCAACACCTTTGCTACATACGAACGTAAATTATTTTTTGAAGCATATATTCTAAAAGATTTTGGAGCCGCCCCATCAGCACCAACAACACCATTTATCAACAAATCATCTTCCACAAATTCAGCCAACATAATTTCCACTTTTGCAAATCGCAAAATTCCTCTAGGAGGTAAACGCAAATCGGGTCTTGCAATTAAATTTAAGTGTCCAGAAATTCCTTGAAAAGAAGACATCTGATTATAATCAGTAAACCTGATTTTGTTATATTCTCCACCAGAACATTCAGTTGTACAGGTCAAATATAATTCTCTTGCAATTACATTACTGTCATTTTCACAATGAACATCAAAAGAAATACGGATATATTTTTGCGGTGGAATATCTATTGTTTTCGGATATAATATATCTTCATCATCATACTCTAGAATCTCTAATTTTCGATTTTCAATCTTCAAATCCACATTAGCTTGAGGTCTTTTACCAAACATTCCGGCAATAACTGCATATGGAGCTGGCACATTATTTGAACCAGAACGAATATATATGTGACTTCCTATTGTAGTCATTAAAGGAGCTATATCTGATTTCGGAATAAAAGTTGCCAAATATCCATCTCCGTTTTTATCACAACAAATAATGTGATTTCTTACCTTATTATGGCTAGGAATTGTACATCCGGAAATAGCATTTTCAACCCAACTCATAAAACGATGAACATTACGAACCTTAACTTTAGCCTTAGCCACATCACCGACATTCACATCTCTGGAGCATTCAACCCCCCAGACAATAACACCTCCCTCAGAATTACCAAACCCTGAAATACACTTTGCTAAATTACGTCTATCATCGCTACACAATGCAAGACCATGTTTGCCTGTTGAAACAGCCTGTTTAAAATCTAAAAACAACTCTTCTGTTTGCCTTTCTTGAATAAATTCATCTAAGGCATCTTCACCAAAATACACTAATTTTTCAAAAATATCTTCGGCTCGTGACATAACATTTGCCTCCGTATTAACTATTAGCTCACATTATACCATTAAAAGGTTAAAATTGCAAATATTTTTGCAACTCATCATATTTAGGATAATTTTTCAAATTACCTAATAAAGTATATGTTGGTTTACTTGAAAATATTTTTTGAGCAACATTCAGAATATCCTGCTTATTAACACTATCTATCTTAGCAACAATTTCTTCAACGGGAATTGCTCTACCATAAATTAAGTGTTGCCTAGCAATAACTTCTGTTGTTGAAGACGAATTTTCTAAAGCCATTAACATACTTGCTTTAAATTGAACCTTAACTCTATTTAATTCTTTATCTTCAACATATTCGTTTGCAATTTTTTTAATTTGATCAGAAACTACAGGAACATATTGTTTTAATTCTTCTTCATTTAATCCAGCATAAATACCAAAAACACCTGCATCTGTATGAGAGTTTACAAAACTGTATACAGTATAAACCAAGCCTCTCTTTTCTCTAATTTCTTGAAACAAACGCGAAGACATTCCACCGCCTAAGATTGTTGATAAAATAGATGCAGGATAATAATCCGGATTATTATAATTAATTCCATTAAATCCAATCAATGTCTGAGTTTGCTCTATTTCTCTTTTTTGTTCAAAAAAACCACCAGTATATAATTGATTATCTTTAACAAAATCTGATTTACGACTCAAAGCAGACATTCTGTCTTCAACCATCTTAACAAATAAATCATGTTTCAAATTGCCAACGGCTGCCACCACAATATTATTCGTTGCATAATTATGCTTCATATAATCTTTAAGCTTAACAGAATCAAATGCTCGAACCTTTTCTGCAGTACCTAATATACTTCTCCCTAAAGATTGATTTGCAAACGCTGTGCTTTGAAAATAATCATATATAATATCACTAGGATCATCATATGCCTGCTTAATTTCTTGAACAACAACTTCCTTTTCCTTAGCCATTTCATCCATATCAAACTTCGGTGACATAATAAAATCAGCCAAGACATCAATAGCCAATTCCAAATCATTTTTCAGCATTTTTGCATAAAAAGCCGTAAACTCTCTTGATGTATAAGCATTTGTCTGACCACCGACATTTTCTATATCTTCAGAAATTTGTAATGAACTTCTTTTTTCTGTTCCCTTAAACACCATATGCTCAACGAAGTGAGAAATACCATTAATATCTTCCGTTTCATAAGCACTACCTGTATTTACCCAAATTCCTAAAGAAACAGTTTCTGTCTGAGGGCGTTCAACAGTTATAACTCGAAGTCCGTTTTTCAAAGTAGAAAGATTTATTTCCATAAAAATATATCCTTATTCTAAAAAAATCAATTTGACAGTATTATATTGTTAGATATAGTAAAAGCAATAAATTTTGCTATAAATCAACATAAAACTTTATATCTAGGAGTCTTAAAATGAATAGAAAACCACATTTTGCAGTTGTATTATCGGGCTGTGGACGCGCCGATGGCTCAGAAATACATGAATCTGTATGTGCATTATTATGCATAGAAAATATGGGTTGTACATATCAGTGCTTTGCTCCTGATATAGAACAAGCTTCTGTAATAAATCATCTAAATAACAAGACAATGCATGAAAAACGCAATGTTTTAATTGAATCTGCCCGCATTGCCAGAGGAAATATCCTAAATTTAAAAGATTTTAATGTTAATGAATTTGATGCAATTTTATTTCCAGGAGGCTTAGGAGCAATAACAAATTGGTGTGATTTTGCCTCCAAAGGAATAGATTGTGATATAAACACAACCATTCATCACATAATAAAATTATGTTATGATAATAAAGTTGTTATAGGGGCAATGTGCATAGCTCCAGCCCTAATTGCTATGGTATTAGCTGATAAAAAAGTCCATTTTACTCTAGGCGCCGGTGGACCTACTGCTAAAAAATTAGAACAACTGGGTGCCATTCATGAAGAAGTTGGTGTAACTGATGTATGTATAGACCCCAAAAATCGTGTATGCACAACACCTGCATATATGCTTGCAACCAATATGTTAGATGTTTGTCAGGGAGCTCAAAATTTAGTTGGAGCAATGTGCCAATTAATTACTGAATAAAAATACACAAATTTCTTGCATTCCTTATTTTTTGTTTTATTCTATCTAAGAATATAACTAAATTTAAGGATAAAACATGAAAAGCAGAACCAGATTTGCCCCTAGTCCAACCGGATATATGCACATTGGCAACCTCCGTACAGCTCTCTATGAATATTTGATAGCTAAATCAAACGGTGGGGACTTTATCTTACGCATTGAAGATACAGACCAAAAACGTTATGTAGATGGTGCTACTGATATAATATTCCAAACATTGAAAAGAGTTGGAATGAACTGGGATGAAGGACCTGATATTGGTGGAAATTTTGGTCCATACATTCAATCTGAACGCAAATCTATTTATGCTGAATATGCTCATAAATTGGTTGAACTTGGTGGCGCACATTATTGTTTTTGCTCACAAAAAGATGAAGTTGAAAATAATGAAAACTCACAAGAAGCACATATAAAAATTAAAGATCCTTGCCAAAACATCCCTCTAGAAGAAGCAAAAAAACGCATACAAGCGGGCGAACCTTTTGTCGTACGCCAAAAAATAACCAAACAAGGTACTTCCGTATTTCATGATGTTGTATATGGAGACATCGAAATTGATTATGACGAATTAGACGAAGGCGTATTATTAAAATCAGATGGACTTCCAACCTATAACTTCGCAAATGTTATAGATGACCATTTAATGGAAATAACACATGTTGTAAGAGGTAACGAATATATATCCTCAACCCCTAAATATAATTTAATTTACGAAGCTTTCGGCTGGACTCCTCCTATATATGTACATGTTCCGCCAGTAATGAAAGACGCTCAACACAAATTAAGTAAACGTAATGGAGATGCTTCATTCCAAGATTTGGTAGCAAAAGGTTATTTACCAGAAGCAATTTTAAACTACATTGCTTTATTAGGATGGAATCCCGGAACAGAACAAGAGATATTTTCACTTCAAGAGCTTGAAA
Source organism: Alphaproteobacteria bacterium (assembly GCA_045577985.1). GTDB lineage: Bacteria > Pseudomonadota > Alphaproteobacteria > RF32 > CAG-239 > RUG410. Next base: position 47,773 of record JAZNJJ010000012.1, read on the forward strand.
AATGTTTTTCAAGTGAAAGACTAAACAAATCTCCAGCCATTTTTGATATTACAAAATTAACTTGGATGAATGGTTGTTACATCAGAAACTTATCTGTTGACGATTTTCATCAATTGGCTCTTCCATACTACTCCAACATAAAAAAGGATATAAATTTCAAAGCGTTAAGTGCAACTTTACAACCACGCATTGAAGTTTTAAATGACATAGAAACACTAACTGATTTCATAGCACAGATTCCTGATTATAGTGTTGAATTATATGAAAACAAAAAAATGAAAACAAATCCTGAAATTGCTAAAAAGGCATTAAACTTAGTTTTACCTGTTTTAGAAAGCACAACTCAATGGAACAACGAAAGTTTATTTGAAACACTCAAAGAAGTTGCTATCTCTAATGATATGAAGAATGGTCAAATTCTATATCCTGTAAGAATAGCCCTTTCTGGAAAAGAAACTACACCCGGAGGCGCTACTGAATTAGCAGTTATATTTGGAAAAGAAGAAACATTAAACAGAATCAAAAATGCTCTATCTAAATTAGCATAAAGGAATTATCCATGCCGTCATTATGGTCTATTAAAAAAAAGGAATTTGAAGAAAAAGCTTTAAAAGAAGCTAACGAGCGTCGAAATCCTTATAAAAGATGGGGCCGTAATTTATTATATCTGACTGTAATTTTTCTTTTTATAAATCCCGAATATATAAAAAGAATTATATACCCTCCGATATATGGTACTCCTATTGATATTAAGCTGGATACCTCATCTCCAGAGACATATATTGATACCCCTGAAGGAAAACCTTTTAAGATAGTCAGAAAAAATAAAACTTATACCTTAATTCCCAAAACAAAATATTCCATAACCGGACGAATTGGCTACGTTGATAAATATGATACATTCTTCAATCGCTTATATAGAGGACACTCACAAGAAGACTACATAAATATAGTTCCTTCCGATTTATTTATCGTAAGAGGGAATCTTGCCAAACCGGAAGTATATAACTTATTTTACTTCACTCATGAAGAAAGAAGTGGTAGCATATTATGCAAAGGGGTAAAATATAAAGAATCTTTTTTCTCATTCTTTTCATCTAAAGAGGAATATCTTAACAGTAAAAAAAATTACGACATATGCAAAAAATATGAAAACCCTGAAGAAAATAACAATTATCACCCTATCCCAGCCAATTCTACCATCAAGAAGGCATTATCAATGCTACTTCCCAATGATGTTGTTTATTTAGAAGGTATTTTGGTTGATGTTAGAGAATTAGGATTAAATACCGGTACCAGAAAAAAACAATATCATAAATACCTCACCAATGGTTATAATCCCGGAATGTGCTTCATTTTATATACCACTAAAATAATTTTTAATAATACTGTATACGAATAAAGGAGAAAAATATGAAAAAAACCTCTTTAATTTTATTATTTACCCTAATAGCTTCTCCAGCAATTTCAGCTAACTGGAATTGGTCCGCCCCAAAAATGAATAATCTGCCGGAAGAAGCCGTCGTCTCTAAAGATACTCAAGATGCATCCATATCAACAAAAGAAATACAACCCACAAATAAAGGAAATTTACTATCTCTAATTTCACAAGATAATATTTTGAAATCAAGCGCCGATTTAAATATGTCTGAGGAATTTAAAATAATCGACACAAATTCAGATAATTATCTGGATGAGGATGAATTATATGCATATCAACAATTAAGTATCAACGATGAAAATAATCAAACATTTAATTCTATAGACCTTAATAAAGATGGGAGCATAACATTAGAAGAATATCTTGATTTATACACAAAACACGATCCATCTAAAAACAACATAAAAACAATGACTAATCGTTTTAACACCATAGACATTGATGATAGCAATGATCTCTCATTATCTGAAATTAAACACTTTCGTCAGAAGAACATAAATCAAGATAATTTAGAATTATTTAATAGTCTTGATGAAAATGGAGACAAGAGAATTTCTCAAAAAGAATTTTTAGATTTTTTCAGTTTCATAATTGAACTATTTAGTTTTCAAAATAATTAAAAAAAATCCCCGAAATTCGGGGACTTTTTTTAATCTTCAAATTCCATCACTGTACGATATTCATCAATCCAAGCCAATCTATCCAAAACAAGTTGATTTATCTCAGCAACTTTTTCATCTTCAACATCTAAAACATTACTAACTTTAATAATAAAATCAATTTCTCTATCTTCTAATTCTTCATCCGCATTAGCCACAGATAACAATTCTTTAATCAAATACAAAGACTTTCTTCTATCTTTGATCACACTCACCTGCTCTAACAACTCTTCTTCAGAATAATGTCTATTTATTTCATCTGAATAATCTGAAGAAATTCTGTATTGTTTTGATAAAACTTTTACAAAAGCCCTTTCATCATCAGATATTTTGCCATCACCACTAATAAGCTTAACGATAAGCTTAACAAAAATCAACTTTTCATTTATTGATAAAGTTTCTACATATTCAAATCCATCCACGATACCACTCCTAAAACACAGACACTATATGCGAAGTATATAATAGAAATATCAACAAATCGTAAACAAAAACTTAAATCCATAACCAATGACTTTTTTACTATTGATAATTCAATATCATCACCAACAAGCACCCCATCAATAGTGATACAAAAAAAGGTACCCAAAGGCACCTTTTCCAAAGATATTTAAAGATTATTTTTTATATAATCATTAACATCAATGATAGAAACTTTATGAGAGATATTTCCTATTGTAACCTCTCTATCTTCTGAAACAGCGATTGCAACTTCATCTCCCACATACAAATTAACGACACAATTCCACGCACACCTATTTGTTTCTGCAATGATAAATTTCATCAATGTATGGTTAATTTGCTTAACTTTATCATTTGATTCTAAAGTACCTTTTTTAACAGCAAACACATTTAGTACAACTCGTGTCGAAAGTTTTGTACTATCACACTGGTCAGGAATACAATCAATTGTTGCAACCTTTCCAAAGAAAACAATACTTTTCATAAATTTATAAAATTAATAGTTCAACATAATTATTCAATCAACACCCAAATACTAAAATATTATATATTAAAAATCAAGCTATTATAAAATGAAAATATATGATTATAAACCAAACCCCTCACAACAACAAAATTGTGAGGGGTTTAATTATTGTTAGGATTTACCTTTTTTTCTAATTTCATCAAATTCTTTATTTATCTCTGCAAATTGCTGTTCTTGCATACAAGCCCAAGCAATTATAAAAGCAATAAATACTATTAAGGTGAGCCCACCAAAACAGCAAGCAATTATTTCTAACATAGAATATAATTTTTAGAGTTGTTAATACTTCCTGCCCTGCGTTTTATTTTCAAAACTATATATCTCCCCGCTACTAGAGCATATCTCTGCCTCAATATTATCTCCAATAGCAGATAAAGCTATTAAAGAAAATTTTGATCCTACAAATTTGCGAGCAAAATTTCGGATAGTAGAAGGAATAACGTGTTGATGATATATCTCTTTACATCCTTCATCTGTTCTGACAACCAACATCACTACCGCATTGTATTCGTTCGTGATAACTTGCGGTTGACTTATCACTTGTCCTTTAATTTTTAAAATACTCATACACAAAGTTTTTAATGGTTATTTACTTTTTTCTTTTTTCTTTTTTCTTTTTTTATTCATTCTGAAAACATTTAAAGCTAACCATGCTACCGCTCCGTACAGGATAGTAACAAGCACAAAAAAAAGTTCATCACTCATACTTCATAATATTTTAATAGTTCAACATAATTATTCAATCAACGCTCTAATACTAAAATATTATATATTAAAAATCAAGCTATTAATGATAATATATGATTATATACAAACCCCTCACAACAATAAAATTGTGAGGGGATTTGTAATGTTTAATGGTTATTTATTTTACAGTATTTGACACTATCTGTATCTATCTTGTGATGAAAACAATACAATGTGTGGTCAATATCTGTCGTTGAAGTAATCAGAAGTTCTCTGTGTTGAAACTTGGCACACACAGGTAGTCCAATATTCTCACTTAAAGACTTCATCTCTTTTAGAACAAGCCAAGGTCCTGAATATTCATTTGGCTTTACAACAACTTCGTTAAAACATTGAAAAGTTTTAGTTTCCATATTTTATAAAGTTTTTAATGTTTAATTTTCCAAGCATAGTCACAATCTATACCATTATTATAAAATTGTGCAACAACATCAATATTGGTGTCAGATTTAATTAAAAGTTGCCAGTTGTTAAATTTAGCACCAACAGGAAGTCCAACAATTTTACTTAAAGACTTCATTTCTTTTAAAACAT
>JAZNJJ010000013.1:0-18572 GCA_045577985.1 Alphaproteobacteria bacterium
TATAAAGTTTGCTCCACCAGCTTCTGCTAATACTTTTGTTATTGCTGCTGTTAAAGTAGTTTTACCATGGTCAACGTGACCAATCGTTCCTATGTTGCAGTGTGGTTTACTGCGTTCAAATTTTTCTTTTGCCATTGTATAGTTTTCCTGTTCTAAAATGTTAAAGACGAAATTCAATATTAAGGGAATTGGAGCGGGTGAGGGGAATCGAACCCCCGTAGTAAGCTTGGAAGGCTTCTGCTCTACCATTGAGCTACACCCGCTTAGGCTTAATATTGAAATCAAAAACCCTAAGAGATTTTAGTGGTGGAGGGGGATGGATTCGAACCATCGTAGACTAAAGTCGACGGATTTACAGTCCGTTGCATTTGACCGCTCTGCCACCCCTCCAAAAACATTCTCAGGGTATCAAGGACAAATCTTTTGATTTCTCTTTAGCTAATAATCAATATTTTTTAGCGAATGTCAACTCTTTTTTTATATTTTCTTAAATTATATTTGGTATAACTTCATAAAATGCTGAAAATGGGGGGAATATGATATCTGTAACTGAAAAAATAAATAAAAAAACTGTTGATATTGATTTAAAAAATGGCGAAGAAATTGCTCATCTCATAAATAATGAAGATAAAAAAGTTGCGTTAGCTATTTCAAAAATTATTCCCCAAATTGGTGAAGCTATAGAAAAAATAACCGATTCACTTCGGATGGGGGGGAGAATGGCTTATTTCGGAAGTGGAACCAGTGGCAGAATAGGAATTCTAGATGCTTCTGAAATGTCGCCGACTTTTAGTGTTGATAAAAGTTTAGTACAAGGGTATGTTGCTGGAGGCGTGGAGGCGATTCGTTGTGCAATTGAGTGTGCAGAAGATAACGAAGATTTTGCTATTGCAGATATTAAACGTTTTAATCCTTCATCCAAAGATGTTGTTGTAGGTATTTCCGCAACAGGTAATCCTCTTTATGTAATAAAAGTATTGCAAATGGCAAAAGAAGTAGGTGCTTTAACAATTGCCATAAGCTCAAATCCGCAGGCCAAAATTAAAGATTTTGCCGATATATTCTTAAATCCGATTATTGGTCCTGAAGTTATTACTGGTTCTTCTAGAATGAAAGCAGGAACAGCTCAGAAAATGATATTAAATATGCTTTCAACCGGAGCAATGATTCGTTTAGGAAAAACATATCAAAATTATATGATTGATTTACAAATATCTAATAAAAAACTTCATGATAGAGCTATTCGTTTTGTATCTGAAATATGTAAAGTACCAGTATCTATAGCTGAAAAAGTTTTAGATGAGGCTAAAAATGTTAAAGTGGCGTGCGTAATGATATTACATAATTGTTCTAAACAAAAAGCTGAAGATTTACTTAATCGTAAAAATGGTATTTTGCGAAAAGTTATTTAAGATTCTGTTCTAGCTAGTGTAATCGCATATATTTTTTTCGCTCCATGTTTTTTTAATAATTTAGCACATTCTTTTAATGTAGAACCTGTTGTTTCTACATCATCAATTAATACTATATTTTTGTCTTTTATATTTTGAGTTTTTTTCACATAAAATGCTTTACGTAAATTATTTCTCCGAGCACTTCCTGATAAAAGAACTTGAGGGATAGTATTTTTATGTTTGATTAATGAAAAATAATCTACTTTCAGATTCGTTTTTTCTCCTAATATTTTTGCCAATATTGCGGATTGATTGTATCTTCTTTTTAATAATCTTAATTTATGAATAGGCACGGGGATAATTATATCCGGATTTTCTTCCCAAATATCTTTGCCAGCAATATAAAGCATATTAGCGAGAGTTTCTGCAGATATTGTTTTATCTTTAAATTTAAAGTCTAAAATTAAACATTTCGATTCGTCATCATATATAAATGCGGAACGTTGTAAACTGAATAAACTGTTTTTTTCTTTTAAGCATTTAGCGCATAATGTTTTATGAATATCTTTTATATTTATTTCTTTATCGAAAGGCTTACCGCATTTATAACAAAACGGATGACTTATGAAATTTATAGAATTAAAACATTCTGAACATAAGCCATTTTTTTCACTCAATATCACACCGCATTTTATACAACGAGGAGGTAACAACAAATTAATTAAATGTTTCAATAAGTTCATCTTAAAGCTTTAATTCTGTCAATGCATTATGAATTTGATTTACACTATCAACAACAATTATACCAGCATTTTCCATTAATTTCTTTTTATCATGAACTGTAATTCTACCTCTGGTTAAAATATCATTTGCATACCCAGAGCTTTTTTCAAAAGGTAGAGATTCGCCCGCAATAAAAGCTATAATAGGTTTTTTGTTTTTTAAGCCTTTATAATATTCTGCTGCCATTTGTTCATATAAGCTATCTGATTTACCAACTAAAACAAGAGCTTTAGTTTCTTTATCTTCCATAAATTCTTTTATAGGTCGGCGAAAATCTGTACCAACAATAACATCATCACCTAAACCAATAACTGTAGATTGTCCTAGTCCGGCCAAATTTGTTTCAATAACAGCTTCATAAGTCAATGTTGATGCACGAGAAATAATTCCTATACAACCCTTTTTATGAATATTCTCGGGAAATATTCCTAATCTAGCCTCACCGGGAGTTATTAGACCTGGTGTATTCGGACCAATCATTACTGTTTTTGTTCCCTTCAACATGGCTCTTATTTCCAGCATATCATGTACTGGTACACCATCAGCTATAGATACAACCAATTTTAGCTCCGCTTCGACTGCTTCTCTAACAGCATTTTTCAAAGCCATTGCCGGAACGAATAAAACACTTGCATCAAATTTTACTTCTTTTGCTGCATCTTTTACAGAATTAAATACCGGTACACCTAAATGTTCTTGACCACCATGTTTGGGAGAAGTTCCCGCTACAATATTTGTACCACAATCCATTGATCTTTTAACATGGAAAGAAGCTTGAGTTCCCGTTATACCTTGAATTAATACTTTTGTGTTTTTATTAGCAAAGATGGACATTAGTCATTTACCTCCATTTGCTCAATTAATTTATCAACCGCTTCATTTGAATCATTTGCAAAAATAATAGGTAAATTTGATTGTTGCAATATAGATTTGGCTTCATCTTTATTTGTCCCCTCAAACCTAACAATTAAAGGAACATTTAATCCGACTTCTTGAGTAGCAGCTAAAATACCATCGGCAATCAAGTTACATCTTAAAAAACCACCGAGAATATTAATCAAAATTCCTTCAACTCGAGGATTTGTCATTATTATCTTGATTCCTGCGGCAATTTTATCCTTGTCAACACCACCTTTAACGTTTAAGGAACAAGCAGTATTAAAACCTTTTGATTTAATAATGTCCATGGCTTCTAAAGCTAGTCCTTCGCCATTAACAATGCACCCGATATTTCCATCAAATTCTTTATATTGAAAACCGCATTTATGAGCTTTAAGCGTTCTATCATCTTCCTCATAATCGTCATGCATTTTTACAATATCGGGATGCCTGAATAAAGCGTTATCATCAAAATTAATTTTTGCATCAAGAGCAATCAATTTTTTATCGGCTAAAATACCAACGGGATTAATTTCTATCATATGAGCATCTAAATGTATAAATGTAGTATAGAGTTTACGGAAGAAATCACAAAAACTGTCACTATAAGTCTTATCTAATGATAAAAAATCTAGGATTTGTTCTATCTGCAAATCATTGAGTGTTTTACCATGTTCTAAATTGATTCGCAAAACATTGTTTTGATTATAATCATCCTTATTTGATGAGTTATTATTCATGACATCTGCTACCAAAACCGTTACTGCAGGAATAGTACTGTCTATTATAATGCTTGCATAAAAAAGATGTTTAACATCTTTGAATGTTTCGACATAAACCTTACTTACTAACTTTCCTTTTGGTCCAGTTTGTTCTGTAACTAGAGTATTGTTTAACATTTGTGCTGCTTCATATGCAATATTTGCTATTTGTGTAACTTGCCTAATTCCACCTTTGTGTCCTGCATCATGCTCAATGAAGTGTCCGGTGGATCTTGCACCTGATTGAATTTGAGCTTTTATCATCCATGGCCCTCTGGAAGAAAGTTGTTGTGCAACACGTTTTGCTTCAGTTGGAGTATAGGCGATTCCGCCCTCCGGAATATTTATTCCATATTGAGCCAAAATTTTTTTAGCTTGATATTCATGGATGTTCATTTTCAATCCTTATTACGAATTTGCATATTGTTTTATTTTTTCAACCATTGACATCATGCCATTTCTTCTGCTTGGTGTCAAATTTTCTTCTAATCCGAGTTTAGCAAAAATTTTCACAACATCAATATTTTTTATTTCTTCAGAAGACTTATTATTATATATCATCAAAACGATAGCGATAATTCCTTTTACTAAAATGGCATCGCTATCACCTTTAAAGTTTAATTTTCCATCTTTGTATTCCGGAACCAACCAAACTTGCGATTGGCACCCTTTAACTTTCCATTCATCAGTTTTAAATTTTTCTTCTAAAGGTTCTAAATTATGTCCGAGGTCAATAACATACTGGTACTTTTCTTCCCAACTATCAAAAAACGAAAAATTATCAATAAGTTCATCAATACTCATCATAATAGCTCCAACATTTCTTTTGCTTCTCTAGTCATTTTATCAGGTGTCCAAGCAGGTTCCCATACTATTTTTACTTCTATTTTGCCAGTCCCGTCAACTTTTGCAACAGCATCAGCAACTTGTTGTGGTAGTATACCCGCTATCGGACAAGTTGGAGCTGTTAATGTCATATCGATAAAAATATCTCCATCATCTTGTTGATTTATTTTATATATCAGTCCCATATCATAAACATTTATAGGTATTTCGGGATCATATACTGTACGAATACCTTCAATAATGTCATGCATTTTTGCTTTTATTTCAGTATCCTCTAATTTATTTCCGGCATACGCAATGAATTCAGGAAGCTTAGCCGGAATCTCTTCTGTGTTAGCATCATCGATACTCATCGCCTGCAATAAGCGACTTTCTGTAGCACCAATAAAAATTTCAGTTTCTTTTTTTGTATCCATGATTATTCTCTAAAAAATTTTTCAGCTTTAATAAGGGCCCTAGTTAGCTCATCAATATCTTCTTTTGTTGAATAAATTCCCAAAGAGGCTCTTGCTAATGATGTATATCCCATTCTGTTTACAATCGGCTGAGCACAGTGATGACCTGTTCGAATTGCAACATTTTCCTTATTCAAAACAAAAGCTATATCCTGAGGATGAATGTCCTTTATGGCAAAACAAAATACACCGCCTTTATTTTTTGCAGTCCCGACAATTTTTAGATTAGGAACTTCCAATAGCTTCTCCATGGTATATTTTATAAGTTCTTGTTCGTGTTTTACAATATTATCTAAACCAATGTTCATCATATAGTTTAATGCTTCTGCCATACCAATAGCCTGAACCGAAGCCGGTGTTCCTGCTTCAAATTTTGCTGGAATATTAGTAAAGGTTGTTTTTTCAAAAGTTACATTTTCGATCATATCTCCACCAAATTGGTATGGAGGCATATTATTTAAGATATCTGCTTTTCCAAACAAAACACCAACCCCTGTGGGACCATATGTTTTATGAGATGAGAACGCCAGAAAATCACAATCTATATCTCGTACATCTATTTTATGATGAACAGCAAACTGACAGGCATCAATTAAAACTTTTGCGCCGAAAGAATGTGCTTTTTTCGTTATTTCTTTTATAGGAAACATTGTTCCTAAAACGTTAGACATTGCGGTAATTGCTACTATTTTTGTTTTTTCGGAAAGTTTACTGTTAAAATCTTCTTCGTTTAATTCACCATTATCACGAACTGAAGATATAACTAATTTAGCGCCAGTTTTTTCGCAAATATTTTGCCAAGGTACGATATTTGCATGATGCTCAGCTTCTGAAATTAAAACCTCATCTCCTATTTTAAGGTTAGCCCCCCCCCAAGAAGATGCAACTAAGTTAATCGATTCGGTAGCATTTCGTGTAAATATAATCTCTTTTGAGTGTTCAGAATTTATAAACTTCTGAACGATCAACCGAGCTTTTTCAAATTCTTCAGTAATTCTTTCTGAAAAATAATAAGTTCCTCTATGTGGATTTGCATAGGAGTATTTGTAAATGTCGCTCATTTTTTCTATTACACATAGTGGCTTTTGAGCAGATGCTGATGTATCTAAAAATGTTATAGTCTTTCCATTTACCAATTCTGATAAAATGGGGAAATCTTGTTTTATTTTATAAACATCATACATATTACACCTCACAAACTGTTAACATATTTAGCTTGCAAAAATATAATTTTCAAGCTTAATATATAATTGTAACATACATATATATAAATAAAGTGAACACAAAAGAGAAACAAAAGCCCAAAAATATTTAAAAAATAGTTATTTTTCTTATTGACAGAGCCAAAAACTTATGTATATTACAAGCCATTGTTTTATGTTTAAATAAAATTAGGTGAAAGAATATGTACGCAGTAATTAAAACAGGCGGAAAACAATATAATGTAACAACAGGTGATGTTGTTAAGATTGAAAAAATCGCCGGTGAAGAAGGAAAAGAAGTTGTTTTCAACGAAGTTTTAGCGTTGGGTGAAACTATCGGAACTCCGTTAGTTGCAGGTGCAAGTGTTAAAGCTATTGTTTTGAAACAAGCAAAAGACGCAAAGGTTATTGTTTTCAAAAAGAAAAGAAGACACAACTATCGTCGTAAAAATGGTCACAGACAAAATATCACATTAGTAAAAATCACTGATGTGTGTGGTAAATAAGAGTAGGGAGATAACGTTATGGCACATAAAAAATCAGGTGGTAGTTCCCAAAATGGTCGTGACTCAGAAGGTCGTCGTTTAGGTGTTAAAAAATTTGGTGGTGAAGCAGTAATCCCTGGAAATATCATTATTCGTCAACGTGGTACAAAATATCACCCAGGACAAAATGTTGGTATGGGTAAAGATCACACAATTTTTGCAACATCAGAAGGCAAAGTTGAGTTCAAAACCAAAGCTGATGATAAAGTTTATGTTTCTGTAGTAGCAGAATAATTCTTTAGTTAAGCTTGTATAGGGGCGTTATGCCCCTTTATTTTTATTTAAGTACGAATTTTGTGCTTATAAAAGGTGGATGATATGAAGTTTTTAGATCAGGCAAAAATATACATTAAAGCAGGAGACGGGGGTAAAGGTTGTATTTCTTTTCGCCGTGAAAAATTTATAGAATTTGGCGGTCCCAATGGTGGAGATGGCGGAGACGGCGGTAGTGTATATTTTGAAGCTGTTGAGAACTTAAACACATTAATTGATTTTCGTTATCAACAACATTTCAAGGCCCAAAAAGGTCAACAGGGAATGGGTTCTGAAATGACAGGTTATAAAGGTGAAGATCTGATAATTAAGGTACCAGTTGGCACAGAAATTGTCGCAGATGATGGTGAAACTGTTATTGTTGATATGGTTAAACCAGGAGAGCGTTTTATGATTGCCAAAGGAGGCAAAGGTGGTCTTGGTAATACTCGATTTAAAAGTTCTACCAATCAGGCACCTAGAATTGCTGGTCCAGGAACTCCTGGTGAAGAGCTTTGGGTCTGGTTACGTCTTAAAATAATAGCAGATGTTGGTTTAGTCGGTTTGCCTAATGCAGGTAAATCAACTTTCTTATCTGCAGTAACTTCTGCTCGTCCTAAAATTGCCGCATACCCATTTACAACGATGCATCCGCATTTAGGTGTAGCATGGATAAATGGCAAAGAAATGGTTTTGGCAGATATTCCAGGTTTGATAGAAGGAGCTCATGAAGGCGTAGGCTTAGGAGACAGATTCTTAAAACACGTTGAGCGTTGTTCGGTATTTTTGCATATGCTTGATGCCACATCTGAGGATGTTGTGCATGATTATTTAACGATTCGTCATGAGTTAGAGTTATATGATGAAAGATTAAAAAATAAACCGGAAGTCATTGGTTTGAATAAGTGTGATGCTCTCACAGAAGATGAGATAAAAGAAAAGTTGGCTGAATTAGATGCAATTACAACAAACGAAGTGTTTGCTATATCAGGTGTTGCAAAACAAGGTTTAAATGAATGTTTAAATGCTGTTGATAAATACATAACAAGAATACGCGAAGATAAAAGAACAGCCAATGAAGAGATAGCTGTAAATATAACAAAACCATGGTCGCCATTAGATTAAAAAGGAGAAAATAAAGTGGCTCAAGAAAATAATAAAATTTTGCAAATTATAACAGATGCTTTAGACGATATGAAAGCAGAAGATGTAAAGGTTATAGATTTAGCAGGAAAAACATCTATAGCAAGTTACATGGTTGTTGCAAGTGGTAATTCCAATCGTCATGTAGCTTCTATTGCACAAAAAATAGAAGAAAGTCTAAAAGCGGCAGGCTGTCATTGTTCTATGGAAGGCGAAACAAAAGCAGATTGGGTATTAATTGATGCATTTGATGTTATCGCCCATATTTTCCGTCCGGAAGTCCGTGATTTTTACAACTTAGAAAAAATGTGGATGTCTGTTGCTAATATGCGTCAAGAATAACGTATAACTCCGCAAATGCGGAGTTTAATTTAGGAAAATTTTATGAAAATAACCATTTTAGCAATAGGAAAATGTAAGAAAAATTCACCTGAAGCATTATTGATTGCTGAATATATGAAGCGTTCAGGGTGGGATATCATCATCAAAGAAAAAGATAATTCCACTCAAGAAGATGAAGCAAAATTTTTACAATCTTCGATACCAAATGGAGCAAAAGTAATAGTTTTAGATGAAAGAGGAGTTAATCTTCAAAGTATTGAATTAGCCTCGAAAGTTGAAAATTGGATATTAAATGGTTGTTCTGAAATATGTTTTTTAATAGGTGGTGCAGATGGACATCTTCAGTCAACCAGAGATAAAGCTGATTTAATTTTATCTTTTGGTAAACTGACATTTCCTCATATGTTAATGCGAGCAGTTTTAATTGAGCAGATATACAGAATTCAAACTATAATAAATCATCATCCATATCATCGTCAGTAATCTGATACTCTATCACTTTACAAGCTATATCATAATCGAAACCGGCTCGCACAAGCGTAGCCATATCCTTCTGTCTCATAGAGTTTTTTAAGCTGTCATCAATACGATAAGGACCGATTTTTTTCTTTTTTACAAACTTTAAAGCCATATTAAACGGATCATAATTCTGTTCCATAAGAAGATCGTTGACTTTATTTTCTTTAATACCTTTTTCTCGTAATTTATTAATTATATAACGAGCTGGTTTTCCTGATTTTAGATAACTTCTGATTTTTATTTCCGCAAATCTATCATCATCTAAATAATGTAATTTTTGTAAATCTGTTAGTATTTCTTCAATCCATTGATATGCAACAAATTTATCAAAATCGGGATTTTCTTTAATATATTTGAACACTCTCTTTTGTAAGACAGAGCGTAAATTTTCAACAGATGATTCAAAGCGCTTTAAATAATATAAAGCAATGTTTTTTAATCTCTGTTTTGTAATTTTTTTCTGTTTTTTTTGAGGCTTAAAAGTCTCATATTTTTCACATTCAAAATTATTTTCGTTAAACACTTGAAAATTCTCCGACTTTATATTAAATTCGCACTAAGTTTATATTATAAGAGGTTTTTAAATTATGAACGATAAATGTATTTCTTTTAATTTGGACAATAACGCATTTAGAGGACGTATTGTTCGCCTTGACGATGTAATCGCAGAAGTATTTTCTCATCGTCAATATCCGGATAATATTGCAGCATCAGTAGCTGAAACATCTTCATTAGGAGTTATGTTAGCCAGCCTTATGAAATTTGATGGTTTATTTACTCTTCAAATATACGGAGACGGTCCTGTTTCAGCATTAATCTGTGACGTAACTTCAGATGGTAAGGTTCGTTCCTATGCACAATATGATGAACAAAAAATGATACGAGCTCAAGAATTGCGCAAAACAACCGGACAAATAGAAGCTACACCCTTTTTATTAGGAAAAGGAAATCTGGTTTTCACTATTGACCAAGGTAAGTCTACGGATGCATATCAAGGTATTGTAGATTTACAAGGAAAAACTTTAGCTGAATGTGCATTAAGATATTTCAAATATTCAGAGCAAATTGATACATATTTGCAGTTATATCTATATAAAAAAGGTGATGTTTGGAATTCTGCCGGAATCTTAATACAGAAAATGCCATCTAATGGCGGAAAAGAAGTAAGTACAGATTCTGCTGAAATTTCGGAGAAGTGGAATGAATGTAAGATTCTTATTGATAGTTTAACGAAGGAAGAGTTGTTTTCTGAAAACTTAGAGTTAAAAGAAATTTTATATCGTTTATTCCATGAACACGAACTTAGAATTGTGAAAGAAAATGAATATAAATTTGGATGTCGTTGTAGCCGAGAAAAATTAGTAAATACACTAAGCACAATGAAACCTGATGATATTGAAGCGATGGTTGAAAATGGAAAAATTACTGCAACTTGTAATTTTTGTGGTCAAGAGTATTCATTTGATAAATCTGAATTTATAAAACATTAATACCATTAAATATATATTAAACATTACCCTATAAAATTAAAGCAAATTTGTTTTAATCTTATAGGGTAAAAATCATGAAAAATATTATCAAAAAATTATGTGTTGCCTCAATGGCCTTAGTATTAAACGCTTGTGCAAGCATGAATAATGAGGAGGCAGCTCCTGAAAGATATAGTGATTTGCATTTTGACAATAAAAAGCCAATAGAACTAATGGTTAAAACGATAGATGTAAAAACAGAATTTACACCATCATTTACACGTCCAAATGTTGAACATTTATTCCCTGTTTCAATAGAAAAAACAGCAAAAACATGGGCGGATGAAAGATTAGAAGCTGTTGATTTTGCATCAAATCGTACCGCTGAATTTGTTATAAAAGATGCAAGTGTAACCGAACATGAAGAAAAATCAGACCAATTATTACAAAAAGATAGAGTAAAATACCATGCCAATTTAAGTGTGGTTTTACGTGTTGTAGATAATAAATCTTCAGCTCAAACATCTGTTGAAGCATATCGTGAATTAAGTATGCCAATTGATACAAATATTGAAGACAAAGAAAGATATTGGAATGAAATGGTAATTAAATTGTTTAATGCATTTGATGAACATATGGAATTAAATTCACACAAATATCTGAATATGTATATCAAAGGGGATAATACAATTACAGAATATTAATGCTGAACAGATAAAACTGTAGCAACATTTTCAGAGCTCAAATTGATAACGGGAAGTTTGATTTTGAGCTCTTTTCCTTTTGTATTAATCGCCGAACAAAAACCATACAATACAGCCGCAGTTCCACAAAAAGAAGCAGTGTCTTCAAATTCAAAGCATTCGCCCGGTTCTAAATCTGGCAATTCTCCATTAAACCCATAAGCTAAAGAACAAGAACTATTTCCCAAATTATCAGTAATACATAAATCCTTTTTCAATAAACGGATTCTTTCATTTGAATTATTTTCGATTCTCAAACAATATCCCCAAACCTCGTTTTTGTGGCTATCAGCTTCAATAAGTTCCTGATAAGCTGAAACCATAATTTCACCGGTTTGTGTTTTTGTATATTCAAAATTATCTAACATAAAAAAATCCTCTCTAAACTTGTTTAAGGATTCATTAACCTTTAAAAAAGTTCAAGAGGATTCTTGATTCTATCACCAGTTATAAACAAAAAAATATTATTTTACTCTGCCATACATATCTTCATAACGAACAATATCATTTTCATCTAGGTTTTCACCAATTTGAACTTCGATAAATTCAACAATTTCAGAAGAGTTATTTTGGATTCTGTGTTTTGTTTCAACGGGTATATATACAGCTTCACCAGCTTTTTTCTCAACTATATCATCGCCTAAAGTAATTGTTGCTATGCCTTTCACAATATTCCAATATTCTGCACGATGATGGTGGAGTTGTAATGAAAGAATTCCGTTTGGATTAACTGTAATATGTTTCACACAAAATCCCTCACCACAATCAATAACTTCCCAAGTTCCCCAAGGTCTGGTATCATTTTCTCCACGTTTATAGTTGTTTGTCATTCTTATCTCCTTTTTTGTATTTACAGACAACAAAAAATAGTATAAACATGAAGAATAATGTTGCAACAATAATTTTTAAAGGTACCAAAATGCGAACATCAACGGTCGTAAGTGAGGCATTAGCAATTCAACGCACCATAGGTGTGCAATTAGCCAAACAATGTGCTATGTCAGATAAAATTGAGAGTATACTCAAAAGCTTTGTCGATTCTACGATGTCTCAAGAAGCTATATTATATGCCACTGTTGATGAAAATTATCTTGAATATATGGGCGCTTATGAAGCCAAAAATTACAAAACAAATATTCGATTTGAAGAAGATTACATTGGAAAAAGTGCGGCAATAAAACATCCGACCACATATGTTGATGAAGAAAATAATGCTTCATACATAAGTATCCCTATTTTAAGAATGCATAACACCATAGGTGTTTTAGTTCTAAAAAAAGAAGGGATAGATGATTATTCAGAAAGTCAAATAGAGTTTTTAGAAACATTAGTATTAACTCTTCCTGATTTACTTTCAGATAAAGAATTTATGTCTTATCGCAACCAGATAATCAGAGAAAAGGGTATTGTTGTTAGAGATACTCTACGAGGTACAAGCTTAAACAAAGGATACGGTGTTGGTCGTGTAGTATTACATCATCGTCATCGCGAACTTGTGAATATTTTTGCAGAAAATATAGAACTTGAAAAATCAAAATTATCAGAAGGCCGTCGTAAGATGGTTGATTACATTGATTCCAAAATAGCACAAGCAGGAAATTATATTGGTAATTCAACAGAAATTATTGAGGCATATCGTATGTTTGCAACTGATAAAGGGTGGTATAAAAAAATCAGTGCAGATATAGATAAAGGATACACGGCAGAAGCCGCAGTTGAACACGTTTATGAAGATATGTGGAATAAGTTATCAGCTTCTAACGATGCCTATATAAAAGAACGTTTATATGATTTACGAGATGTTTCTGATCGTCTACGTGCTTTTATCAATGGAGATGAAAAACAAATAAATATATCTTCAAACGAAGATATTATCATAATTGCCCAAACAATGGGGCCTGCAGATTTGATGGATTATAATTACGAAAAAATCCGAGGTTTGATAATTGAGGATTGCACTCCAACGATGCACGTTGTAATTGTTGCTAAAGCACTTAATATCCCCGTAATAGCTAAAATTCATGGCGTTTTGAAAGAGGTTAAGGCAGGTGAAATTATCGCTGTAAATGGTGATGATGGTATTGTATATACTCGTCCAACTGAACGTCAAATCGCAGAATATCAAAAAAAATCGATTGGTTTAAAAAATGTTTTTGCAGAATTAGAAGAGTTAAGTAAAATTCCAACAAAAACAAAAGATGGGCTAAAAATAAATTTAGCAATGAATTATGGTTTAGATTTAGATTTTGATTATATAAAACCAACCAATTGTGATGGTATTGGTTTATATCGAACCGAAATAACTTTTATGTCATCAGAAAAAATGCCTGATGTAGATAGTCAACAACTACAGTATAAGAGATTATTTGATATTCTTGGAAATAAGCGTCTTATTTTCAGAAGTTTGGATGTCGGTTCGGATAAATTTTTGCCATATTGGGGGGATATCAAAGAAGATAATCCAGCAATAGGTTGGCGTTCAATTAGAATAACATTAGATAGAAGAGCGATTTTACGTCAGCAGATTAGGGCTATGCTGAGAGCCGCAATGGATAAAGAATTAAATGTTATGTTTCCGATGATATCAACGGTACAAGAATTTATTGATGCAAAAGAAACTTTGATGATGGAATATGAACGTGAAAAACAACGTAATATGCCAACACCTAAAAAAGTTAATGTAGGTATAATGATAGAAGTTCCATCAATAGTATTCCAACTTGATGAAATATTGCAACTGGTTGATTTTGTATCTGTTGGAACCAATGATCTGTATCAGTTTGTTTTTGCGTGTGATAGAGGAAATCCTCGATTATCTGATAGGTATGATGTTTTATCAGCACCATTTTTAAAGTTAATGAAAACAATAATAGATAAAGCAAATCAATATAAAGTCTATTGTTCTGTTTGCGGAGAAATGGCAAGTAATCCGTTGGAAGCTATGGCTTTGATAGGTTTGGGGTATAGAAATTTATCTGTATCAGGTGCTTCCTATGCTAATGTAAAGAAGATGATTTTGAGTATGACAAACGAAGATGTTGCCGATTACATAAAGACATTACTAAAGTCATCAAAAAATAGTTTACGTCCACAATTATTGGCTTATGCATACGATCACACTATTGCAATCGACTAAATAATATGTTATAAGCAAGAAAAAATAGGGGATAGAAAAGTGAAAAAAGTAACAGAAAATAATAACGAAGAAACATTAAATATCGAAGATATGGATGCTCAAACTGTTGGAGAAATTCTTCGAAATACACGTTTAAAAAGTGGCAAAACATTGAGTGATGTCTCTAAAGATTTATGTATACGCAAAGTATACATAGAAGCTATTGAGAGCCTTGATTATAATAGCCTTCCTCCTGTTCCTTATGGGATAGGTTTCGTTCGTAGTTATGCTGAATATTTAGGCCTGAACAGTGCCCGTATTGTTCAATCATATAAGAAAACCGCTTTTCCTGATGAAAATGATAAAACGGAAAATACATCAGATAATAACTCAGATTCTTCTGGTCCAAAAATATCACATATCATTATTGGTTTAATTGGTTTAGCAGGATTAATTGGCGGTTGGTCTTATCTTTCGACATATAAGACACAAGAGGCGATAGAACAAGAAACAATAGATAATAATGCGGTCGAAGAAACTGTTGTCATTGATGAACAATCATCAATAGAAGAAATATTAAATGAGGAATTACCTGTAGATAACGTTGTTGAAACAGATGCTTCTTATACTGTTACCCCTGAAACAACATCTATTCCTGAAGTAAAAAGCACAGAAGCAACAGAAACAACAGAAGTAACTGAAATAAAAACTCCTGAAGCAATAAAAGAAGATAATTCTGTAACATCTGCAGAAAATACAGCGGAGACGGTTAAAGAAGATAACCAGGATACTGTTGTTGATGAACCTCTTGAATTTACAACACGCATCAAAATGGTATTAACCGGTCCATCTTGGTTGGAAGTTAGACGAGGTGATAAGATACTAATCAGTGGGATATATAGCAAAGGCTTTAAATATGATATTCCTGATAGTGAAAATATGGTTGTATCTGTTGGTAGATATTACAACGTTGACTTTTATGTTGATGGAAAATTAACTAAAGTTGCTACAGCAACCAAACAAACAAATATTAAATTAGATAAATTTTTACAAAAAAATAATTAGGTATAAAAATGGCAAAAGTTCAAAGTGTTCGTGGTACTTATGATTTATATGGTGCTGCCAAAAGAAAAATGAAAAAAGTTGTTGCAACCGGTTCATCGATTGTTGAAAAATATGGTTTTGAAGAAATTGAAACACCAATATTTGAATTTACAGAGGTATTTGCTCGTAATTTAGGAGACACATCTGATATTGTAACAAAAGAGATGTATTGTTTTGAAGATAAAGGTGGAGAAAGTTTAACTCTTCGTCCGGAAGGAACCGCAGGTGTTGTAAGAGCCTTTGTTTCTAATGGTATGCAACAAAATTTACCTATTAAATTTTATTATAGTGGTCCGATGTTTCGTTATGAACGTCCACAAAAAGGTCGTCAACGCCAATTTACACAATTTGGTGTAGAGCTTTTGGGTGTAGAAACTCCTCAAGCAGATATTGAAGTTATTTCAATGGCTTATGAATTTCTAGAGAAATTAGGTTTATCAGGTCAGGTTACGGTTGAAATAAATTCATTAGGAGATGCTGAAAGTCGTGATGCATATCGTAACAAATTGGTAAGCTATTTAAAAGAACACTATGATGAGCTTTCTGAAGATAGTAAAAATAGGTTAGAAAGAAATCCTCTTCGTATTTTAGATTCTAAAGAAGAGTGTGATAGGGTTGTTATTGAAAATGCACCATTGTATGCAGATAGTTTAAATGAAAATTCTAAGAATTTTTTCAATGCCGTACTGAAAGGTTTAGATAGTTTAGGTATAAAATATCGTGTAAATAATCGCTTAGTTAGAGGATTAGATTATTATTCACACACCGTTTTTGAACTAACAACAGATAAGTTAGGAGCTCAAGGCACCGTTTTGGCAGGTGGTCGTTATGATGGTCTTGTTGCTCAGATGGGCGGTGGAGAAGTTGCCGGAATTGGTTGGGCATGCGGAGTTGAAAGATTATCAATGTTATTAGATAAAGATGTTGAACTTCCTCGCCCAATAGCAGTAATTCCTGTTGGTGAAGATACAAACGATAAAGCAATTGAGATATCATATAAGCTTCGAGTTGCCGGTTTTCGAGTTGAACAAAGTTATAGTGGAAATATGAAAAAACGCATAATAAAAGCAAATAAAATAAATGCCATAAAAGCTGTTATTATTGGTTCAGAAGAAATGGCGAATAATGTCGTAACTGTTAAAGATTTAGATAGCGGTGAGCAAAAAAACGTTGCTTTTAGCGATTTAATTGAGGAACTGAAATAATGAATTTTGAAGAAAAGTTAGCCAATGTTGTAAATAGACATGAAGAAGTTCAGGCTCTTTTAACGTCTAGTGTTTCTTCTGAAGAACTGGTGAAATTAAACAAAGAATTAGCAGTTTTAGATCCTGTCGTTGAGGCAATAAATAAGTATAAAAAGTTATTACAAACCATGCGTGATGATAAATCTATGATGGATGATACTTCATTAGATAAAGAAATGCGCGAAATGGCTGAAATGGAGTATTACGAAGTAAAAGAACAATTACCGGAAATGGAAAAAGAAATACGAGTTCTCTTACTGCCCAAAGATGCCGACGATGAAAAAAATGCAATTCTTGAAGTGCGTGCCGGAACTGGTGGTGATGAAGCAGCCTTATTTGCAGCTGTTTTATTTGAAATGTATCAGAGATATTCACAAAAACAGGGTTGGAGATTTGAAATTTTAGATGCCAATGAAAATGGCTTGGGTGGATATAAAGAAGCTTCTGCAAAAATTACGGGAAAAGATGTTTTTGCTAAATTGAAGTTTGAGTCTGGAGCTCACCGAGTACAACGTGTTCCTGTAACAGAATCACAAGGCAGAGTTCATACATCTGCAGCAACTGTTGCGGTTCTTCCAGAAATTGAAGAAGTTGATTTATATATAAATCCTGCAGATTT
This sequence comes from Alphaproteobacteria bacterium, assembly GCA_045577985.1. Classification (GTDB taxonomy): domain Bacteria; phylum Pseudomonadota; class Alphaproteobacteria; order RF32; family CAG-239; genus RUG410. Next base: position 17,416 of record JAZNJJ010000013.1, read on the forward strand.
AAAAATAGATGTATACCGTGCTTCCGGGGCTGGTGGACAACACGTTAACCGAACAGAATCTGCCGTTCGTATTACGCATATACCAACAGGAATAATTGTTCAATGTCAGGACGATAGATCGCAACATAAAAATAAAGAAAAGGCGATGAACCACTTGCGAGCTCGTTTATATGATAGTCAAAAAGAAGCAATAGATGCAAATTATTCTGAAAAACGCAGATTGCAAGTAGGTAGTGGTGATAGAAGTGAGCGCATTCGTACTTATAACTATCCTCAAGGTAGAGTAACGGATCATCGTGTAAATCTAACACTATACAAACTTGATGATATCGTCTCTGGAGAAGCATTAAATGAAATTATTGATGCTTTAATACTAGAAGATCAAGCAGATCGTTTAGCTGAAATGGATTAAAAAGAAACCTCCCGAAATGGGAGGTTTTTTTGGGATAAAATAATTTTTTGATTAATAGAATTTCAATGCTACAGTATTGCTATTTCCTTCGCAAGCATCTACAGCCATATCAACCGGCATAGGTACGGAAATTGTAGAACCTCCAGGACAAGCTACTTTTATACCATAATTACTTCCCTGACAGTTTAGATATTCTCCAGTTGCTGCTGGTGATGGACCACTAGATGCAGAGATTGCTATTAAACCGGATGAATTATCGCTTCCCCAATCTTGTGTCGCAAGTTCAATACATGCTTCTTCTGGTAAATCATAAAGGCTTATTGTAAAAGCTTTGTTATCACCACTCACATATTTACCAACAACAAAAAATTCAACTTTTCCACCAAAAGCATTAGTCATTTCGTATCCGGATCCAGAACCACTTTCAAACATTTCCCTCGGTGCTAAATTTGCTTTATATGCTACTTTTCCACTCAAATTACCATAATTTTTTTGACGAGCATAAAGAATACGAACATTTTGTGCAATTTGTGAAATTTGATCAATGGTTTTGTTGATTTTAAATTTCATCATTGCTTTTGAATAACCGGCGATTCCACCAACGGATAATACGCCGATAATCGCCAAAACTCCAAGCATTTCAATCATAGATCTGCCGGATTGATTAGTATGATTCATCATAATCTCCTTCTACACAAAACGGCTCTCACTACATAAGTAGTAATATACCGTAAAAACTTAAAAA